>CBFGQM010000403.1:0-4156 GCA_965650905.1 uncultured Streptomyces sp. | reverse complement strand
CATCCGGCAATGCTCCGGGCATCCGGCAATGCTCCGGGCATTGGCCCGCGAGGGTCACCAGGCTTCGCCTCGCCGTCGGCCGCGCGCGCCGGGACATGCCGACCGATCCGAAAGGCAGGAGCCCCGGCACCTGCTGGTGTCGGGGCTCCTTGGGTACTGCATCCGTTCCGGATCAGAGCATCAGAGCATGGCGCTCAGAAGCCGAAGGCTCAGACGGGGGTGACGTTCTCCGCCTGCGGGCCCTTCGGCCCCTGGGTCACGTCGAAGGTAACCGCCTGGTTCTCTTCGAGGGAGCGGAAACCGCTCGCGTTGATCGCGGAGTAGTGGACAAAGACGTCGGGGCCGCCGCCTTCTTGGGCGATGAAGCCAAAGCCCTTTTCGGCGTTGAACCACTTCACGGTTCCGGTAGCCATAAGCCCTCCTTGGGCCCAAAGGGTTGCCCTGCTCCAGAACCAGCGATTGTGTAAACAACTGCATTTGTCTGAAAACGACGAGAGCCCGCGGTTACATGCTCCGCAGGCTCTGTACTGCAAGGGAAACCAAACTGCAACTTGCGGCGAGCCTAGCACGCAGGCAGCCCAAAGCAATAGTGGGCAAGATCACGTCGCCCGGAAGTTTTGACGAGGTCACCGGATGGGTTGACGTCGTGGTGTCGTGAAGGTTGACACGGGAGGTCGAGAGGGTTTCCGGAATTGCTGCCCACACTCTCCGACCCTGAAGCCTGCACCGTACCTCATGGGGGCTAGCCTCGCGATGTGGACAATTCTCGCACCCGGCCGCGCGTCGGCCACATCCAGTTCCTGAACTGCCTGCCCCTGTACTGGGGGCTCGCGCGTACGGGGACGCTCCTCGACTTCGAGCTCACCAAGGACACCCCGGAGAAGCTCAGCGAGCGGCTGGTGCGGGGTGACCTCGACATCGGGCCCATCACGCTCGTCGAGTTCCTCAAGCACGCCGATGAACTGGTCGCCTTTCCCGACATCGCGGTCGGCTGCGACGGCCCGGTGATGTCCTGCGTGATCGTCTCCCAGGTTCCGCTGGAGGACCTGGACGGCGCCAGGGTCGCGCTCGGCTCGACCTCGCGCACCTCCGTACGGCTCGCGCAGCTGCTGCTGGCCGAGCGGATCGGCGTACAGCCGTCGTACTACACCTGCCCGCCCGACCTCGCCGTGATGATGCAGGAGGCCGAAGCCGCCGTACTCATCGGGGACGCCGCCCTGCGCGCCAACCTGCTCGACGGGCCGAGGTACGGCCTCGCCGTGCACGACCTGGGCGCGCTGTGGAAGAAGTGGACCGGGCTGCCGTTCGTCTTCGCGGTCTGGGCGGCCCGGCGCGAGTACCTGGAGCGCGAGCCGGTCCTCACGCGCAAGGTCCACGAGGCGTTCCTCGCGTCCAGGGACCTCTCGCTGGACGAGGTCGGCAAGGTCGCCGAGCAGGCGGCGCGCTGGGAGGCCTTCGACCAGAACGTCCTGGAGCGCTACTTCACGACGCTCGACTTCCGGTTCGGCACGCCCCAGTTGGAGGCTGTCACGGAGTTCGCGCGGCGGGTGGGGCCGACGACCGGCTTCCCGGCGGATGTGACGGTGGATCTGCTGGAGCTGTAGGCCTGTAGCCCGTAGTAGCCCACCGCGTTGACAAAAACGGGGAAGGCCCGACCATGGAGACACTGCAGCCGGACGATCAGCGGGAGTTGGGCAGCTATCGGCTGCTGCGAGGGCGCGGCGTGGGAGGCATGGGCCGCGTCTACCTGGCCCGCTCTCCCGGAGGCCGTACGGTCGCGGTGAAGGTCGTACGACCGGACTGGCCGCCGACGCCGACTTCCGCCGCCTTTTCCAGCATGAGGTCGAGATGGCTCGCGCGGTCTCCGGCCGCTCCACGGCACCGGTCGTGGACGCGACCCCGGAGATCTACGCGCTGCCTGCTGTCTGACGCGGGACCGATCAACTGAGACGACTGGTCATGGGACATGGGACTGCGATTAGTCTCCGTGGACGGAGTAATGGACGCGGCCGTACGGCCCACGGGGAGGAAAACGACCATGCAGGTGCTGGTGACTCTCGTGCACGAGGGCGGTGAGCCGCAGGACGTCATGGTCACCACGGATGACGCGGCCACCGCCGGCGACGTCGCCCAGGCTCTGACAGCAGCCCTTGGTTCAGCGAGGCAGCCTCCGGGCACCGCGCCGCCGAATGTCGTCGTGCCGATGCCCGGCACCTCCTTGGCCGGGCTGCCCGGCTATGGCCCATCGGCGACGGCGGTGCCGTCCCTGTGGGCCGACGGTCTCCGCTGCGACCGGTCAACCTCTGCGGCGTCCGTACTGCGCGACGGCATGCGCGTGTCCGTCGACGATACGATCGGGCCGCTTCTGCGACGAGGGGAGCCCGACGGCTGGTACGAACTGAGGGTGGCGGGCGGTCCGGCATCCGGGCACGTGGTCCGGCTGGGCGCCGGCGTGGCCACCATCGGATCGGCTACCACCTGTTCGTTGGCGTTGCGGGACTCTTCCCTGCCGTCTGTGGCGATCCGTCTGACGATCGATGTCCAGGGCGCGGCCGTACTCAGCCCGCAGTCCGGCACCGGAGTCCAGCTCGACGACGAGGCGGTGGAGTCAAAGACCCCGTGGCCGCTCGGCAGTGTCGTACGGGTGGGGGACTGCCTGCTCGTTCTCGACCGTGCGGCCGAACCGGATGCGCACTTGTCCGCGATGAGTGAGGGCGGCCTCGCGTACAACCGGCCGCCCAGGCTCTCACCACTGCGGCCCCGGCGGCGTCTCGCCGTGCCGCAGGCTCCCACGAAGGGCGAGCGGGCCGGCTTCCAGTTCATCATGGCCTTCATGCCGATGCTCTTCGGCCTGGCCATGTACTTCGTCACCCAGCAGATCTACATGCTGCTCTTCTGCCTGATGAGCCCTTTCATGATGGCGGGGCAGTGGCTGAGCGAGAACCGTGAGGGCAAGAAGAAGCACAAGACCTCGCTGAAGCAGTACAAGAAGGATCTCGCCGCTCACAAGACCGAACTCGTACGCGTGGCCAAGCAGGAGCAGCGTGACCGGCGCGCCGACCATCCCGACCCGGCGGAGATCCTGCTCTTCGCCACGGGACCCCGACGCCGCCTGTGGGAGCGCCGACTCACTGATCCGGATGCGATGCAGATGAGGATCGGTGTGGGCGGGCTGCCGTCCGACGTCGAGCTCGTGTTGGGGCGCGGCGGCAGCACGTACGACGAGGACCGGCCGGAACCTCCGATCCTGTCGGACGTTCCTGTCACGCTTCCGTTCACCGAACTGGGCGTCGTCGGTGTCGCGGGAGACCGTGCCCGGGCTCTCGCCACCGCACGGTGGATAGCTGTGCAGGCTGCGGCTTTGCACAGCCCCAGAGACCTGTCGCTCGTCTCGCTCTGCGCTACGGCGGCCGCCGGTGCCGAGTGGAGCTGGGCCCATTGGCTGCCCCACACCGCGCCCGACCAGGGTCAGGACTGCATCGCGCTCGTCGCCTCCGACTCGGAGGCGATCGCTCGCCGTGTCAATGAACTGCTGAACGAGCTGAACCGCCGTAAGGCGGCCCACGAACAGCAGAACACAATGGGGCAGCTCTACCCGGACCCCAACATGCTGGTGATTCTCGACGGAGCACGTCTGCTGCGCCGGATGCCGGGTGTCCCGCAGATTCTCACCGAAGGACCTCAGCACGGCATCTATGCGCTCTGCCTCGACGAGGACGAGCGGCTGCTCCCCGAGGAGTGCAAGGCTGTGGTCTGCTGGACGCCCGATGCTCCGCATCACGTCAGAGTGCGCGGCTACGGCCTCGAATCGGTCGGTGACGTACTGGCTGACCAAGTCACGCCGGGCTGGTGCGAGTTGCTGGCTCGCTCCCTCGCACCGGTGCGAGATGTCAGTCGTGACGACGCCGACAGCGCTCTGCCCACCGCGGCCCGACTGCTCTCCCTGCTCGGCATGCCCGACCCGACCGGCGGGGATGTGGAACGGATATGGCAGGCCGGTGGTTCGACGACCTCTGCCCCCATCGGCATCGCGGCGGACGGACCGTTTGTTCTGGACATCCGCCGCGACGGGCCGCACGCGCTCGTCGCAGGTACCACAGGCGCCGGAAAGTCCGAGCTGCTGCAGACGATCATCGCGTCGCTGGCCGTCGCGAAC
>CBFGQM010000402.1:0-4178 GCA_965650905.1 uncultured Streptomyces sp. | reverse complement strand
TCTACTGACAGCCGCGTAAGCCATCAGGTGTTGCGAGGACCCCAAGAATCCGCCCCTGGAGGGGCCGGGGGCTCTGTCGTCGCCGCGTCCGTCGTATGGGGACGGAGTGGGCGTCAGTCCTCGGTACGGGGCGCCGTGCCGGTGGTGCCTCCGAAGAGGTCATCGCCGCCGCCGTTGCCACCGCCGCCGTTGCCACCGCCGCCGCCTGCGAAGGTGGTCAGGGTGATCACCTGGGAGTTCGCATCCGCCGCTGTTCCCGGCTGCGGGTCCTGGGCGGCGACGATCGCGTTGTCGCCCTGGTCGCTTCCCGGGGCGAACTGAACGTTCTTGAAGCCGGCCTGCCGCAGTATCTGCTGTGCCTGCTTCACGTTCTGGCCGACCACGTTCGGCACCTGTGCCTGCTGCTGGTCCTGCGACTTCTTGCCGATCTGGATGGCCACCTGGGAGCCCGGGTCGGCCTGGGAGTTCGCCGAAGGCGCGGTCGTGATGACCTTGCCGACCAAGGAGTCGTCGTCGGTCTCCACGTCGGTGCAGGCGCCGACGAGGTTGTTGGCCTCCATCTGTGCCCTGGCCTCGTCACAGGTCTTGCCGGTGACGTCGGGGACGGTCGTCTGCTTCTTCTCCTCGGCGATGGTGAGGGTGATCGTCGATCCCTTCTCCACCTCCTCGCCGGCCTTCGGGTCCTGGTCGAGGACCGTGCCCGGCTCCTGGCTGGACTCCTTCTTCTCCGTCTCGACCTTGAACTGGTAGTCGTCGGCCTCAAGCTTCGCCCGGGCTTCCTCAAGGGGGTCGTCGATGACGTTCGGCACCGCCACCTTCGGCGCCCCCGTCGACACCGTCAGCGTGATCGTGTCGTTCTTGCTGACCCGGGTCTTCGCCTTCGGGATCTGAGCGCAGACGCGGCCCTCCGGAGTGTTCTCGCAGGCCTTCTTGGTGATCGTCACCTTCAGGTCGACGTTCGCCGCCCAGTCCCTGGCGTCTTCCTGGGTCCGGTTGACGAAGTTGGGTGCCGGGAAGGTGTCGTCTCCCGTGCCGCCGGTCCCGCTGAAGGCCCACTTGCCGATGAGGATGGCGCCGACCAGGACCAGCACACCCGCGACGACAAGCAGGATCGTCGAGGTGTTGCTCTTCTTCGGGCGGCGGCGGTCGGCGCGGTCGTCGTAGCCGAAGCCGCCGTCGTCCGGGTTTATCGGGGGGAGCAAGGACGTCTGCTGGCCGTCTGTGGCGCGCAGGGCGGTGGTCGGCTGGTCGTCGGGGTAGCCGCCGTAGCCGCCGTAGCCGACTGATCCCATGGCCGCGGTGGCCGCGACGGGCTGGCCGTCGAGGCAGGCCTCGATGTCGACGCGCATCTCGTCGGCGGACTGGTAGCGGTAGTCCGGGTCCTTGGTGAGTGCTTTCAGGACGATCGCGTCCATTTCGGGCGTGATCTCGGGGTCGAAGACGCTCGGGGGTTGCGGCTCCTCGCGTACGTGCTGGTACGCGACCGCGACCGGGGAGTCGCCCACGAAGGGCGGCCGGACCGTCAGCAGCTCGTAGAGCAGACAGCCCGTCGAGTACAGGTCGGACCGTGCGTCGACCTGCTCGCCCTTCGCCTGCTCCGGCGAGAGGTACTGGGCCGTGCCGATGACCGCCGCGGTCTGCGTCATCGTCATGCCGGCGTCGCCCATCGCCCGGGCGATGCCGAAGTCCATCACCTTGACCTGGCCGTTGCGCGTCAGCATGACGTTCGCCGGCTTGATGTCGCGGTGGACGATACCGTTGCGGTGCGAGTACTCGAGGGCCTGGAGGATGCCGATGGTCATCTCCATGGCGCGCTCGGGCAGCAGCTTGCGCCCCGAGTGCAGCAGCTCGCGCAGCGTGGACCCGTCGACGTACTCCATCACGATGTACGGGATGGAGATGCCCTCGATGTAGTCCTCACCCGTGTCGTACACGGCGACGATCGCGGGATGGTTGAGCGAGGCGGCCGACTGGGCCTCCCGGCGGAACCGGGCCTGGAACGACGGGTCGCGCGCGAGGTCCGCTCGCAGCGTCTTCACCGCCACGGTGCGGCCGAGCCGTGTGTCATGGGCGAGATGTACCTCTGCCATGCCACCACGGCCGAGCACCTGGCCCAGCTCGTACCGGCCGCCGAGGCGACGCGGCTCTTCCATAGCTACTACCAGCCCTCTCCGTCGGTTCCGACCGCACCCGGTTGTGTGGTCCGGCGGTGTGCTGTCCGGGCATACGGTACCCGGCTCGCCTTGCCTGACCTGGCCACCACCGTCACCCGATACAGGACCGGTATCGCAACGTGCACTGTTTGCGAAGGGAACGTGACATGGCTCACTTCTTGCTGTCGATGACTGCCTTCATCACGTCTCTTGCGATCGGTGCGGCGAGACCGCCGCCGGAAATGTCCTCACGGTTGGCGCTGCCGTCCTCGACCACTACGGCCACGGCGACCGGCGAGCTGCCGTCGTCCGCCTTCGCGTACGAGAGGAACCATGCGTACGGCTTCTCGCTGTTGTCGACGCCGTGCTGGGCGGTACCGGTCTTGCCGCCGACGGTGACGCCGTCGATCCGAGCGCTGGTGCCGGTGCCCTTCTCCACGACCGTCTCCATCATCGACTGGAGCTTCTGGGCGTTCTCCTCGGAGAGGGGCTTGCTCATCTCCTTCGGCTCGTTCTTCTCGATGACGTCCAGGTTCGGGGTTGTCAGCCGGTCGACCATGTACGGCTCCATGAGCGTGCCGTCGTTGGCGACGGCCGAGGCCACCATGGCCATCTGAAGCGGGGTCGCGGCGGTTTCGAACTGGCCGATGGAGCTGAGCGCGGTCTGCGGCCTGTCCATCGTCTTGGGGAAGACGGAGGCGTTGGAGCGGACCGGCACGAACTGCTCGGAGTTGAAGCCGAACTTCTCGGCGGTCTCCAGCATCTTGTCCTTGCCGAGGTCGGAACCGATCTTGCCGAAGACGGTGTTGCAGGAGTATTGCAGGGCTACGCGGAGCGTGGCGTTCTTGCAGGGGATGTTGCCCTCGTTCGGCAGCTCGGTCGTGGTGCCCGGCATGGTCCACGGATCCGGCGAGTCGGTCTTCGCGTCGATGTCCTCGTACTTGCCGTGCTCGAGTGCCGCGGCCGCGGTGACCACCTTGAAGGTGGAGCCCGGCGGGTAGGTCTCGCGCAGGGCCCGGTTGAGCATCGGGTCGTCGGGGTTGTTCTTCTTCTGGAGCTTCTGCCAGGCCTTGGTGTCGGTGTCCGTGGAGTTCCCGGCGAACGTCGACGGGTCGTACGACGGCGTGGAGGCGAGCGCCAGGATCGCGCCGGTGGACGGGTCGATGGCGGCGACGGCGCCCTTCTTGTCGCCCAGGCCCTCGAAGGCAGCCTTCTGCGCGGCGGCGTTGAGGGTGGTGACGACGTTGCCGCCCCCCTGCTTCTTGCCGGTGATCATGTCGAGGGTGCGGCGGAAGAAGAGCCGGTCGTCGTTGCCGGTGAGGATGCCGTCCTCGATGGACTCCAGTTGCGTGGCACCGAAGGCCTGTGAGGCGTAGCCCGTGACGGACGCCCACATCGGGCCGTCCTTGTACGTGCGCTTGTATTCGTAGTCGCTGCCCGAGGTCTTCGTGGACCCGGTGATCTCCTTGCCGTCGACGATGATGTCGCCGCGTGGCTGGGCGTAGCGCTCGATGGAGACCCGGCGGTTGTTCTTGTCGTCCTGGAGGTCGCCGGCCTGGACGTATTGGAGCCAGTTGTCGCGGATGAGCAGGGCCATGACCAGAAGCCCGCAGAAGAGCGCGATCCGGCGCAGGGGTTTGTTCACGGTCGGACCACCTGGGTCATCTCGGCGTCGGGATTCGGGGCGGGTGAGGGTGCGGGGCGTCGGGCGGTGTCGCTGATCCGGATCAGGATGCCGATCAGGGCCCAGTTGGCGATCACCGATGAACCGCCGTAGGCGACGAACGGCAGGGTCATACCGGTCAGCGGGATCAGGCCCATGACGCCGCCGGCGACCACGAAGACCTGGAGCGCGAAGGCGCCGGAGAGGCCGACGGCCAGCAGTTTCCCGAACGGGTCGCGGGCGGCGAGGGCGGTGCGTACGCCGCGTTCCACGATCAGGCCGTAGATCAGCAGGATCGCCATCACGCCGGCCAGGCCCAGCTCCTCGCCGAATGTGGCGAGGATGAAGTCGGAGTTGGCGGC
>CBFGQM010000401.1:0-4187 GCA_965650905.1 uncultured Streptomyces sp. | reverse complement strand
GACTTCCTGCGCTGGCTCACGCATGAGACGGACGAACTGCCGCAGCGACCCGAGCATCCTCAAGCCGCCCCCTCGCCCTGAAGTGACCGCAACTCCAGCCACGTGTCCGGCGGGTACTCGCAGCCACACCACCGGCACTCGACCTTCGCCGTACCCGCAGGCACCCGCAACACCGCCCCGCACACCACGCCGTCCTCGTACACCGCGGGGCAGTTACCGAGCCGCAGCGTCTTCTCCGGCGGATTGACGATCGAGGCGACGTCCCGCTCGAGATCACGGATCTCCTCGGCGAACGCGCCGGCCATCGGCCACTCTGCGGCTATCCACTCCAGATTCATGCCGAGCGCGCGGGCCGCGACGACGATGCGCCGCTCGGTGCTGCCCGTGGTGGCAGGCTCACTCCACCCGCGGTCGGCCTGCATCGCCGAGCGCCAGTCCTCCAAGACGCCAACGATGCCGCCGGGGCCGCGGAGGTTGAACGCGGGCTCGGAGATCGGCAGGGGCGCCCCGGCGGGCCGGGAGCGACCCAGCTCGGGGCGCCGGCCGCCGGGGTGGAGGAACGCGGCGAGCGCGTCGTAGAGACGGGGCATGCGGTCGAGACGCTGGGCCGTGCCGAGCGTGCAGCCGGGGCAGAGGTAGCCGGCCTCGAGGTCTCGCTCGCACAGGCCACAGGCGAAGAGGATCATAGGTAGCTCCCCGAGAGTCGGACGGTCCGTATGGCCTTCTGCCGTAGCGCGAGGTCCTGGCCCATCAGGTCGATGTCCCGGAAGCGGTACGGGCGCTTTCGGGGGCGTCGGGTCAGCACGCATCGGCAAGTGTCGTCCCAGCCGTGCGGGGCGCCGACTGGCCGGGCGCTGGCGGGGAGGAAGTGGCCGCGGGAGCAGCGGAGTCGGGTGCTCATGCGGCGGCTCCCAGGTTGTGCGGGCAGTGGCCGACGCGGACGCGGGCGAGCAGCTGCTGAACGTCGCGGCGGCCGGTGGCTCGTTCGTGCTCGCCGCAGGCGCACAGCCAGTCGGCGACGGGGGTGTGATCGCGGTCGAGTCCGCGAACGTCGAGGCCGGCGGGGACGCCGGTGATGACGGTGATGACGGTGATGACGGCGGCCTGCTCGGTCATGCCGCCTCGCTCTCGTCCTCGTCGTAGCCGATGCCCGGGCACCAGACGTGCGGCTGGTCGGCCCACTCGTGCGGGTCGTGATAGTCGTCGTGGCCGCACTGCTGTGTGCCGCTGATCAGCTCCTCGGACTCGGGCTCGGGCAGGCCCTGCTGCTCGCGGAGGAGGGCGGCGAACTGCCAGCCGGACATCGTGACGAACCACTCGGCCGGGTCGGACTTGCCGCGCCGCTTGTGCCAGACGACGCCCAGGTCCGCCTGGTCGTTGTCGCGCTCGCGTTCGGCTTCGGCGACCCAGGCGGGGAGTTCTTGCCGGGCGCAGTTCTTGACCTCGATGACGACGCCGGGGACGCCGGCGATGTCGCCGCGGTCCTGGGTGCCGCCGAGGGTGCGGCGTTCGGCTTGGGTGAAGCCGAAGGCGCGCAGGAAGCGGACGACGGCGGTTTCGGCGGCGGTGCCCTTGGCTTTGGATCGGCTCACAGCAGGGTCTCCTGTACGGGTTGGGGCGGGCATATGTGGTCGGCGATGACGGTGTGAGTGCAGCGGCCTCCGGCGATGTGCCAGCGGTTGCGGAAGCGGATGCGGGCAGGTGTGTGGGCGCCGCCGGTGAGGCACCAGGTGAGGCGCCCGTCGAGGCGAGCGAGGATCTCGGCGGTGGCGTCGAGGGGTGTGGGGTCGGCGCGTACGTCGACGGCGCAGACGCGGTCGGGGGTCCGGGCGGTGAGGATGTCGGCTCCGCAGCGTGGGCAGGGGCGAAGGCGGGGAGTGACCGCGGTCGTCTCGGCGTGATCGGCGGCTGTGGGGCGGGCCCGCCGCGCGGCGGTCACCGGGGGCCCCTGAAGGGGTGCGAAGGGGTTGCGAAGCGGTCTGTGAAGGGGTGCGCGTAGGGGTTGACCTGCGGTGCGAAGGGGTCGAAGGGGTTTGGCGGGCCATCTGTTGCGTAACGGCGTCGCCGAGGTTCCTTCTCCTTATGCGCGTAGACGTAGAAAAACCCCTTCGACCCCTTCGACTTGCAGGTCAAAGCCTTCGCAGACCCCTTCGCAAACCCCTTCGCAACCCCTTCGCACGCCTCCGCATGGGCAGTCATCGGGCACCGCCGAGCGACGCGAGAGCGAGGCCGACGGTGACAGCCCGTCGGGTCCGGCTGTCCTTCTGCTGGACGTAGCCCTGCTCCTGAATGCGGATGGTGAACGCCTTCATGGACATGGGGTGCCGGACGCCTGCCTTCTCAGCCCACGTCTTGTAGCTGCCGTACAGCTGGCTGTTCTCGGTGACGACCGTGGGGACGGCGTCGGTCTCTTCCTCCATCCAGGTGGCGAGCGGGTTGGACTGGGCGATGTGCTCGCGGGTCTTGGCGGTGACGGACTCGGGGACGGCCAGGCCCTGCTTCTGCCAGTCGAGGCAGCCGCGAATGGCCCAGTTCAGGACGCCTGCCGCCTCGCGGCTGAGGATCTTCTCGTCGAGGCCGCGGACCCGCTTGGCGGGCGGGACGATGACGTCCCATCCGATGTCCTGGAGACGGCGGGCCATGCTGTGACTGCCGGACACGTCAGGCAGGTGGTTGGTCGCAAGGTGGATCTTGCCGACGGGCCGGAAGTCGAAGAACTCGGCGTTGAGGAAGCGGGCGCTGATGATGTCCTCGCCGGTGAGCCGCTTGACGAGTTCCTCGTCGAGGGCCTTGCCGCGGCCTTCAGAGTTGCGGCCGGTCTCGCTGGTCGACAGGAGTCGTTTGCCGCCCATGCGGGCGACGTCGTTGGGGATGCCGCCGTCGTTGTGCTTGGCCATGAGGGTGGAGGCGGGCACGGCCTGCGCGTACTCGCCGAGCAGGCCCATGGTGACGCGCATGAACACGCCTTTGCCGTTCTGGCCTTCACCGTGGTGGATGAACATGACCTGTTCGCCGGTGGAGCCGGTGAGGCTGTAGCCGACGACGCGGGCGAGGTAGGCGCGGCGTTCGGCGTCGGGCATGACGTCCTCGAGGAACTCCTCCCACAGGGGGCAGGTGGCGTTCGGGTCGTAGGGGACGGGCGACTGCTGCATGAGGTACAGGGCCCGGTTGTGCGGGAGGAGTTCGCCGGTGGTGAGGTCGACGATGCCGTTGGCGACGTTGAGGAGCGTCTCCGGCTTGTCGAAGGCGTCCATGGTGGAGTGCACGGAGGGGTACGCCTGGAGGACGTCGCGCGCGGCTGCGAGCTTGGGCCGCATGCGCTGTTTCCGGGCCCAGGCCAGGAACTTCTCCCGCTCGCTCGCGGGCGGCTCCTTGGTCTTGCTGTTGGGGTCCGGCTCGGGCGGCTCGTCGCTGTAGTTGGGGGCCTCTTCTTCGAGCCGGCCGATGGTGTCGACGACGCGCGTCCAGACGCCGGTGTTGGCGGCCTTCAGGCTCCAGCGCCCTTTGTTGTAGTAGGCCCAGCGTTCGATGTCGGCGAGCCACCGGATTTCGCTGCCGTACCGGTCGATGACGCGTTCGGCGTTGCCGATGTCGTCCCATTCGCGGGCGGGCATCGGCGACGGCATGGGGACGGGTTGCTCGGTGGGCGCGGTCCAGGCGCTGCTGTGGGGCTGCGGTGCGGCCGGGGGCTGCGGGGGGAGCAGCCCGGCGAAGCTGTGCCGGTCGCGCGGTGCGGGCGGCCAGGGGGTGCGGGGGTGGGCCGTGCCCGCGGTGAGCCCGGAGTTGATGGTGGGGATGGCGCGCCCATCGGGGTGGTTGCCTGCGCGGGCGGCGGCGAGGAGCGCTTGCCGCGCCTCGGTCTCTGGGAGGGCATCGGCGCCGACGAGGGTGCCGAGGTTGAAGGCGCTGGTGTTGAGCTGGTTGTTCTGTTCGCCGTCGGCGGCCCGGGCGATGCGGTCGCATTCGTCGACGAGGGCGCGCCGGGTGTAGGTGTCGAGACGTTCGGGGGCAAGCGGCATCGGCGCGGCCGGTGCGGTGGGCGCCGGTGCGGGCCTTGTGGTGAGGGCGGTGAGCAGCCAGGTGGGGGCGGCGACGGGCGGCTGGTGGGGGTCGTCGATCTCGTAGATGACGCCGGTGGCGTGGACGGAGCCGGGGCCGATCACGTAGGCGTTGCCTGCGCGGACGTC
>CBFGQM010000400.1:0-4200 GCA_965650905.1 uncultured Streptomyces sp. | reverse complement strand
GGCTTGACGAGCGGCCACTTCTTCAGGCACTCGCCGAGACATGCCGTCGTCATCGGCCAGGAGGTGTCCTTCTCGAAGCGGTAGACCGTCATACCGTTCTTGTCTACGACGACCTCACCGAGCTTGGGGTCTTTACGGGTCGACAGGCCGGGCAGGTCCGCGAGGGATGCCTTCTTGCCGGTCGGGGCCGATGCGTACCAAGAGCCGCCCACCCCCTCGCCGTTGGTGTCACCGGCCTTGGCGTCCTTCGCGTACCGGTACAGCGGCCAGCCGCCGAGGGTCAGCTGCTTCGTGCCGTCAGAGCGGGTGACCGTCCCGAGCAGCGACTTGTCCATACCGGCGGCGGCGGTGGCACCCGCAGCCGGAACGGGAGGCCAGGCCGCGGCACAGTCGCCATCACATGTCGACTGCGGCGGCTCGGCGGTGTCCTTGTCGAAGCGGTAGAGTGTCATGCCCGCGCTGTCCGTGACCACCTCGCCGAGCGTGTCGTTCTTCGCCACGACAAGCTTGCCGGCCGGCTGTGCCTGGGCCCCGGCGCCGACATCGGCGGGGGGAGTGCCCGTACCGGCCTCACCGTCGTTGCCCGGTCCCACACCGTTGGCCGCGGGCGCCGTCCCCAAGTCCTGGCTTCCTGCGGGCTGGGGGTTGTCCTGACTGCACGCCGTCGTCAGCGCCAGGGCCGCAGCTGCCGCCACGAGTGAGGCGCTTCGCCAGGAGGTCTTCATGGTAACTCCCGCTGTTCCATAGGTGTTGCGGAGCAACTATCGCGCCGCATGGCCTTAGGTACGCGTGGGAGTGCCGAGAGTGTTCACCCGGCTCACAAGTTTCTGCGCGGTGATCGAGTACATGACGATGATGATCGGCGTGGTGCACACCATCGTGCTCACCATCGTGCTGGGCCTGGCCGTCGCCGTGTTCCGGCCGTCGCCGGGGTCTGGCCGTCGCCGGGGTCTGGGAGGCGCGCGGCGTCGCCGGGACCAGGTGACCAGGTAGGGACCGAGGCCCACGCGCTGCACGAGGTCGCAAAAAGCACGTAGCTTCCGTCTCCTTCTGATCCGGGACTTCGAGAAGCCCGACAGCTGCGGGATCACTGCGTCCCCCAACCGTTGCCGTCACTGTTCCCGAACGCGCGAGAGTGACGGATGCTCACCCGGGACGGGCGCCGCGCCGCGCCCGTCCCCCGACCGCATGCATCCGTCAGCGTCCAGACCTTGTCCGAAGGAAGCAGCCTCACATCTTGTTCTCGGAGCGGCGGCGCATCCAGAACACCCCGCCGCCGACCAGCGCGAGGGCCACCAGCCCGCCACCGATCGCCATGTCGGTCGGCGTGGCACCGCTGGAGCTGCCGCCGCCGATGCCGCCTTGGACACCCCCGAGTACAGTGAAGGCGGCGGGCTTCGTGAGGCTGCCCCTTCCGACGCAGTTGACCGTGAGGTCGTACGAACCGGGGGTGGCCGTCTGGTTGATGGTCGCGACCCCCCTGGATGTCTCCCTGTCGTTGTTGAGTGGCGAGAGATCCGTCCGCGGGAACGCGTTGGACGTCACGTGGCCGCCCCTCGGGCACCCGTCGACCGTGACCGTCAGCTGCCCTCCCCGGGCGACGACGTTGGGCGTGGCTACGATGTTTCTCGGGCTGCTCGGTTTTTCCCAGGCCACGGCCGTGGGAGCGGCGAGTCCTAGGGTGGCGACCGCTGTCGCGGCGACGGCCAGGGCACGAGTGGTAAGCATGTGATCCTCCGGGGGAAGGCGCCCCGGGAACCGTCCCCGGGTGCGATCGGCGAGAAAACGCCTCCCAGAAAGACCCTCAGATGCCCGGCGCGTCGCCGCATTTCGAGAATGGTCCGTCCTGGTGAAAGGACACGCCGAAGGAAAGGCACATCATCGGATATTGCCGCAGGTCACGGACCCTTGGAAATTTCCCGTACGCGGCTACTCGGATGGCGGACGAGCGCCGGGCGCCACCACCCGTTCGGAGGTTCTCGCGTCGCCCGCCGGGCGTGTTGGACTTAGCGTTCTCATATGCGCGGAAGATGCGGCGACGGCCGCGTCGAGAGGGGTATGCGAATGTCTGGGTTCAGGCTGGCCGAAGAGGAGGAGCGGCCGAGGAAGCGTGCCCCTTGGGGTGTGATAGCGCTTGTTCTTCTGACCGGCCTCGCTCTCGTTCGGAATGGCTCTGGAGAGTTCGACATCGGTCCGCCGCAGCCCGCGACGGCCGCCGCCGCGGACAGCGTCACCCCCAAAGAAGCCCGCCCGAACGCAGCACCGGCTCACCTGCCGTTCTCCGTGGCCGACCGCGTCAGGATCCCCTCGATCCAGGTCGACGCGCCGATCATGCCGGTGGGCCTCGACGACGAGGGCTGGGTGGCCGCTCCCCCACCGGAGGACCCGAATCTCTCGGGCTGGTTCTCCAGTTCGGTCTCGCCCGGCGAAAACGGCACGGCCGTACTCGTCGGCCATGTGGACAACAAGCAGGGCCCCGCCGTCTTCTACCGCCTCGGGGCCGTGAGCAAGGGAAGTCTGGTGGAGGTGCAGCGCCAGGACGGGAAGCTCGCCGTATTCGAGGTGTACGGCGTCGAGGTGTTCGCGAAGAACAACTTCCCCGGCGAGCGCGTCTACGGCAACACCGGAACTCCCGAAGTGCGTGTCATCACCTGCGGAGGCGGTTTCTCCAAGCAGAACGGCTACGACGGAAACGTCGTCGTGTTCGCCCGCCTGGTCGAGGTTCGCTGAGCGTTCCCTGAGCCGGCGGGCGAAAGCCCGTAGAACTCGGCCCACCCGGCGAATTACCTGTTCCGCCTGGGAACGATGATGCGATAGCCCGAGTCGAGCAGCCGGGGCAGATATGCGCGCAGTGCCTGTACGCTCTGCGAGCGGTCGCCGCCCGCGTCGTGCGTGAGGACCACGACGCCCGGAGCCGCGCCGTTCTCGACTCGGCGCTCGATGACGTCGGAGCCGGGCCGCGTCCAGTCGAGTGTGTCGACGGTCCAGGCGAGCGGCTCCATTCCGAGCTCGGCGCCGAGCTGGAAGGCCACCCGGTTCCAGGCCCCGTACGGTGCGCGGAACCATTCGGGCCGCTCCCCGCACGCATCCTCGATGACCTTGGAGGTCCGCTCCATCTCGGAGCGGATCGCGGAGCGGGTCAGCCCGGTCAGCAGCGGGTGGGACCAGGTGTGGTTTCCGACGACGTGCCCCTCGTCGGCCATTCTCCGGAGGATGTCCTTGTTGTCGACGGCCTGTGCGCCGCACACGAAGAACATCGCATGTACGTCGTGGGCCTTGAGCGTGTTCATGATGTGCGGGGTGTAGCGGGGGTCGGGGCCGTCGTCGAAGGTCAGCACGATGCTGCGGCCGCGCGCCTTGATGCGTAGGAACGGCTCGTGCCGTACGAGGGTCCGGCCGGGTCCGGTCCGCGCCGGGCCGTATCCGGCCATGGGCCGGAGCCGGTAGGCGGAGGGATTCACCGCGTTGTCCGCCGGGGCGCCGGCGACTGGAGGGGCGGACGGAGTGGCGGAGGGATGCACCGGTGAGCCCGGCGGAGAGGCCGGATCGGCGGTGAGGAGGCGTACCGTGCCGGCCGCCCCCGCTGCCGCCCCCAGCACGGCGGCGCCGGCGAGCAGCGCCCGGCGCCGCGAAAGCAAATGATCCTTATTCATGACTAATCAGTCACCCGGCCGAAGCCCTGACCCGCGCCCCGCCACCGGTCCGGACGCATAAAAGCGCCCGATGGGACCAACTGACCGGAGGGGAACCAACTGACCCGATGGGACCAACTGCCTGGTCAGCGGTGGCGCGCAAGCGGGAGGGTGACGACTCGCGCCCAGCAGCGCAAGCCCGCCCGAACAGACCGAGGACGAAGAACAGTGCGCGCGTTGCGCACCCGTCGTAGGTGCCGCCCGGGACCAGCGGGCCGCAGACCCGCTCGGGGCCCGCGCAAGCCCGCCGGCCGCCGCCCCAGCTACCTCCCCATGACGAGCCCGTCCTCGGCCGCGCCGCGGCTGAGGACGACCTGGCGGATCCGATCGCGTACGGCGGTGACGTGGGCGCCCTGGGTGCGGGCATCGCCGAGGTTCACCACGCGAAAGGATCCGACGTCGAACCACTGCGGGACGAACTCGGCCTTCTCGACCTTCCAGCGGCCGCCCGGTTCGGCGGGCCATCCGTCGCGCCCAGGCAAGAGACAAGGTCATGCGCAACGTCGCC
>CBFGQM010000399.1:0-4207 GCA_965650905.1 uncultured Streptomyces sp. | reverse complement strand
TACCATCACGTATGCGTACGCGAAGTACTGAGGTCCGAGGAAGGTGCGCCATGGTGAGGGCAGCGTGGTGAGGTCGGCCGACCGGGCCAAGCGCCCCGCGCGGACCAGCGTCTGGCTGGAGGGCAAGGAGCCCCCGGGCGGTGCGTCGCGCGGCGGGGGGCAGCCGACCGGGCTCGATCGTGACCGCATCACCCGGGTCACCGTGCGGCTGCTCGATGCCGGGGGTCTGGCCAAGTTCTCCATGCGTCGACTGGCTGCAGAGCTGAACGTCACGGCGATGTCGGTCTACTGGTACGTGGACACCAAGGACGACCTCCTGGAACTCGCCCTGGACGCGGTCTTCGGCGAACTGGAGCTGCCGGACCCGGATTCGGGCGAGGGCTGGCGCGATCAGCTGCGCACGCTTGCGACCGCGTACCGGGCGCTCCTGGTGCGCCATCCCTGGGTGTCGCCGCTCATCGGCAACTATCTCAACATCGGTCCGCACTCGGTGGCGTTCTCGCTGTGCGTGCAGAAGGTGATCAGTCATACAGGGCTGCCTCCGCACGGGCAGATGGGCGGGATCTCGGCCCTCTTCCAGTTCGTGTACGGGTTTGGGACGGTCGAGGGGCACTTCGTGCAGCGGTGTGCCTCTGCGGGTGTGTCGCAGGACGAGTACTTTCACCAGGCCATGAGCACGATCCATGATCAGCCCGAATTCGCCCAGGAGTTCGAAAACGCCGCGGGAATCAAGGAGGCGCGCGAGGGCGACACGGTGCAGGAGATGCGGGATCGGGACTTCGGGTTCGCGTTGGAGCTGCTGGTGGCGGGGATCGAGACGATGGTCGCGCGCGCGTCCGGCGGTTGAGTGGTGCGCCTGCCGGGGAGGGCGGTTGGTTGGGTCGGGGTCGTGTGCCGGTGCGTCCGCCCGTCACCGCGGAGGGGGCTCTGCGACATGTGCGGCTCCGCCGCGTGGGCGCGATCAGCCACGGACGGCCCGCCGCCCGAGGTGCGACCCGCGTTGGGGCTGGGGCTGAGTTACTCCTGCGGAGCAAGCCGCGCTGGGAAGCCGCCCGTGGCCACCGGCCCCCAGTGGTCGGGGGTGACGCGGATGATGGACTTGCCCTGCTTGAGCATCGCCTCGCGGTACTCGTTCCAGTCCGGGTGCTCGCCCGCGATGTTCCGGTAGTACTCCACGAGTGACTCGACCGAGTCCGGGGCGTCGATCACCTCGGCCGTGCCGTCGATCTGCACCCAGGGGCCGTTCCAGTCGTCACTCAGCACGATGAGGCTGACCCGGGCGTCCCGCTTGGCGTTGCGGGTCTTGGCGCGTTCCGGGTACGTGGAGACGACGATGCGACCCGCGTCGTCGACGCCGCAGGTGAGGGGCGAGCCCTGAGGGCTGCCGTCGGTGCGGCGTGTGAGCAGGATGGCGCGGTGGCGTGGGCGTACGAAGTCCAGCAACTCGTCGAGGGAGACGGCGGTGTTCGTCGCGATGTTCGATGCCATAGCCGTAGCCTAGGCCCTGGGACGGGCGTGTGGCTGTCCCTGTCGTGCGCACGTCTGCGACGGTGTGTCGCCCCGCACCGCCTGGAGGTCCAGTTCCACTCTGAGCGTCGCCGCGATGGCCGCCTGGACCACCTGGTCGTAGTTCATGGCGAAGCCCTGGGCCCCTCCGCTGCTCCTCCCCGAGTGCAGTGGACGTGGTCTGAACACTGGCCCCGGCCACGACGGCGATGACGGCGACGGCGACGACGCCCAGGAGGAGCGCGTACGACGTACCAGCCGCCGTCTGACTTTGGCCGGACCGTTTGAGGACGAGGCCCGCCGGACCGACAACGGGTCACCGGGGCGAAGCCCCCAGTGGCGCGACACACAAGAGTGGAGAGGGAACGCCAGAAATGGCAACGCCAGAAATGGGAACGCCAGAAGAGGGAATGCCAGGAGAGGGCACCCAGTACTTGGGCGAGCCGGAGGCATTCGCTAGGGTCCTGGCCCATGGCAAACACCCAGGGCCCCGAGGGCAACTACGACCCCGCGGGTAGCACCCAGATGTTCCGCGCTTTCGTCGACGAGGGCCCTCAGGGCCGCAGGCAGCAGCCCCCCGCTCCGGCAGGACTTCGCATCGGCCTGACCGTCGGCGTCGTACTCGCCGTGGCGGTCGTGGCCGCGGTCGCCTGGCTCGCGCTCAAGTAGGCGTACCGCTACTGCCGAGGGAAGGGCGAACCCCGGCTCCTACGATGGGCCTGGGCATCGTCGTCCGAGGCGCCCGGCGTCGATCGGCCCGTTTCGTGCTGTACGGTCCGGGTTCCGGGTGACCGCCAGACAGACGACGGCCGCCGAGGCGGCCACAAGGGCACCTCGGCGACCACATGTCAACCTTCGACGCATCGCACAGTGTGGCTGAGGGGCAGTGGTTGACGGCTCGTCAATTGGGAACCCTCAGTCCGAGATCAGCCCTTCCCGCAGCTGCGCCAGCGTCCGCGTCAGCAGCCGGGACACGTGCATCTGCGAGATGCCGACCTCCTCGCCGATCTGCGACTGGGTCATGTTTGCGAAGAAGCGGAGCATGATGATCCGGCGCTCTCGGGGCGGGAGCTTGGCGAGCAGGGGCTTCAGGGACTCGCGGTACTCGACGCCTTCCAGGGCCGTGTCCTCATAGCCGAGGCGGTCGGCCAGGGAGCCCTCGCCGCCGTCGTCCTCAGGGGCCGGTGAGTCCAGCGAGGACGCCGTGTACGCGTTGCCGACCGCCAGGCCGTCGACCACGTCCTCCTCGGACACGCCCAGCACGGCGGCGAGCTCGGTCACCGTCGGCGAGCGGTCCAGCTTCTGCGAGAGGTCGTCGCTGGCCTTGGTGAGGGCCAGCCGCAGCTCCTGGAGGCGGCGCGGGACGCGGACCGACCACGAGGTGTCGCGGAAGAAGCGCTTGATCTCGCCCACGACCGTCGGCATCGCGAACGTCGGGAATTCCACCCCCCGTTCGCAGTCGAAGCGGTCGATCGCCTTGATCAGGCCGATGGTGCCGACCTGGACGATGTCCTCCATGGGCTCGTTGCGGCTGCGGAAGCGGGCTGCCGCGTAGCGCACGAGCGGGATGTTGAGCTCGATGAGGGTGTCTCGAACGTAGGCGTGCTCCGGGCTGTTCTCGTCGAGTGCGGCGAGCCGCAGGAACAGGGAGCGGGAGAGGGTGCGGGTGTCGATGGCTTCCGATGTCGGGAGGGCCGACGCTTCCGGAGCCGGAAGGGCCGGTACATCGACGCTCTGAAGCACGTCGGGCGCGGACTCGCTACTTGTGAGCGTGAGCACCTTCGAGCTGCCCTGGTCTGCGGACATGCCACTCCCTTTGGGTCGGGTCGCGGACGGACGCGGCGGACGCTCCCGTCGAAGG
Organism: uncultured Streptomyces sp.; assembly: GCA_965650905.1. Lineage (GTDB taxonomy): Bacteria > Actinomycetota > Actinomycetes > Streptomycetales > Streptomycetaceae > Streptomyces. The sequence goes on along the minus strand of CBFGQM010000399.1, from coordinate 840 downwards.
AACGCAGCCTCCACCTGAATACCGGCGGCGGAGCTGCGGCAAACGCGCTTCCGGAAGAATGTCACACGTCGGCAACACGCTGTAGTGACATGTCGACACCAGGAGGGGGAATCGGCCCTGGAAAAAGGGGGTCTGGTTGGTTTTCGGCCTAGAACTGTCGAGAAATAGCCTGACGAACGATTCACTCTCACGAGTTACGTCTCGATCCTATTTGCGGATCGAAGCCGAGCGAAGCTCCTGGCGAGCAGCCTTGACACATGCATCTGGGAGACACCCAGTTCGGCGCTGATCTGCGACTGTGTGAGATTGCTGTAGTAGCGCAGGAGGAGGATGCGCTGTTCTCGTTCGGGGAGCTGGACGAGGAGATGGCGTACGAGGTCGCGGTGCTCGACGCCGTCCAGCGCCGGATCCTCATAGCCGAGCCGGTCGAGCAGGCCCGGCAGCCCGTCGCCCTCCTGGGCCGCCTCCAGCGAGGTCGCGTGGTACGAGCGTCCGGCCTCGATGCAGGCCAGGACCTCCTCCTCGGTGATCCGCAGCCGCTCGGCGATCTCGGCAGTGGTGGGCGAGCGTCCGAAGGCCGTCGTGAGGTCCTCGGTCGCGCCGTTCACCTGCACCCACAGTTCGTGCAGGCGGCGCGGCACGTGGACGGTACGGACGTTGTCGCGGAAGTACCGCTTGATCTCGCCGACGACGGTCGGCATCGCGAAGGTGGGGAACTGGACGCCCCGGTCGGGGTCGAACCGGTCGATCGCGTTGATCAGGCCGATGGTGCCGACCTGGACGACGTCCTCCATGGGCTCGTTGCGGCTGCGGAAGCGGGCTGCCGCGTAGCGCACGAGC
>CBFGQM010000398.1:0-4215 GCA_965650905.1 uncultured Streptomyces sp. | reverse complement strand
GGAGGAGGTGGACACCGATGTCCTCACCCTGGGCGGTGCCGCGCTGTCGTCACCATTCGCCCTGATGCAACACTTCTCAGACCGGGCGGAATAGCGGACTCCGCTAGACCCTGTTCAGCAGGCTCAGCTCCTCCTTCTCCGGCAGCAGGTCGGTCAGCTTCCGCCATATCTCCGCCGCGTTCGACCGGACCACCACCAGCGCACTCTCCGGGCCCACCTGGCCCGGCTTGATCGGCTCCTCCGGCTGCTGACGGATCCAGTAACCCCGGGGGCCACAGTCCCAGACCGCGAGGGCTCGGAGCATCGCGGCGCGCTCGCCGTCGTGCTCGCCGTCCCAGGCCGTGGTGATGCGCCAGGTGGCGTTGAGCGCGGCGACGAGTTCGAGGAACTGACCGAGCTCCGGCTCCTTGAGGGAACTGTCTGCCTCCTCTACGGACCTGCGGACGAGGTCGCGGGATGCCTCGTTGTCGGCTCCGGCTTCCCCGAGGGCGACGAAGGCTGCGTCCAGAGCGCCCATCGTCGTCGCGATACGGATCGCGTCCTCGTTCTCGTCGGGCCGCTCGCCCCGGTGCAGATTGACCTTGCGGGCCAGTTCCCACACAAGGGTGTTGGGTTCGATTCCGACGTACTCGGACTCTTCCTCGCCGGGCCAGCCGTCGTGGGAGATGACTGCTTCGCGGCCGACGATCACACCATGGTTGACGGGTCCGTGCTCGCCCGTGACCTCCACCTGGATCATGACCATGGGGTCGGCGAGTGCTCCGAGCAGATCCTTCAGCAGCGGGGCCAGCCCGCCCTCTTCGCCGACCAGGCCGATCCGTTGCAACTCGACCAGGGAGTCCCAGAGCTCCTCGCCCGGTGTCTCTCCCTCCAGGAGGTGGGCGAAGACGGCGATATGGCGATCGGCCAGCCGGAAGCGTGCTCGGGAACTGTCGTACGAAGGCACTGGTCTTGGTTCCTCCCCGTGAATGAGCGAATCAGCGGCGGCCGGCTCACTTCTTGTTGTCCTGCAGGTCCTTGGCATCCTGGGTGCACTGGTGCGCCTCGTCCCTCAACGCCTTGGCCACCGTGCCGCATGTCGTGTGCCAGGTCTTCAGCTTGCCCCGCACGTCGTCGGCGTTGGGGCCCGACCACGTCTTCATCGCGGTGGTGCTGTGAGTCCTGGGCCGGCTGACGAGCGAATCGATGTGATCCGCCAGCGAACGCAAGCGCGCCGCACGCTGATTCAGTTCCTGTATATCCGGATGTGCCATACAGGCCTCCCCCCGCTGTCCCAGCGATCTCAGCATAGTCATGCGGACGGCGCGGCCGATCGGGTGCCTGGGCAGCCAAGGCCTTTGCCGACAGCTCTGGTTGATGTCGTCTTCGATGGCCGTGTTCGGGAACTACAGCTAGTGCGGTAGCGTCCACTGGTGCAAACGGATAGTCCGTTTGTCTTTGACACACGGGGAGGAACGCCATGGATCGCGGTGCAGATCTCCAGCGGCTCCGGGACCTGTCCAAGCTCTACGGTCGGAAGGCCCATGATCTGCAGATCCTTATCAAGGACCTGCAGACGGCCACGGCCGACAGTACGAGCTACTGGAAGGGCCCGAAAGCCGAGCGATTCCGGAACGACTGGCAGGACGTGAAGCCGACCTTCGAGAAGTGGGTCGACACGCTGAACGACGCCAGCAAGTCGGCGAACACCAGCGCCGACAACATCGAGCGCGCCACCTGATCCAGGAGCGATCGCCGCAGCGATACCGGGGCACCCACTCAAGAGATTCCTCGAAGTGGGTGCCCCGGTCCGTTGTACCGACCGTCAGCAGCGCGCTGTCTGCTTCTGAAGGCCCGCTGTGTGAAGGTCAGTTACTCATGTACTCATGACCGCCTGAACCGGCATGAACGCTCCACCGGACACCAGCAAACCGCTGCCCGCCGGGCCGCCACCGCTGTTCGCCGGGAGTCGGACGCCGAACAGTTCGCCCTCGGAAGGGCTCTGCGGTGTCAGCAACAAGCCGTTGCGGGACTTTCGGGCCTCGACGGAGAACCCTCTGTACTGCCCGGACAGACTGTCTGTCGTGCCGGCCGCGATCAGCCCGATACCGCCGTCCGCTCCCTTTCGGATCACGGATTCCAGCGCCTCGTCGAGGCGTGTGTCGTAGAGCAGTTCGGCGTCATCGACGATCACGACGTAAGCGCCTTGGGCGCGGCCCTCCACCAGCTCCTCAAGGTCGTCTTCCCGACTGTCGGCGTTGAGCAGACCCAGTACTCCATCGCGGCCTTGAAGTTCCCGCAGGGGAGACCGGCGCGGTGTGACCAGCACGACCCGGGTGCCGGCCCGCAGCAGCGACTCCGTGGCAGCGACCAGCAACGTGGAGCGGCCGGACTTGGGCGGCCCGGCGATGACGAAGCCAGGGCCGTTTTCCTCCAGGTCGATCCCGATCGGGTGAAGCTCGTCGCCTCCCACTCCGAGCAACGCCCACAGTGGGGACGGCGGCGTGAAGTCGGGGTCGAGAGCCATCGCCTCCGCCACTGTGATCCGCGCGGGAAGAGCGTCCACACGCATCGGACGGCGGTTGGCCGGCAGACGCCCGTAGCGCGCTCCCGCCTCCTCGGCCATCTCCCGCAACGCACGCACCTGTGCCTGTCCTGCGGGGTCGTCCGTGAGCAAGCCGATCTGCGTCTCGTCCACACCTGTATCGGTGATCCGCAAGGCGCGCCCCGGTGGCATGTTCTTGGGCACTTCGCGTGCCTGAAGTCCGGCCGTGGAGTAGTCATTCGGGTCAGCGAACCGGAGAACGAGCCTATCCGCGAAGGCGGATGAGACATTTCCGCTCAGACCACTTCGGTCAGCTGTCATCACCACCTTCAGACCCACCGCGGACCCCTCGCGGAAGATCCGCTGAGCCGCCTCCAGCAACTGCCCGTAGTTGTAGTTCTCGAAGGTGGACGCGAAGCCCTCCCAGGAGTCCAGCAGCAGCACCATCCACGGAAGGCGATCCTCGTGTGCAGCACTCGCACGCTGTTCGGCGGCGCTCGAGGCTCCCTCCATGGCCAGCAGCTGTTGACGTCGGGCGATCTCACCGAGCAGACGTTCGATCAGACGACGTACGCGGTCGGGTTCGTCACGGCTGACCACGGCGCCGACGTGCGGCAGCCGCATCAAGGGAAGGAGCGCGTTGGATCCGCAGTCGATAGCGTAGACGTGTACGTCGTGCGGAGAGGTACTACGGGCGAGCGATCCCGCCAGCGTACGCAGCGCGGTGGAGCGACCGGACCGGGCGCCACCGAGCAGCAGGGTGTGCTCCCCGTGGACGAGGTCGAGGGCCAGGGGCTTGCGACTCTGCCGCGCCGGAAGGTCTATCAGGCCGAAGGGAACCGGCGCGACCTCGTCGGCGGACACCGGATCGCCGCCGTGGGAGGCGAGTTCGTTCAGGGTTACCAGCTCGGCCAGCGGAGGCAGCCAGGGGCTTCGCTGCTCGCCGAAGCCCATCTTCTGGGCACCGTCGCGAATGGCGTCTACCAGGACCGCGAGATCGGTGACCATGGTGCCGTCGTCCTCGGCCTCCGCCCGCTTGGGCAGCGGGCGGCTGTACGCGTTCCAGGACAGCGGAACCGTCGTGGCCCTGGGACCGCTCTGCCCGGTGGCGGGCCGGCGCCCACCAATACGCGCCGACTGCACACCGACGAGCGACTGAGCCCCGGAGCGCACATAGGCGCGGCCCGGCGTGGACTTGGCGATCGCGCCCGAGTCCGGTGCCTCGATGACGTCCATGGACTCCGAGGCGTCCGTCACGCGCAGCGCGATCCGCAGGTTGGTGTTGGCGCGAATGTCCGCGCTCACCACACCGGCGGGACGCTGCGTCGCCAGAACCAGGTGCACACCGAGTGACCGGCCTCGCCGGGCGATGTCCACAAGTCCCGCGATGAAGTCCGGCAGTTCGGCGACCAGCGAGGCGAACTCGTCGATGACCAGGACGAGTCGGGGCATCGGCTCCAGTTCGGGCCGGAGCTTACGGGTGTCGTTGTAGTCCTCAATGTCCTTGGTACCGGTGTTGAAAAGAATCGTCTCGCGACGGTGGAGCTCGGCGGCGAGCGAGGCCAGGGCTCGCTCGGTCAGGTGTGCGTCGAGGTCACTGACCATGCCGACGGTGTGCGGCAGGCGGGCGCAGTCCATGAAGGCACTGCCGCCCTTGTAGTCGATCAGTACGTAGTTGAGAGCATCCGGCC
>CBFGQM010000397.1:0-4250 GCA_965650905.1 uncultured Streptomyces sp. | reverse complement strand
CTTCACCCGCTACAACCTGCTGACCCCGGCGGAATGGGTGGGCCTGGACAACTACGTCCGCATGGTCAACGACCCGATTTTCTGGGACTCGTTGGCGGTCACCGTCGAGTATGTGGTCATCAATATCGGCGTCCAGACGGTCGCCGCCCTCGCCATCGCCGTCCTGCTCCAGCGGCTGACCCAGTCGTCCGTCCTGCGGGGCATCGTGCTCACCCCCTACCTGATGTCGAACATCGTCGCCGGCCTCGTCTGGCTCTGGATCCTCGACACCCAGCTCGGTATCGGCAACGAGATCATCAGCGCCATCGGTTTCGACCGCGTCCCCTTCCTCGCGAACGAGACCTTAGCGATACCGACGATCGCCCTGATCAACGTGTGGCGGCACGTCGGATACACCGCCCTGCTCCTCTTCGCCGGTCTTCAGGCCATCCCGAACGACATGTACGAGGCGGCCAAGGTCGACGGGGCGAGCGAGTGGCGGATGTTCTGGCGGATCACCATGCCGCTGCTGCGGCCGGTGCTGGCCGTCGTACTGATCATGACCGTGATCGGGTCGTTCCAGGTGTTCGACACGGTGGCGGTGACCACCGCGGGCGGTCCGGCGAACGCGACCAACGTGCTCCAGTGGTACATCTACGGCTCCGCCTTCGGCCGCTTCCAGTTCGGCTACGCCTCGGCGATGTCCGTCGCCCTGCTGGTCGTGCTGAGCGCGATCACCGTCCTGCAGTACCGGCTCACCCGGGCCGGCCAGACCGACCTCGGCTGACGGAAGGGAAACTCCGACATGGCTGTTGTGTCAACCAAGACCACAACGACGCCGACCGTACGGCCGGTCAGGCGCAGGTTCTCCTTCGGGCGGGCCGCGGCGTGGGCTGCGCTGTACCTGATCATCCTCATCACCCTGCTGCCGTTCTACTGGATCCTGCGCACCGCGCTCTCCACCAACACGGGTCTGGGCGCCGACCCCACCAACCCGCTGCCGGTCGACCTCACCGGCAGCGGCTTCGAGCGGGCCCTCGGCCTGCAGTCCGCCAAGGAGGCGATCGCACAGGGCGGCGCGGGCGGCGGACTCGACTTCTGGCGCTATCTGCTCAACTCGGTGATCGTCTCAACACTGATCACCGCCTGTCAGATCTTCTTCTCCGCGATGGCGGCGTACGCCTTCGCACGGCTGCGCTGGCGCGGCCGGGACAAGGTCTTCGCCCTGTTCCTGGCCGGGTTGATGGTCCCGACCATCTTCACCCTGCTGCCGAACTTCGTGCTCATCAAACACCTGCACCTGGTGGACACGCTGCTCGGCATCGCACTGCCCAGCCTCTTCATGACGCCGTTCGCGGTCTTCTTTTTGCGGCAGTTCTTCATGAACGTGCCCCGCGAGGTCGAGGAGGCGGCGCTGCTCGACGGCGCCGGCAAGATCAAGATCTTCGTCCGGGTGATCCTGCCGATGGCGTCCACGCCGATCATCACGCTGTCCGTGCTGACGTACATCACCTCCTGGAACGACTACTTCTGGCCACTGATGGTCTCCTACAGCGACAGCTCGCGCGTGCTGACCGTGGCCCTGGCGATCTTCCGGGCACAGACCCCGCAGACCGGCGTCGACTGGTCGGGGCTCATGGCGGCGACGCTGATCGCCGCGCTGCCGATGCTGGTGCTCTTCGCCTGCTTCGCCCGCCGCATCGTCAGCTCCATCGGCTTCACCGGGATCAAGTGAGGGAACGAGCATGCGACTTCGTACGCTGACCGCGCTCGCCGGAGCGCTGGCACTGTCCCTGGTGACCGGCTGCGCGAACGGCGGCTCGGCCGGATCGTCCGCGAACACGGTGACGTACTGGCTGTGGGACGCCAACCAGCTGCCCGCCTACCAGGCCTGCGCGAAGGGGTTCGAGAAGGAGAACCCCGGTCTGCGCGTCAAGATCACCCAGCTGGGCTGGAGCGACTACTGGACCAAGCTCACGGCCGGCTTCATATCGGGCACCCAGCCTGACGTCTTCACCGACCACATCCAGAAGTTCGGCCAGTTCGCGGACCTGGACGTGCTGGAGCCGCTCGACGACCTGGGCATCAAGGACGCCGACTACCAGCCGGGGCTCGCCGCCAACTGGAGCGGCCAGGACGGCCACCGTTACGGCGCCCCCAAGGACTGGGACACGGTCGCTCTCTTCTACAACCGGAAGATGGCGAAGGACGCCGGGCTCACGGCCGAGCAGCTAAGCAACCTCGCCTGGAACCCGAAGGACGGCGGCACCTTCGAGAAGGCCATCGCCCAGCTGACCGTCGACAGGAACGGCAAGCGGGGCGACGAGCCGGGCTTCGACAAGAACAACGTCAGGGTGTACGGACTGGCCGGCAACGGCGGGGGCTACGGCGACGGCCAGACGCAGTGGAGCCCCTTCACCGCCTCCGCGGGGTGGAACTACACCGACAAGCCACGGTGGGGCACGAAGTACCAGTACGACAGCAAGACCTTCCAGTCCGCCGTCAAGTGGTACTTCGGCCTGGCCGAGAAGGGCTACCTGGCCCCCTTCACCGACTACAACGTCCAGTCCAACCAGGCCAACACGCAGGTCGCCGCGGGCAAGGCCGCCGCCGCCTTCGACGGTGCCTGGATGATCACCACGTACCACGGGTTCAAGGGCAGGGACATGGCCACCGCTCCCACTCCCGTCGGCCCGACCGGCAAGCGCGCCACGATGATGAACGGCCTCGCCGACTCCATCACCAAGGGCTCCAAGAACAAGGAGGGCGCCCGGAAGTGGGTGGCGTATCTGGCGTCCGACAAGTGCCAGAGGGTCGTCGGCGAGTACGGGGTCGTCTTCCCCGCCACCGCCGCCGGCACGCGGGCCGCCACCGCCGCCTACAAGAAGAAGGGCATCGACGTCTCGGCCTTCACCGAACCCGCGACCGACAAGAAGGACTTCCGGACGTTCTCCTACCCGATCACCAACTACGCGGCGGACGTGACCGCGCTCATGCAGCCCGCGATGGAGGACATCTACGGCAACGGCGAGCCTGTGACAAGCCTGAACGAGACCAACAGCCAGATCAATCTCATTCTCGGTCAGTGAGAAACCGTTCCCGCATGAAAGGCGTCCCCCGTATGACGTTCTCCCTCGGCATCGTCGGCGCCGGGCAGTTCTCCGGTCAGTTCGCGAAGCTGTTCCACGCGCACCCGGGTGTGCGTGATGTTTATGTCACCGACCCACTGCCCGAGCGGGCCGAGCAACTGGCGGTGGCGGAAGGGCTGTCGGGCACGTTCCTCTCGTACGCGGGGATGCTGGATGCGCAGGCGGTCGACGCCGTCGCGATCTTCACGCAGCGCTGGACGCACGGCCCGCTGGTGCTCCAGGCGCTGAACGCCGGCAAGCACGTCTACTCGGCGGTTCCGATGGCCATCACCCGGGAGGAGATCTCAGCGATCATCGACGCCGTACGCGCCACCGGACTGACGTACATGATGGGCGAGACCAGTCAGTACAACCCGGCGACCGTGCATGCCCGCAACCAGATCGCCGACGGCGCCTTCGGGCGGCTCTTCTACGCAGAGGGCGACTACGTGCACGACATGCACCTCGGGTGCGACGAGGCCTATCAATACAGCGGCGAAAAGAGCTGGAAGGCCACCGCCGGCGATCCGCCGCTGCTCTACCCGACGCACTCGGTGGGCGGGGTGCTCGGAGCCTGGCAGACGCATGCGGTGAGCGTGTCCGCGGTCGGGGTCGAGGACGATCGCGGGTACGGGGTCTTCGACCAGGAGACCGGCCAGTTCGGCAGCGACTTCTCCAACGCGACGGCTCTGTTCAAGGTCGCGGGCGGCGGATCGTTCCGTACGAACGAGTTCCGGCGGGTGGCTTGTCCCTCACACGTCCGGGAGTCGCGTTTCCGGTTCTTCGGTACGGACGCGAGCATGGAGCAGCTGGCCACGGTGAGCACGTGGCAGGACAAGGAGGGGGTTAAGGACATCACCGAACTCCTGGAGCCCAAGCCGACCATGGATCCCGGCGACCCGTCGCTCCAGCACATCGCACCGGACCTGCGGGACGCCTTCACGTCCGGTTCGGCGCCGGTGCACGACCGCTCCCGGCTGCCGCAGGAGTTCGACAACCTGCGCAACGGCCATGAGGGCAGCCACCATTTCCTGGTGGACGACTTCGTCTCCGCGGTCAACACCCGGACCCTGCCGTCGGTGAACGCATGGGTGGCGGCCCGCTACACCCTGCCGGGCATCGTCGCACACGAGTCCGCGCGGC
>CBFGQM010000396.1:0-4266 GCA_965650905.1 uncultured Streptomyces sp. | reverse complement strand
GATGTGGCTGATCTGCGCTCAGACCGCGAGGTCGAACGGCTCGGCGCCGGCCGGGTGCCCGACGCCATAGCGGTTCACCGGTTGCCGTTTCGTGAACTCGGCGAGCAGGCGCCCCACGAGCAGGCCTTCGAACAGGCCCTGAGCAAGGGCCTGTTGGACGGCGTAGGCCTCAAAGCGTTCTTGAATCAGGTCGAAGCTGGAGGCCAAGAGCTTGTTTTCCGCCTACAGGTACTGGTGCCGGTTGGGTGCCTGTGCGGGCAGGAGAATCGCGGCTCTTCGGCCGGCGTGACGACGCACCGCAGAGCGGACGGAGCGCCACTGCTTCGAGGACAGCGTGCCCAGGGCTGAACGCTTGGAGCCGGTGACAGTCATCATGGCTGCTATCAGGAGATACGTGACGGGCGGGTATCCGCGCGGGCAGCCTACGGCGCTGGGAGGTGGGAGGAGTTCCGCCAGTTCGTAGATGAGGGGGTAGTTGAGGCAATCGTCGATGCGGTCGTCCCGTGAGCGCTGGTCTTTGTCGGCCAGCTGGCGGAGGCTGAATTTGTCGTAGGTCTGGTCTGTGAACTCGTCGCGGGCGGCCATGGACTGCCAGACGTCCAGGACGCGTTCGAGCGCGTGCGTGAGGGAGTGGTCACTGCCCACGGTGGGGGTCCTTCGCTCGGGCGGTACCAGCATCACCGCCCCCACGGTTGGCCCTGGCTCCGGGCAGCCGGGCAGGGACGTGCGGACGTTTGTGCAGGTGTTCCATACATGCGACACATTGGACATAGAGGATCTCCGCGGCAACAGGAAGCGGGGAAACGGGGTGAGGGCATGCAGGAGACTGGCCGGAGGTCATCCTGACCCACGACGCTCCACTGAGCGCCCACTGCGGGCTGCTCCTCGCCAGCGACCTGAACCGCACCATGCGCTCCCGCAAGCTCTCGCTTCGCGGACTGGCCGACGTGGCCTGTGTCGCGCATTCCACCGTCGCCCGAGTCCTCAACGGCGACGTCCTGCCAGACATCGGCACCCTCACACGACTGGAGGACGCACTCGACCATCAGCTCTGGCCCGGCCCCGCAGCGATCCGCGCTTCGGTAACAGCCCGGCGGCAGGTGATCTGACCCGACGCGCTCCGCGGAGAAAGGCCGGCGACGGTCACTCCGCCACCTGAAACGACCTCGGCTCCAGGTCCGCCACGGAACGGACAAACCGAGTCTCCGACCACGCGCAGACCGAGACGGACACCAACCGGCCCTGCGCGGAAAACTGCAGGTCAAACCCTTTACAACACCCCAGCCCCCGTACTCCACACCACTGCTCCGCCCCGATCCGCTACGCTGTTCACGTCAGCGGTCAGGTCGCGCCAGATGCCCGCCCGGGAAACCGTCGCGAGCACCAGCGCACCCCCACTGACCAGCGGGCTTGTACACCGAGGCCAAAGATCCACTCGCTGGGTTTTCTCCAAGGTTTTTCACAAGCCCCCGCCTTCGCCTTCGTAGCTCAGGGGATAGAGCACCGCTCTCCTAAAGCGGGTGTCGCAGGTTCGAATCCTGCCGGGGGCACAACGCATTACCGCTCTGACCTGGGGTTTATCCCCCAGGGAAGGGTCCTATTCGGCCTCGGACTCGTCGTCCGGGGCCGTTTGCGTGAGCGGCGCGTGAGCGGACGGAGAGTTGATCTCCCGAATAACGCCCAATGGATCAGCATCATCCGGCACGGACTCCTGGCCGGGATGCTCCGCATCGTCGGGCTCGGGCTCCGCTTCGGGGGCAGTGTTCTCGGAGGTGGGGCGGGCACGCGGTACGAGCCGAGCTGCGGCCTCGGCAATCGCCAAGTCCGCCTCCGGGAGGAGGCTCGTGTACGTGTCGGCCGTGATGGTGATCGAGGAGTGGCCGAGCATCTCCTGGATGTCCTTCAGGTCGGCCCCGGCCGCGTGGGCGAGGGTCGCGGCACCGTGGCGGAGGTCGTGGAGCCGGACCGGCGGGAGGCCGATCTCCTCGTACAGCTCGATGAAGTGCCGTGTGACGTTGGCGGGGTGGAGCATCTCGCCGTTCTCCTTGGTGAAGACGCGCCCCGTCTCCACCCAGGCGCTCCCCCACTCCTCGCGGTCCTTGTCCTGCTGGGCGCGATGCCGCTTGAGGGCTTGGACCGTGTCGGAGGCCAGCGCGATGGTGCGCGCGCCAGCGTCGGTCTTGGGGTCGTCCTCGTACACCTCCCAGCCGTCCACGACGAGTTGCTTGGCGACGGTGATGAGACCGGCGTCCAGGTTGGTGTCGGTCCACTTCTGCCCCCACGCCTCGCCCCGTCGCAGCCCGCGGAAGGCGACGAGGTGGAAGAGCGCGTACAGGCGGTCCTCCGCGATGTGGTCGAGGAAGAGGCCGGTGTGCTCCGGCGTCCAGACCATCACCGGCGAGGGCTTCTCGCCGGTGCGCTTCCAGTGGAGGATGCGCTCCTCGGTCCACACGAGGGCCTTGGGCCGCTTGCGGGCCTCCAACTCGACGTGGGCGGCCGGGTTGAAGGTGACCAGCTGCTGCGCGATTGCGGCGTTCAGCGCGGCCCGCAAGGTGGAGCGGACGCGCTGACGCGTGGCCGGACCGACGATGCGTCGGTAGGGCTCCATTTCTGCGATGGCCGCCTTCATCGCCTTGCGGCGGGCACGGTGCTCGCGCCCCTTCCAAGGAATCTGGGCGAGGTCCTCGAACGCCTTACGGCGGGCTGCGTTGCCCTCGGCGATCTCGACGTTTGCCTCGGCGATGGCCTCGAACATCTCCGACAGGTGAGTGACCCGGAGCCGGTCAAGCCGCAGATGCCCGATTCGGGGTTTCAGGTGCACCCTGATGTTGCTCTCGTCGCGGCTGATGGCGCTCTGCCGCCCCTTCTTGCCCGCCAGCCATGTGTCCAGCCACTCGCCGACCGTGAGTCGGCTCGTCAGGTCCAGGCCATGGCTGAGGCGCCTACGGGTCGCCTCGATGTCCGGCAGCGGCGACTTCTCGTCGGCCACCTTCTCCAGCAACTCGGCGATCTGGGACAGGCCCTCCGCGTCGTCGGCGTCAGCGAGGCCGAGCAGGGCACGTATGTGGTCGAGGTCCGCCTGGGCGGCCTTGAGGGATTCGTAGCCGGCGCGGCCGAAAGAGCGGCGGGTGCCGTCTTCGCGGGGCGGGAGTTCCTGGCGTATGGAGTACGAGCCGTGCTTGCGGCTGGAGAGCTTCGGGCACTGCTTACCGAGCGGCTTCCCGGTGTGGGCGTCGCGGCAGTAGCAGCGGCGGTGAGTGGAACCCTTCAAAGATCATTCTCCTCGGTGGTGTCGCCGACAGGTGGGTCGACGTCGGCGAGTTCGGGGGGCAGGTGCGGTGGCGTGCCGCCGTCTTCGCGGATGAAGGCTCGGGCGCTGCGGAGCCGGTATTTGGCTTCCAACGCCCTTTCGGCGTAGTCGGCTTGGGCGAGTACGGCTTCCTCGCGTTCTGCCTGGTTGGGTGCCGTCTCGGCTTTCCAGCGCTCGTGTTTCTCGCCCTTCAGGGCGGCCAGGGCGGCGCGCTGGTGGCGGACGTGGGCGCGGAAGGAGCGGAGCATGTCGTCTTCCATGCCGAAGCCCTCGCTGTCGCCGGTGAACCAGCGCATGGCATCCCACGTCGGGTCGGAGTGCTGAAGGGGAAGGCGCTGGACTCGGTCGACGTAGCCGACGGGGTAGAGCAGGCAGATCGGGTAGGTCCGCAGGGCTTCGGCGAGGACGAGGACGTCGACCAGGGGCAGATTGGCGCGGCGACCGGACTCCATGTTGGCGATCACGTTGCGCGGGATCGGATGGCCGATCTCCTCGCAGCGGTCGGCCAGGTCCTGGGCGCTCATGCGCAGCTCCTTCCTTCGCCTGCGGACCTCGGCGGCCACCGTGGCCATCACCTGATCCACCCACTCCGGGACGTCGTCCTCGTCATCTCCAGGATCAAAACCGTGTTGCGTCATGGAGACACATTAGCTTCCCGATGATGGTTAGTGATCGCCTGGAGCCGGACGTGATGCCGCGTTCGCCGAGGGCTCACTCATGGACGGAGCACCGGATGCGCAACAACGAGACCGCCGAGCAGCCCAAGGGCATGACACGAGAAGAGCTGCTGGCCCTGCCCGCCGCCGTTGACCTGGATACCGGCAACCGAGCGCTGGGACTGGGTCGGAGTAAGGGCTACGAGCTGGCCAAGCGCGGCCAGTACCCGTGCAAGGTCCTGCGCCTGGGCAAGGCGTACCGCGTCGTGACCGCCGACCTGTTGAACCTGCTCGGCCTGG
>CBFGQM010000395.1:0-4269 GCA_965650905.1 uncultured Streptomyces sp. | reverse complement strand
GAGTACGGACTGTCCGGCTCCATCTGGACCAGGGACGTCGGCCGGGCGCTGCGTGTGGCCCAGGCCGTCCGTGCCGGAAACCTGTCCGCCAACTCCCATGCAAGCGTCCGCTACTGGACCCCGTTCGGCGGCTACAAGCAGTCCGGACTCGGCCGCGAACTCGGCCGGGCCCTCACCGCCTTCACCGAGACCAAGAACGTCTTCATCAGCACGGAAGGTCCCGCACAGTGACCGAAGCGACCGAAGCGACCCAAGCGACCGAAGCGACCGAAGAAAACATCTGCCGCCGCCTCGTCGGCCGCACCGCCGTCATCACCGGCGCCGGCAGCGGCATCGGCCTCGCCACCGCGCGCCGGCTGGCGTCCGAGGGCGCGCACGTCGTCTGCGGGGATGTCGACGAGACCCGCGGCAAGCCGGCCGCCGACGAGATCGGCGGGATCTACGTGAACGTCGACGTCACCGACGCAGAACAGGTCGAGGCGTTCTTCAAGACGGCGTACGACACCTACGGTTCGGTCGACATCGCCTTCAACAACGCGGGTATCTCGCCGCCCGACGACGACTCCATCCTGGAGACGCGACTGGAGGCCTGGAAGCGGGTCCAGGAGGTCAACCTCACCTCCGTGTACCTGTGCTGCAAGGCAGCGATCCCCTACATGCGGCGCCAGGGCAAGGGTTCCATCATCAACACGGCGTCGTTCGTGGCGCGGATGGGCGCGGCGACCTCCCAGATCTCGTACACCGCCTCCAAGGGCGGCGTTCTCGCCATGTCCCGTGAACTGGGCGTGCAGTTCGCGCGGGAGGGTATCCGGGTCAACGCACTCTGCCCCGGACCGGTCAACACCCCACTCCTGCGTGAGCTCTTCGCCAAGGACCCCGAGCGGGCCGCGCGCCGTCTCGTGCACATCCCGCTCGGGCGGTTCGCGGAGGCCGAGGAGATCGCCGCGGCGGTCGCCTTCCTCGCCAGCGACGACTCCTCCTTCGTGAACGCCACCGACTTCCTTGTGGACGGCGGGATTTCGGGTGCCTACGTCACACCGGTGTAGCCACGACGCCCGCGCCGTGCGGTCATCACCGTCACCCCCAGGGCCTGTCCGGAGTTTCCCGCCTGCGCCGCGACGCCGCCTTGCGATGCACCGCACCGGACGCCGCGGCGCCCGCCCTCCGGGCGGACGACGGGAACTCCGGACAGGCCTCTAGAGTGCCGGGATGAGCATGACGCCTTCGCCCGGTTGGTACCGCGACCCATCGGCGCCGCATGTCGAGCGCTGGTGGGACGGGACCGCGTGGACCGAGCACCGGCGTGCGCCCGCGGCGTCGCAACAGCCCGCGGCTCCCGGCAGCGGCCCCGGTGGCGGCTCTGGCCGTGCCAAGGTGGTCGCCCTCGTCGCCGCGGCGGCCGTTCTGGTCGCCGCGATCGTGGGCGCCGTCGTCCTGAACCAGGAGGACGGCGCCACGGAGGCGCAGACCACGCCGACGCCCGCGTCGTCCGCGCCCGGCAGCGACACGGCCCCCCCCTCGCCCGCGGCGTCCACCTCCGAACCGTCGGCCGGCGACCCCTCCGTCGTCGTGGACGAGCTCAACGGCATCACCCTGCCCCTCCTCGACGGCTGGGTCAGACCCGAGAACGTCGCCGAGGACGACGTCGTGATGACCACGCCCGACACCTACGACTGCCCCGGCGACGACGGCATCTGCCGCCACGGCAAGGTCATCTCACGCACGGTCACCTCGAACGACGAGAAGTCCCCCGAGGCGCTCGCCAAGGGCGACATCTCGGAGGCGGCGGACCAGGCGTACGACCGCGACCTCCTCGACCGCCGCCCCTACAACGGCATCAAGTCCCACCAGCTGGTCAAGCAGGGCCCGGTCGCGGTCGCGGGCCGCACCGGGTACTTCGTGCGCTGGCGGGTCAGGACCGAGGCAGGGCCCGGCGGCTACGTCCAGTCGCTGGCGTTCCCGTCCAGCGTCGGCTCCGAGGCACCGGTCATCGTGCGGTTCGTCTTCGACGCGGGGGAGCAGGCACCGCCGCTCGCTGACATGGACACGATCACCAAGGGGATCCGGCCGGTGGGCGACGCGGACACGGGCGGCGGCGTGGGCAGCGGCGTCGGTCCCACATAAGACGCTGTCACCCAGGCTCCCTCGGCTCCTCGGCCACGGGAAGGCTCCCTCCCGGGGGTCGTACCGCAGTCCTTCGCCCTCCGTACGAGATCCACCGCGTTGGCGTCCCATGCCTCCAGGTCCACGATCGCGACGGGGGGGCGTCGAGGCGAGCGGTGGCCCGGTCGTCACAGGCCCGGTCTGCGGCGCGGGCAGTCATGATGCGTAATCCGCCAGACCTGATTATTGCTCGGTAGGGGGATGTTCCGGGCAGATGCGGCAGGCCTGCGGACTGGTTCCCGTCCGCCCAGTGGCAACCCGTAGAGTGACGCGCAGGCAGAACGGGAACGGACCGCAGGAGTGCCTCTGGCGGGCATGGCGGGCCGGTTGCCCGGGTTCGAGGAAGCGGGGGGTGCATGAGCACGGAAGCACGGCGTTCCCCCACCCCCCCACGCCCGTCGGCTCCGCCCGATGGGGCTCTGGGCCCGCAGGAGGAGCCCACTTCGCCGAAGGGCGTCCAGGCGTCCGGAGACGCGACGCAGGCGACGACCAGAGCCCCGGGCGTCTTGCCGAGACGCAAGACCGGAGACCCGTCGCGCATGCCCGGCATCGCCGGTGCCCGTCCCGGACCCGGCGCTGCGGGTCCTCGGCCCGGGCCCGGCGCCGCGGGCGGGCCGCCCCGGCCACGTGCCGCCGACGAGGACGGCACCGGTGCTTTTGACGGGGACGCCGTCCAGGCCCTCGGCGGGGACGACGCCCGGCGCTTTGACGGAAGTAACGCCCGGTCTTTCGACGAGGGCGACGCCCGGCGCTTCGAGGGGGGCGACATCCGACCTCTCGAGCAAGACGGCGTTCGCGCATCCGCCTCCCCAGCCCGTTTCCCGAACCTCCGGCCCACCGCCGAGCAACAGCGGTCCCTGGTTGTGCCACCGCCCCCGGCGGCCTCGGCCCGCTTCCCCGACGCACCGCCTTCGGCGACCGGCTCTCCGCCTCGAGCAGACAGCACGGGTGTCCCACCGCACCCGGCCGCCGGGGATACTGAGCGAGCGTCCGTTCCGCCGCGCCCGGTCCCCGCTTCCGCGCCCGCGCCGACCACGGGCACCTCCGGGGGGCGGTCGGCCTCGGCGGTCCCCCGCCTCGAGCGCCCCTTCATACCACCAAGACCGAGTACCCCGGCGGCTCTGGTCAGGCCGCCCCGGCGCCCCGGCGCGCCCGCGGAAACCCTCGCGGAGACCACGACCCGTCTCTGTCCCATCCCCGCCGAGCCGACCGACTCGCCCGCGGCCCGCACCACGCCGCCGCCCACCCCCATGCCCTTGCTCACCACGCCTCCGACCCCGGCACCCCTGTCCGGCCCGGCCGCCTCCGCTCGAAGCGGCGCCTCTCCCTCGTCGGGTGCCTCCCCGCGCATCGCCGAAGCACGGCATTCGACGTCGGCCGCCCACCCCGACCGCCCCTTCATCTCGCTCGCACCGCCGGACACGTACGATCACGACACCGCGCGTCTGCGCCCTGTGAGTGCCCGAGCCCGGTCCCAAGCCGTGGCCGCCGCGGCCTGTGTCGTACTGGGGATCGGGCTCATCGGTGGTGCGGTGACCGGGAGTTGGCTGACCGGCGACGGCACGGGCGCCGCCGAGGCGCGGAACGCCTTCACAGCGGCCGGTGACCTGTGGCACAGCGTCCCCGTGGACCAGCTCTTCCCGCCCACCGTCGAGGGCGAGGGTGCGGGTCCCGGCGGCGCCGACCGTACCTGGGACCGCGTCGCCGTCGCCCCGGACAGCGGCTGCGCCAACGCCCTCGACCCGCTCCTGCGCAAGGTCATCGCCCCCACCGGGTGCCTGCGCCTCCTGCGTGCGACCTACACGGACGCGACGCGCAGCCACGTCACCACCGTCGGCCTCCTCTTCACCAAGGCGGACTCCGGGGCCATGCGGGTGCTGAACCACCGGTTCAAGAACGAAGGGCTCGATGGGCGGCGCGACCTGATGCCCCGCCCGTATGCGGCGAAGGGCACCGTCGCCGCCGGCTTCGGCGACGACCAGCGCGCGTCGTGGACGGTCTCGGTCCTGACCGACGCCCCGGTGGTCGTCTACGCGGTCTCCGGCTTCGCCGACGGTCGTACCGTCACCGAGCCGCAGCCAGCCGAGGACGCCATGGAGCCCGACG
>CBFGQM010000394.1:0-4282 GCA_965650905.1 uncultured Streptomyces sp. | reverse complement strand
CGTCCACGGCGAGCTGGCGCAGGCGGGTGATCTGCCGGGCATCGCGGGTGGGGTCGGCGGGCGGCAGCTGGCAGGCGGCTTTGAGGTGGCCGACCCGCTGGGTGCACTTGAAGCGTTCGGCGAGCATGTGGACGACTGCTGCGTCGATGTTGTCGATGCTGTCGCGCAGCCGGGCTAGCTCGGCGCGCACGGTGGGGTCGACGTCACCGGTACCGGTGTTGCTGGTGGTCATGGACGCCCACCCTACGGGCGTGCGGTCGGGCCGTATGGTGTGGGTCCGCTCGATCATGGGTGGATCGTCGGGGCCGGGTACCTGGCTGCTCCGGCCGCCGGGCACCGTGCGGCCCTGCGGCCTGGCGGTCGCGAGCACGACGGCACCGACCGCCGCCGCTTAGAGTGGAATCGGGCTCTTAACCTCTTGGGAGTGCGGGCGTGGCGAACGGCGGCCCGGTCAAGCACGGCTACCCGCACCTGGACACGGTGCGGGCAGCGATCACCGCGCTGTACAAACGGCTCTCGTACGACACCATCCACACCTTCGACACCAGCGTGGCCCCCGTGGACGTGGCCTTCGCCGACGTGGACGATCTGTACCTGGGCGCGCAGCGCGTTGCCCGCGAGCTGGTCCAGCACTTCCGGCTGCCGGACGCCCGCGTGATCGTCAGTTTCCGCGAGATGGAGCACGCGGCGAACGTCGAGCTCGCCGCGGGACCCGAGTACTTCATCGAGCTGAACGACCGCTTCCGCACCCACCGCAGGGACATCGGCGCCGCGCTGGCGCACGAGGTGATGCACGTCTATCTGCACCGTCTCGACCTGTCGTTCCCGGGCACGCGCGACAACGAGATCCTCACGGACACCGCGACGACGTATCTGGGCGCGGGATGGCTGCTGCTCGACGCGTTCCGCGAGGACGCCGCCTCCTCGCAGAAGCTCGGCTATCTGACTCCTGAGGAGTTCGGCTACGTCCTGGCCAAGCGGTCGCTGATCTTCGGCGAGGACCCCGCGACATGGTTCACCAGCCCGCAGGCGTACACGGCGTACACGAAGGGCATGGCGCAGGCTCGCCACGACGAGCAGCAGCCCCCGCTGACGGCGGCCGGCTGGGCGGGCCGCCGCCGCTACGCGAAGGACCGCCGCCGCGCCCAGGACCACCACGCCCCGGGCCGGCCGGCGGGTGTCCCGTACGACTTCACGCCCGAAGGTCACGGCCCGCTGCGCGTGTCGTTCCCCTGCCCGACCTGCCGGCAGCGGATCCGGGTGCCGGTGCGGGGCCGGGTGCGGGCGCGCTGCGGTCTGTGCCGCTCAGTCCTGGAGTGCGACACGTAGGGTCATTGCCATCCTGGGCGTGTTGGCCGATGACGGAGACGATCTCGCCGGGGCGCTTCACGGGTACGGCGAGGTCGTTGAGCTTGCGGAGGAAATCGAACCGTTCGCTCCTCGCGTCGCCGGAACCGATGAACCGCCAGACGTCGACGGCTCCGACTGCCAGGCCTCGATCCGGGGTTCACGGCGGCCTGGACGGAGGAGGCGAGGAGACACCACAACGCCCGCCCTGCGTCCGGTCGGGGACAAGGGCGGGCGTCGCGTGTTCCGTACGCCTTTGTACGGGACGTCTGGTGAACCGTCAGGCCGTCAGCGAACGGTCTGTCGGGCGGATCGGGGCCGGCAGGTCGCTCGCACCCGTGAGGAAGCGGTCGGCCCCGCGGGCGGCCGAGCGGCCCTCCGCGATGGCCCAGACGATGAGGGACTGGCCGCGGCCGGCGTCGCCGGCGACGTACACGCCGGGGACGTTGGTGGCGTAGTCGTCGTCGCGGGCGATGTTGCCGCGCTCGTCGAGTTCCAGGCCGAACTGCGCGACCAGGCCGTTCTCCTGGTCGGTGCCCGTGAAGCCCATCGCGAGCGTGACCAGCTGGGCGGGGATCTTACGCTCCGTACCCGGCTTCTGTGTCAGCTTGCCGTCCACGAACTCGACCTCGACAAGGTGCAGCCACTGCACGTTGCCGTCCTCGTCGCCGTCGAAGTGGGTGGTGGAGACGGAGTAGACCCGCTCGCCGCCCTCCTCGTGCGCGGAGGTGACCTTGTAGAGCATGGGGAAGGTCGGCCAGGGCTGGCCCGGATTCCGCTTCTCGCCGGGCTGGGGCATGATCTCCAGCTGGGTGACCGAGGAAGCGCCCTGGCGGTGGGCGGTGCCCACGCAGTCCGCGCCCGTGTCACCGCCGCCGATGACCACGACGTGCTTGCCCTCGGCGGTGATGGGGGGCGCCACGTAGTCGCCCTCCTGCACCTTGTTGGCCAGCGGCAGGTACTCCATCGCGAAGTGGATGCCGTTCAGCTCACGGCCGGGCACCGGCAGGTCCCGGGAGACGGTCGCGCCCGCCGCGATGACCACGGCGTCGTACCGCTTGCGCAGCTTCGCCGCGTCGATGTCGCGACCGATCTCCACACCGGTACGGAACTTGGTGCCCTCCGCGCGCATCTGCTCGATACGCCGGTTGATGTGCCGCTTCTCCATCTTGAACTCGGGGATGCCGTAGCGCAGGAGGCCGCCGATGCGGTCAGCGCGCTCGTACACCGCGACCGTGTGGCCGGCCCGCGTCAGCTGCTGAGCCGCCGCCAGTCCCGCCGGTCCCGAGCCGATGACCGCGACGGTCTTGCCCGACAGCCGCTCGGGGGCCTGAGGTGCCACGTCGCCGCTGTCCCACGCCCTGTCGATGATCGAGACCTCGACGTTCTTGATGGTCACGGCGGGCTGGTTGATGCCCAGCACGCACGCCGACTCACAGGGGGCCGGGCACAGCCGTCCGGTGAACTCCGGGAAGTTGTTCGTCGCGTGCAGCCGCTCCGACGCGGCGGACCAGTCCTCGCGGTACGCGTAGTCGTTCCACTCGGGGATCAGGTTCCCCAGCGGGCAGCCGTTGTGGCAGAAGGGGATGCCGCAGTCCATGCAGCGCGAGGCCTGCTTGGAGATGATCGGCAGCAGCGAGCCCGGGACGTGGACCTCGTTCCAGTCCTTGACACGCTCACCGACCGGACGGGTCCTGGCGACCTCGCGGCCGTGGTTCAGAAAGCCCTTGGGGTCAGCCATGGGTCGCCGCCTCCATCATCTTCTCGGTGATCTCGGACTCGGAGAGTCCCGCTCGCTCGGCGGCGTCCTTGGCGGCGAGCACTGCCTTGTACGTACTGGGGATGATCTTGCTGAAGCGGTCCACGGACACGGACCACTCGGCAAGGAGGTTGTGGGCGACCGTCGAGCCGGTCTCCTCCGCGTGCCGACGCACCACCTCGTGCAGCCACTGCTTGTCGGTGTCGTCGAGCGCCTCGATCGCGCCGACGTTGCCGGCGTTCACGTTGTCGCGGTTCAGGTCGATCACGTAGGCGACGCCGCCCGACATGCCGGCCGCGAAGTTGCGGCCCGTCTCGCCGAGGACCACCGCGTGGCCGCCGGTCATGTACTCGCAGCCGTGGTCGCCCACGCCCTCGGACACGACCGTCGCGCCGGAGTTGCGGACGCAGAAGCGCTCGCCGGTGCGGCCGCGCAGGAACAGCTCGCCGCCGGTCGCGCCGTACGCGATGGTGTTGCCCGCGATCGTGGAGAACTCGGCGAGGTGGTCGGCGCCCCGGTCCGGACGGACGATCACCCGGCCGCCGGACAGGCCCTTGCCGACGTAGTCGTTGGCGTCGCCCTCCAGGCGCAGCGTGACACCGCGCGGCAGGAAGGCGCCGAAGGACTGGCCCGCGGAGCCGGTGAAGGTGATGTCGATGGTGTCGTCGGGCAGGCCCGCGCCACCGAACTTCTTCGTCACCTCGTGGCCGAGCATGGTGCCCACGGTGCGGTTGATGTTGCGGATCGCCACCTGGGCGCGGACCGGCTGGGCGTCGGTCGCGCTGGACGCGGCGAGCGCGTCGGCGGCGAGCTTGATCAGCTCGTTGTCGAGCGCCTTCGCCAGACCGTGGTCCTGCTCGATCAGCTGGTGGCGCACCGCGCCCTCGGGCAGCTCCGGCACGTGGAACAGCGGCTCCAGCTCCAGGCCCTGCGCCTTCCAGTGGTCGACGGCACGGGTGACGTCGAGCGTCTCGGCGTGGCCGACGGCCTCCTCGATGGAGCGAAAGCCCAGCTCGGCGAGCAGCTCGCGGACCTCCTCGGCGATGAACTCGAAGAAGTTCACGACGTACTCGGCCTTGCCGGAGAACCGCTCGCGCAGGGTCGGGTTCTGCGTGGCGATACCGACCGGGCAGGTGTCCAGGTGGCAGACGCGCATCATGACGCAGCCGGAGACGA
>CBFGQM010000393.1:0-4285 GCA_965650905.1 uncultured Streptomyces sp. | reverse complement strand
TGGAACCTGAATCCAGCGCGTCTGCCTATTCCGCCACCCGCGCATTGGGTGTGTCGTCCGTCTCTCACTGAGGGGTGCGAGCGCCTGCCGACATCGAGAAGATTAGCACGCTGGGAAGGGTGGATTCACATCCTTTTCCGGGGCCGCACACGGGGCACCGGCAGGCGGCCGACCCCGGCATCACCTGCCCAGCGGCCCCGAACGGCGCCCCGGTTCGCACCGCTCCCTCCCCCGTGTTCGGCCAGAAGCTGTTCAGTATCAACCTCGTACCGGTCCCGGCCATCTCCCCAGGAGGCGGACAGGTCCACAGTCAGGTGCGGGACACTGTGTGGAAGCCGCCTCTACGATCCTTCCCATGGGAGTGCCCAGGGGCGAGTTCGAAGAGGAGCTCCGAGGGGAACTTCGGGAGGGACTTCAGTGGGCGTCGACACCCGTCGACCGAGCCGACAGGGGGGACCAACCGATTTCCGGGCGCGTGGATACGATCAGTGAGCAGTACCAGGACAACGACGTAGGAGGAGGTGCCCCATGGGAGTCCTGAAGAAGTTCGAGCAGCGCCTGGAAGGTCTGGTCAACGGCACCTTCGCCAAGGTGTTCAAGTCCGAGGTCCAGCCCGTCGAGATCGCGGGAGCACTGCAGCGCGAGTGCGACAACAACGCGACGATCTGGAACCGCGACCGGACCGTCGTCCCCAATGACTTCGTCGTGGAGCTGAGCACGCCCGACTTCGAGCGCCTCAGCCCCTACTCCGGCCAGCTCGGCGACGAGCTCGCCGGCATGGTGCGCGACTACGCGAAGCAGCAGCGCTACACCTTCATGGGCCCCATCAAGGTCCACCTGGAGAAGGCGGACGACCTCGACACCGGTCTGTACCGGGTACGCAGTCGTACGCTCGCCTCCTCCGCCGACCAGCAGGCACCGGAGCGCGCTCCCGCGGGAGGTCCGGCCGGCCGTCCCGGGGGCTACGGCTATCCGCCGGCGGCCCAGCAGGCGAGCCCTCCCCTCATGCCGTCCTCACCGCCGCCCGGCGGCCGCGGGGGCCCCGCGGCACCGATGGGCGGCCGCGGCGCGGCGCCCGGCCCGCTGCCCGGTGCACGCGTACGGCACTGGATCGAGATCAACGGCACCCGCCATCAGATCTCCCGCCCGACGCTGGTGCTCGGCCGCAGCACCGACGCCGACGTGCGGATCGACGACCCCGGCGTCTCGCGCCGGCACTGTGAGATCCGGACCGGAACGCCCTCGACGATCCAGGATCTCGGGTCCACCAACGGCATCGTGGTGGACGGGCAGCACACCACCCGCGCTACGCTCCGCGACGGCTCGCGGATCGTCGTGGGCAGCACCACCATCGTTTATCGGCAAGCCGAAGGGTGAAGCGGGGGCAATGTCAGAGCTGACCCTCACGGTCATGCGGCTGGGTTTCCTGGCCGTACTGTGGCTGTTCGTGATCGTGGCCGTGCAGGTCATCCGCAGCGACCTGTTCGGAACGCGCGTCACACAGCGCGGCTCGCGCCGCGAGAGCGCACGGCCACAGCAGGCCGCCCGACAACAGGCCACGCCCCCGCAGCAGCGCCAGCAGCCGAGCGGCGGCGGCCGTCAGCGCCGCGGTGCGCCCACCAAGCTGGTCGTCTCCGAAGGCACTCTTACGGGTACGACCGTCGCGTTGCAGGGGCAGACCATCACGCTGGGGCGCGCTCATGACTCCACGATCGTCCTGGACGACGACTACGCCTCCAGCAGGCATGCAAGGATCTATCCGGACCGTGACGGCCAGTGGATCGTCGAGGACCTCGGATCCACCAACGGCACCTATCTCGACCGGAACCGGCTGACGACTCCCACACCGGTTCCGCTGGGCGCGCCGATCCGCATCGGCAAGACCGTCATCGAGCTGCGGAAGTAGTACGACAATGAGCGAGCGGAGCGAGCACGCAGCGGCGGTCCACACGACGGACCCCGGCGCGCTCCCGACCGGAGGGTGGGCACCGTGCGGATGTACCCGGAGCCGACGGGCGAGGTGCGCATGAGTCTGTCACTGCGCTTCGCCGCCGGATCGCACAAAGGCATGATCCGCGAGGGTAACGAGGACTCCGGTTACGCCGGTCCGCGCCTGCTCGCGATCGCCGACGGGATGGGCGGCCAGGCCGCCGGTGAGGTCGCCAGCTCCGAGGTGATCTCCACCATCGTCGCGCTCGACGACGACGTGCCCGGCTCCGACATCCTGACCTCACTCGGCACGGCCGTACAGCGCGCCAACGACCAGCTCAGGATGATGGTCGAGGAGGACCCCCAGCTCGAGGGCATGGGGACGACCCTCACCGCGCTCCTGTGGACCGGACAGCGCCTCGGCATGGTGCACGTCGGCGACTCACGCGCGTACCTGCTGCGAGACGGCGTACTGACGCAGATCACACAGGACCACACCTGGGTGCAGCGACTCGTCGATGAGGGACGCATCACGGAGGAAGAGGCCACCACGCACCCGCAGAGGTCCCTCCTCATGCGCGCGCTGGGCAGCGGCGACCACGTCGAGCCGGACCTCTCCATCCGTGAAGTCCGCGCCGGCGACCGCTACTTGATCTGCTCCGACGGCCTGTCGGGGGTCGTCAGCCATCAGACGATGGAAAACACCCTCGCCAGCTACCAGGGACCGCAGGGGACCGTGCAGGAGCTCATCCAGCTCGCGCTGCGCGGCGGCGGACCGGACAACATCACGGTCATCGTGGCCGACGTACTCGACATCGACAGCGGGGACACCCTCGCGGAACAGCTCTCCGACACCCCGGTCGTCGTGGGCGCGGTCGCCGAAAACCAGCACCAGCTGCATGACAACGGCGCGATGCAGACGCCCGCGGGCCGTGCGTCCAGCCTCGGCCGCCCCGTGCCCGGACAGGGCGGCGGCGGCGAGTTCGGCCCGCCCGGCAGCGGCGACACGACGGGGTACGTCCCCACGGACGGCTTCGGCGCCTACTCCGACGCGGACTTCGTCAAACCGCGCCGCGGACGCGAGTGGCTGAGGAGATCCCTCTACGCCGCGCTCGCGCTCGCCGTCATCGGCGGCGGGCTGTACGGCGGTTACCGCTGGACACAGACCCAGTACTACGTCGGCATCAATGGCGAGCACGTCGCGCTCTACCGCGGCATCAGCCAGGACCTGGCCTGGGTCTCGCTCTCGAAGGTGGAGAGGGACCACCCCGAGATCGAACTGAGGTACCTGCCGCCGTACCAGCAGAAGCAGGTCAGGGCCACGATCGCCGAGGGCGGCCTGAGCGGCGCCCGCACGAAGATCGAGGAGCTGGCCACCCAGGCGTCCGCGTGCGAGAAGGAAGCCGAGCGCCGCCAGGCCGAGAGCGAGAGCAACGCGAGTACCGGCGAGGGAGAGGCCGGCGGCGCCACGGGAGCCACAAGGACCTCGGTCGCGTCAAACGCCACGCCGGCGCCGACGTCACCGTCCCCGTCCAAGTTCCAGACCGCACCCCATCCCACACCCGGCCCCAGCCTCTCCGACGAAGAGCAGAAGCTGGTCTCGCAGTGCGGTAAGCAGTAAGCAGCCGTGAGGGGCCCTGTCACACGATGAGCAGTACTTCCAACACGCCGACACACCACACGTCCACAGTCGGCGCGATCGGTGCGCCGAGCCGGCGCAACACCGAGCTCGCGCTGCTGGTGTTCGCCGTCGTCATCCCGGTGTTCGCGTACGCCAACGTGGGCCTGGCCATCAACGACCAGGTCCCGTCAGGTCTGCTCGGCTACGGCCTCGGCCTCGGCCTGCTCGCCGGCGTCGGCCACCTCGTCGTACGGAAGTTCGCACCCTACGCCGACCCGCTGATGCTGCCGCTGGCCACGCTGCTCAACGGCATCGGTCTGGTGGCCATCTGGCGGCTCGACCAGTCGGAGCGGCTCCAGGCACGGTCCGCCTTCGTCGAGGCGGCCCCGCGCCAGCTGCTGTACTCGGCGATGGGCCTCGCCCTGTTCGTCGCCGTTCTGGTCTTCCTCAAGGACCACCGCGTCCTGCAGCGCTACACGTACATCTCCATGGTGGCGTCCCTGGTCCTGCTGCTCCTGCCGCTGGTCCCGGGCCTCGGACTCAACATCTTCGGTGCCAGGATCTGGATCTCCATCGCCGGATTCACCATCCAGCCCGGTGAGTTCGCGAAAATCGTGATCGCGATCTTCTTCGCCGGCTATCTGATGGTGAAGAGAGACGCCCTGGCCCTGGCCAGCCGACGCTTCATGGGCCTGTACCTGCCGCGCGGCCGCGACCTCGGCCCGATCATCGTCG
>CBFGQM010000392.1:0-4310 GCA_965650905.1 uncultured Streptomyces sp. | reverse complement strand
GACGCCGAGCCCGGCACCTACCTGCGGGCGGACTGCACCATCCGCCAACCCTCACCCTAGGAGACCTGGACACCATGGCTCTGAACAACACGAAGCTGACGCTGTCGCTGGCCAGCACCCAGACCAACCCCCTGGACCTGGCGACCGGCCAGGCCCCCCTGAACTACCTCAAGTCCATCGCCCTGAGCTCAGGCACCGGTACGAACCAGGCAGACAGGATCTGGCACGACCAGCGCACCCTGGCCGCGTCCGGCTCGGAGACCATCGATCTCGCGGGCGCGCTCACCGACGTCTTCGGGGCGACGCTCACGTTCGCGCGGATCAAGATGGTGCTGATCGTCGCGTCCGCAGCCAACACCAACGCGGTCAACGTCAACCGGGAGGCCACCAACGGCGTGCCCCTGTTCCTGGCCGCCTCGGACGGCATCCCGGTCCGCCCCGGTGGCCTGTTCTGCTGGGCGGCCCCGGACGCGACTGCGGTCGCGGTGACCGCCGGCACCGGGGACCTGCTGGCGATCGCCAACTCAGGGGCCGGTACCTCCGTCACCTATGACGTCGTCATCATCGGCGCCTCGGCGTAGACCATGGCCCGCCGCATCAGGCTGGAGGGCCTTGAGAGGGCACTGCGCGCCATCGGACGGATCCCCGAGGCAATGCGCCAGGCCCGCACCGAGACGCTCCACGAGTGGGCTGACGCGGTGCAAAACACGGCCGAGGAGAAGGTGCCGCGCCGTACCGGCAACCTGTGGGAGTCCCTCGACCAGCGCGTGAATGACCACTTCGGCCGCGCAGAGGTCGGCATCTGGGAGAAGGACCAGCTCGAGTACGCCCTGTACGTGGAGAAGGGCACCAGCAGCATGGCCGATCAGCCGTACCTGGTGCCCGCGTTCAACGAGCACCGGGCACAGGTGCCGCGCACCTACCGGGCGGCGTTCCGCCGGCACATGGGAGGGGGTGCGTGATGCCCCTGCTCGATGCCTGGCAGCGCCAACTGGCCCGTGCCCGCCAGAGAAAGGCCGAAGCCGAGCGGGACATCGCCCGCCTGGAACGAAAGATCGCCCGCGCCCAAGGACGGAAGGGAGGTGAGCACCGTGGCTGATACCCCCTCCGAAGTGCGCCTGCCCGTCTACATGCGGCTGGGCGACAAAGGACGCGAGCAGCTCGTGGGCTACGTGACCTGGGATCTCGTCAAGGGCGAGGGAAACACTGACCTGGCCCGGCTGGAGGCGGTCTACCCGCAGATGATGGACGAGAGCCCCGAGCTGCAGGCGCTGGGCATCGTGCGCGGGGTCCCCGCGCCGTGACGGCCGCGCTGTGGCCGCTGCAGCAGGCCGTGTACGCCAAGCTCACCGGCGATGCCCCGCTGATGGCCCTGGTGTCCGGGGTGTACGACGAGGTCCCCGAGGCTGCCGTGCACCCTTACGTTTCGCTCGGGTCGATCACCGAGCTCGTCGACGACGCCCACAATCAGCGGGGCCTGGAAGCCAGTGTGGTCCTGCACGTGTGGTCGAAGTACCGCGGCTTCAAAGAGGCGGCGACCATCCTCGCCGCCCTGGACGCTGCCCTCGACCGGCAGCCGCTGGTGGTGGACGGCTTCACGGACATCTCGATCGCGCACCAGCAGCACCAGGAGCTGCGCGACCCCGACCCCGACATCAGGCATATCAACGTCAGCTATCGCGTGTGGCTGACCAAGTCGTAAAGGAGTCAGGCCATGGCTGGTCTGGACGCTTTCGGCACCCAGCTGCAGCGCGGCGACGGAGCCACCCCCACCGAGGCGTTCGCGGCGATCGCGAACGTCACCGACATCACCCCGCCCGGTATCGAGCGGGAGACCTACGACGTCACCGCCCACGACTCGCTCGAGGGCTGGCGGGAGTTCATCGGCGGCCTGAAGGACGGCGGTGAGGTCGAGATCGAGGTCAACTACGACCCGCGTGAACACGACACGCTGATCTCCGACTTTGCCGACGCGCTGCCCCGCAACTACAAGGTCGTGTGGCCGGGCACGCTCGGCAGCTGGGCGTTCGCCGCGATCCTCACGAACTTCGAGCCGGAGGCGCCGCACGACGACAAGCTCGCCGCGTCCGCCACGTTCAAGGTGTCGGGCAAGCCGACCATCACCACGGGGGCGTGATGGCACGGCCCAAACGCATCGAGGTCATCCGCGAGGGCCGCATTGTCCGGGTCCTCATCGACGGCGAGGAACTGCCCTTTGCGCTTCCTCGGGAATCCGTCACCGTCACCGTTGACCCCGCCGAGTGGCCTACGGTCAGCCTGACTCTCTTCGCAGACCAGGTGACCGTCGTCAACAAGCTCCACTCCGACGAGGAAGAGACCAGCCGATGACGACGTACCTATCCGCCGACCAGATCCTCGGCGCCGACGACCTCGGGTACGAGGACGTGCCTGTCCCGGAATGGAACGGCACGGTGCGGGTGCGGGAGCTGCCCGGCACCGAACGCGACAAGTTCGAGGCTCAGTTCGTCGGCAAGGACGGCGCGAGCGTGCGCGCCGAGGGGCTGGAGGGGTTCCGGGCCCGGCTCGCCGCCGCGGCGATCGTCGACGCCGACGGCAAGCCGCTGTTCCGCACGGCGGCCGAGACGAAGCGGCTGGGCGAGAAGTCCGCCTCGGCGCTGCAGCGGGTGTGCGACGTGGCGATGCGCCTGTCGAAGATGGGCGAGGACGACGTCAAGGAACTCGCGGGAAACTGAGGGCGCGGCCAGAGCGGCAGTTCTACTTCCGCCTGGCCGCGCACCTCGGGCACCGCTCCGTGCGCCACATGCTCGCCGATATCGGCTCTGCCGAGCTCACCGAGTGGCGCGCGTATGAGCAGATCGCGGGCCCGCTCGGGGGCGCGCGCGGCGATGTCAACGCGGCCATGATCTCGGCGGCGATCGTCGCGGTGAATCGCGGTAAGGGCCAACGTGCCCCGACGCTGGCCGACTTCATGCCCCGCTGGGACCGCACCCGCGTGAAGAAGACCCCTGAGGAACTGTTCAAGCAAGCCCTGGCCGCCAACGCCGCCCTGCAGGGGCGGGTTGTCGCCACCAATTGAACAACGCTCGAGGGGGTGATGGTCTGTGACCACGCTCGCTTCGATGACTGTGCGGCTGGGTATCGACACGGACCAGCTGCGCGCGGGCGCCGACGGCGCCAAGAGCGTGCTGAAAGGGTTGGGTAAGGCCGTTGCCGGGCTCGGTGTCGGGGTGCCCGCCGCCGCAGCGGTGACGGCCGGGGTGGGCGGTATGGCGGCCGCGTTCGCCAGCGCGGGCGTGGCGGCGAAGGCGTTTCAGCTCGCGGTCGGCCCGCAGATGGAGGCCGTCGCCGAGGTTGCCACCCTCGCCGAGGAGGCGGAGAAAGCGGCCGCCTCCGGCGCCGAGGACGCCGCGGAGAAACAGAAGGCATACAACGACGCCCTGGCCCAGCTGCCGCCGAATACGCGCGCGATGGCCAAGGAGTTCGTCGGCCTGAAAAAGGACTACAGCCAGTGGTCCGACTCGATGTCGAGTTCCACCATGCCCGTCTTCACCAAGGGCCTGCAGGTCGTCCGTCGTCTGCTGCCGCTGCTGACGCCGTTCGTGAAAGAAGCATCAAAGGCGTTCGGGGCGTTCGTCGACGAGATCGACCGGTCCACCCGGGGCAAGGGACTGGAGGCGTTCGCCCAGTCGATGGCGAAGGTCGCCGGGCGGAACCTCAAGTCGTTCCTGTTCGGGCTGAAGAACATCGCGGTCGGTATCGGCGGGATCATCAAGGCGTTCCTGCCGCTGTCGGATGAGATGTCCGGCGGGTTCGAGCAGTCCACCGCGGCGTTCGCCAAGTGGGGCCAGAGCCTGTCCAACAGCCAGGGATTCGCCGATTTCATCGCCCTGGCCCGTCAGGGCGGCAGCACACTGGCCACGCTGGCCGGTGCCGCGGTGAAACTGCTGGCCGCCATCTCCCCGCTGATCGGGCTGACCGCCCAACTGGCGACCTGGCTCGCGAAAATCATCAGCAGCATTCCCACGCCGGTACTGACAACGCTGGCCACGGTGATCGGCACGGTCACGGTGGCGATGAAGCTGTGGGCGGCCGCACAGGCGATCGTCGCGCTACGCAACCGGATCTGGACGGCGACACAGTGGCAGCTGAACGCAGCGATGTTCGCCAGCCCGATCTTCTGGATCATCGCGGCGGTCGTGGCCCTGATCGCGATCATTGTGCTGATCGCGACGAAGACGACCTGGTTCCAGACGGCGTGGCAGTACACCTGGAACGCCATCAAGGCCGTCACGTCGGCGGTCGTCGCCGCCATCGGGGCGACGCTGTCC
>CBFGQM010000391.1:0-4356 GCA_965650905.1 uncultured Streptomyces sp. | reverse complement strand
AGTCCCCAAGGGCGCCCCCCAAGGCCCTCACGGACCGCCGACACCACCCCCTGCGATGAACGGATCATGCTCGCGTAATGTCCCTGGGCCTCCCTGTGCCCCGAACCGCACCGGTCAGCCACTCGAGGACCGCTCAGTCGGCCGCACCTACGGCTGCTCGATCAGCCGCCCGGACGACCGCTCGATCAGCCGCCCGCCTTGTAGTTCTGGCCGAGCACCACTGAGACGTCCGCGTTCGACACGACCTTGCCCTCCTTCACGGAACCGGTCGGCAGCCCCAGCGTCTTGGCGACCTCCACCGCGTCCTGCTTCTTCGCGGCGTCGGCGTATGTGATCCGAGACACCGCCTGGGCCGCATCGGCCGTGCCCGAGTCGACGAAGGCGTAGCCGCCGTTGAGCAGCACGACACGGGCCTGCTCCGTGGCGTCCTTGTCGCCGGTGGCGTTCTGGATGCCGACCTGGACGGCCGCGTCCTTCTCGGGGCTCTTCGCACTCCCGCCGAGTACGTCCTTGACCACGCTGTCGCTCGCCTGGGCACTCAGCCTGCCGTTCGACTGGACCGGCAGCAGCTCCGTCTTGTAGTCGCCGCCCTTGGCGTGGTCCGCGAGCTTGGCCAGGAAGGCGCCCAGGTCCTTGTCGGTCAGCGGGGGATCGAGGATCTGCGCCAGCGTCTGCACGGTGGTCGTCGCGGCCTGCGGGTCCGACGACAGCTTGCGCAGCACACCCTGCATGACCTGCCCGAACCGCTCCAGCTGAGCGTTCTGCGACTCCCCGGAACCACGGTAGGTGGCGTACGCGACGGCCATCTTGCCGCTGAGCGTCTGATCCTCGCCCCTGTTGACGAGGGGTGCCTCACCCTTCTTCTTCGCGTCCGGGTCCGGCACGTTCGCATTGGTATTGATGTCGATGTTGCCGACGAGCTCGACGAGATTGTTGAGGTATGGGGTGTCAAGGCGCCAACTGCCCTCGATGTCCGTGCCGAGCACCGTGTCGATTGCGTCGAGCGTCCCGGAGGAGCCGTCGTCGTCGACGGACTTGGCTAGCGTGGTCGTGGTGCCGTCCTCGTCCGTCACGGCAAGGGCGTTGGGCAGCAGGACGGTGGTGCCCCGCTTGGTGGTGGTGTTGTCGACGAGCAGCGCCGTCGAGGTGCCGCCGCCCTTGGTGTTGTGCAGATGGACGACGATCACATCGCGGTTCTGGGCGCCGCCGGCGGCCGTCATACCACCGGTCTTCGCGTGCGACGACAGGCCCGGCAGCTTCCCGGCGTACCAGAGGTAGCCGACGCCGCTGACCGCGACCAGGGCGAGCACCACCACCAGGGCGACGACCCGACCGCGGGCCCGGCGCCGGGCCGCCTCACGGCGCTCGGTGCGGTTCTCCGTGAACTTCAGCCAGTCGATGACGTCTTCCGAGTCGCCGTCCGGCTCCTCGACGAAGGCGAACTGCTCGGTGCGGTGGTCGGGGTCCTCAGGCGCCCCGGCGCCTGACCCCACGTCCTGCGACGGCCCGCCCTCCGACCGCTCCACGCGCCCCGTCTGGTGCGGGACGTAGGCGGTCTGCTCGGCGGTGCGCGGCTGCCGGCCGGTGCCCGCCGCCTGCCCGTAGGGGTCGTACGCGGTCGCGGTGCCGCCCGGAGCACCCGCGCCGTACGGGTCGTACGAGGAGGCGGGCTGCTGCTGATCGGTGCCGTACGACGGCGGGACGGGCGGTGTCCGACCGGTGCCGTACGGCGGCGCGGACTGCTGCTGCCCGTTCGCCGCGTACGGGTCGTAGCCGTATGCCTGCCGCTGGGACCCGTAGGAGTCGTACGCATGTTGCTCCGGCTGCCCCGGCGGTGGCTGCTGCGGCTGCCGGAGCGGCTGCGGCTGCGGCTGCGGCTGCTGGAGCGGTGGCACCTGCTGGTACACAGGCTGCCCGAACTCGTCATAGCCGACGAGCTCGTACTGGTCGCCCCCGTACCCAGCGTCGTATCGGTTGTTCACCGGTGCCCCTCTCGGCTCACTCGCCGCGATACAGCTCACGCTTGTCGATATAGCGCACCACACCGTCCGGCACCAGATACCAGACTGGGTCGCCGTTGGCGACCCGGGCACGGCAGTCTGTGGACGAGATGGCGAGCGCGGGGACCTCGACGAGCGAGACACCGCCCTCCGGAAGCCCCGGATCGGCCAGCGCGTGGCCGGGCCGGGTGACCCCGATGAAGTGCGCGAGGGAGAAGAGTTCTTCGGCGTCGCGCCAGGTGAGGATCTGCGCGAGCGCGTCGGCACCCGTTATGAAGAAAAGGTCCGTGTCGGGGTTGAGCGCGCGCAGGTCGCGCAGCGTGTCCGTGGTGTACGTCGGGCCGCCGCGGTCGATGTCGATGCGGCTCACCGAGAACTGCGGGTTCTCGGCGGTCGCGATGACCGTCATCAGATAGCGGTCCTCGGCCGGGGAGACCTTGCGGTCGGACTTCTGCCACGGCTGTCCGGTCGGCACGAACACCACCTCGTCGAGGTGGAACTGCGCGGCGACCTCACTGGCCGCGACGAGGTGGCCGTGGTGGATCGGGTCAAACGTTCCACCCATGACGCCGAGGCGGCGCTTGCCCGGATTCGACGGGCCGTCGGCCGCCTTCACCCGGCCGCTCACCGGACCGATAGGCATGTCCTGCTCTCCCATGCGTGCAGACCCTACCGACCTGGAATCGGGGCACGGTGCGCGGCCGTCAGCGGTCCCGGTTGAAGCGGGTGGTGATCCACAGCAGCAGAAGCAGGATGAAGAGCGCGCCGCCGCCGGTCAGGTAGGGGCTCAGGCTCTCGTGGTTGCCGCCGTGCTCCTCGCCCTCGGTGGCGATGGAGACCAACTGGGCAGCGGCGCTGTGGAAGCTCATCTTCGGCAGGACCTATCCGGTGTGGGCGGGATACAGACGTATGGCCATCGTAAGCGGGGGCCGCCGCCCGCATCACACCGACTCCGATGTCGGGAACTTCAGCCGGGGCTCAGTCGTCCCTCTCGTAACCGCGCAGCAGGAACCAGGCGGTCAGGACGCAGCCGACGACCAACACGATCAGCACGACACGGAGAAGATTCCCCGGCCCCTGCTGCTGTGCGGCGCGCGCGGCCTCGGGAAGCCAGGCTTCGGGGTGCTCCATGGCGTGCGACTCCTTCGCTGTACTGCACGCCCACGGTATCTCCGCCTAGGCTGGACCTCGCCTTGGGGGCGCAGAAGGCACTCAGACGCATGGGGGACCACATGCCGGACGACAGCCACGAGAACGTACCGAGCAGACGACGCAGGCGCTTCGAGGGGATCTCCTCCCGGGCGTACGAACACCCCGCGGACCGCTCGGCCCTGGTCGCCCTGCGGGGGCTCAGCGGCTTTGACACCGTTTTCAAGGCGCTCAGCGGACTGCTCCCGGAGCGCAGCCTGAGGCTGCTGTTCCTGTCCGACTCCGTACGGGTCTCGGACGCGCAGTTCGTGCACCTGAACGACATGCTGCGGGATGCCTGCCACATCCTGGACCTGGAGAAGGTCCCGCCGATGTACGTGAACCAGAATCCGCAGCCGAACGCGATGTGCATCGGCCTGGACGAGCCGATCATCGTCGTCACCACCGGACTGGTGGAGCTGCTGGACGAGGAGGAGATGCGGGCGGTCGTCGGCCACGAGGTGGGCCACGCCCTGTCCGGCCACGCGGTCTACCGCACGGTACTGCTCTTCCTCACCAGTCTCGCGCTCCGCGTCGCGTGGATCCCGCTGGGCAACATCGCGATCATGGCCATCGTGACCGCCCTGCGCGAGTGGTTCCGCAAGTCGGAGCTGTCCGCGGACCGTGCCGGGCTCCTGGTCGGCCAGGACCTGCGGGCGTCGATGCGTGGCCTGATGAAGCTCGCGGGTGGCAACCACCTGCACGAGATGAACGTGGACGCGTTCCTCGCCCAGGCCGAGGAGTACGAGTCCGGAGGCGACCTCCGCGACTCCGTGCTCAAGATCCTCAACGTCCTCCCGCGCTCGCACCCCTTCACCACCGTGCGGGCCGCGGAGCTGAAGAAGTGGGCCGAGTCCCGTGACTACCAGCGGATCATGGACGGGCACTACCCGCGCCGTGAAGAGGACCAGGACACCTCGGTCTCGGACTCCTTCCGGGAGTCTGCCTCCAGCTACGCCGGCCATGTGCGCAGCTCCAGGGACCCGCTGATGAAGCTGGTCAGCGATATCGCGGGCGGCGCGGGCGACCTCGCGGGTGACCTCGGTGGCCGGGTCCGGCGCGGATTCGGGGGCTTCATGAGCGGCGCCCCCAGGGACCGGCCGCGGGACGACCGCCCCGACGACGAGAGCCCCGAAGGAAGCAGCTGATCAGAACCGTGGCTGGGAAC
>CBFGQM010000390.1:0-4361 GCA_965650905.1 uncultured Streptomyces sp. | reverse complement strand
CACGCGCGTCGGTGGTC
Organism: uncultured Streptomyces sp.; assembly: GCA_965650905.1. Lineage (GTDB taxonomy): Bacteria > Actinomycetota > Actinomycetes > Streptomycetales > Streptomycetaceae > Streptomyces. The sequence continues at coordinate 4,344 of CBFGQM010000390.1, read as the reverse complement.
ATAGCGGCAACTCCTCTTGAACGTCCGTGCCTTTGCCGACTGCGGTGGCCGGGCGCACCGTGACTCGGGTGGCGTAGCGGGCCGCTGCGGCCAGCAGCACCCAGCCGTCGCCGCCGGGCCGTGCGCCATGGACATCGGTCACCGTGCGTCCTTCCGACGCCTCTTCGACGTACCCCTCCGGCAGTCCTTCGCCCTCGGAGCGCAGTCGGCCCGCGCGGGCCATCAGCCGCATGCGGACCAGCAGGTCCAGTACGGCCTCTCGCAGGGAGGGAAGGTCCTCCAGGTAGCCGCGTTGCCAGTTGCTGCGCTGCCCGTACTCGGTGATGAGCTCGGCGAGCACCTCGTCCACCAGGCCGTCCGGGACGGCCACCCCGATGACGAGCGTCCCGCCGGTCGCCGGATGCCCCGGTTCCTGCGGTCGAAGCAGTTCTACGAGCCGTTCCGCCAGCAGCAGCGCGGCCTGTGCGACGGTCCCGGTGCCCGGCAGGTGCAGATCCGTCAGCTCCTCCTCGGGGTCCACCAGCGCCACGCCCTCGGCACGGATCTCCATCTCCAGGCCCAGGAGTTCAGAGAAAGCCTGGGCTTCCCGGCGCTGCCGGGTGCGCAGCCAGTCACGCTCGGCGTCGGTCAGCTCGTCGAGGTGGACGACGGGTGTCTCGACGAGCATCCGGCGCACGTAGGTGCGTGGTCCGCCGAAGCCCGGGTCCGCTGCCCGCCGGACCAGGTCGGCGCCGTCCCGTGCCTGGGAGAGCGGGCCGGCGACGACCACGCGTGCCAGCTCCCGGTCTATCGTGATCAGGGCTTCTCCGCCCGACTCCTGCGCAAGCGCGGCCACATGGCCCTCGGTCTCGATGAGCACGCCCCAGTCGACGAGCTGGCGCAGAGCCGCGACCAGGGTCCGCTTCCCGGCCGCCCGGCCCGTTTCCTCCAGCTCGATCCCGGCGTCGGCTGCGGCAGCCCTGATATCGGCGACCAGATGTGACAGCAGCATCTGCTCGGGCGCCGTCACCAGCACGGACAGGGCCAGCGCAAGGCAGGCGTACGTGTGCGGGGTGAACGGGGTACCGGTGGAGCGCTCCAGCCGATGACCCGAACCCGCCCCCAGCCCCGCCTTGAACAGCCGGGCGTAGGAGCTGTCGACCAGCAGGCGGTAGCCGAGCACCTGCTGGAACCGTTTGCCCACCCAGTCGGCGTGCCTGCGGATCAGCGGGAAGAGGTCGGCGTGGGGACCGTCCGACGGGCGTCGGGTGACCGCTCCTCGGCGAGGGCCGCGTGGGGACCGTCCGACGCGACCAGCGGGTGGGCGAGCAGCAGCCGGGCGGCGGTGCGGCGCTCGGCTGCCAGGGCTACGTCGTGAGTCGAGGGAAGGGTCATGACACGCTCGCCTCCGCTTCGCCGTCGACCGCGGCGGAGGTGCGACCGATGTCCAGCTCCAGCTCGTCCAGCAGCAGGTCGCCGTCGGCCGAGCACAGCACCGTTCGCGTGCCCGCCGTCCGGCGCACGGTGAGGCGGATACGCAGTTCGGCGTCTTCACTGCTGGCCGAGTCGAGGTCGAACCCCGCAGCCCTCTCCCCGCCCGTGGTGACGGGCCTGCTGAGCTGTGCGTTTCCGAGCGCTGTGGCCAGCAGCTCCAGGAGCAGGCCGAGCGCCGCTGACGTGAGGCGTACCTCGGCGAACCGGCCGGACGCGCTGCGCAGTTCGTCGGCTGCCGCCGCTCTGGCCGCTACACGCTGACGGGCTGCCTCCCTCAGCAGCTGCTTCTGCGCGGAGTGGTCCTCCACCGCTGAGGCCCGGCCCCGCTGAGCTCGGCTGCCTCTTTCGCGCAGGGCAACCGGAACCTCGACCACCGGACCGGTCCACCAGCTCGTGTAGGCGGGCACCACCTCGTCGGTGGCCGGAGGTGTGCCCAGATGGCGGGCGCCGTACAGCCCGAAGGCGGCGACGGCGATGTCGTGTGCGTCCCGCGGCGCCGCTTCGTCGAACCAGCGGGCCAGCCGCAGCAGATCCTTGCGGCGGGACATCTCCCCGGTGGCGGACCGCAGCATCCGCTTGGCGTTGGCGAGCAGCGACTGCAACGCGCGCAGGGTGGCATCGCGTAGCTGGTCGACCTGGCTGCCCTGGCCGTCGGTGTTGCTGAACCAGCCGCGCAGGCCCTCCCAGTCCGCGAATTCGCGGCCCCGGCTGCGCCGGATCCGGACCTCCGGGCGGCTTTCGCCCTGCGCCTGCCCCGAGAGCCCGGTGAGCCCCTGGGCGTGGGAGTCCAGCCGGTCCAGCAGAGCCGGGATGTGTGGCCACAGGGTGTCCAACGCCGCCGAGATCCGGGGCGCGCGGAACGCCACGTCCTCCGTGATCGCCTCGACGTAGTCCAGGAGCAGCTCCTTGAAGCCCTGGTACTCGGCGCTGTCCAGGTCGTAGCGGGACAGCACCTGGCCGAGGTAGGCGTAGAAGTCGCGTATGGAGTCCGCGAATTCGGTGAACTGCACGAACAGCGTGCTGATCCGCTCCAGTCCGTCCTGCGGCTCGACGCCGCCCGGCGCGGTCACGAGGTCGGCCAGCTCCCGTAGTCCGCGCTCGACCAGTGCCAGCAGTTCGTTGCTCACCTCGCGGGCGGCGTCGGCTTCGGCCAGGACTCCGTCGGCGTCCCGCTGGACGCGTTCGCCCAGTTTCGACAGCTGGTAGCGCGAGCGGGAACGCTGGTACTCGCTGATGCTGGACGCGTTCACCGTGTGGCTGCTGCGGAGCAGGTTTCCCCACTGGACCAGCTGTTCCAGTCGAACCGTGAGGGTGTCGGCGTCGAGTCCTGCGGCGGAAGCATCGGCCTGGCGCAGTTTCGCCATGATGTCCGGGACGGCGAGATCCGCCAGCAACGTTCCGCAGAAGACCCGCATGATCGCGACGTGCTCCAGCCGCTCGGGCGCGCTGAGGTACGTGTACGCGTTCAGCCGCCGGCGCGCCTCCTCGTCGGCGTCCTGACCTGCACCGGATGCTGATGCCCCCATGCCCGTGAGGTTACGCGGCGCATGGGGGCGCCACCGGTGAGTGGCCGAAAATGCCACGGACGTGTGCCGGCCTGTGGCGGTTCCCGTGGCAGCGGCCTGTGCGGCATGCGGGCGTTCGGCGTCCCCGGCTCACCCTGAATGGGCCCTTCGGTTTCTGCGCTGGGTGGCCTCCAGGAGGATGGGGTACGTTCAGGCCGATATCGATGGGGGCGGAAGACGGAAGGAGGCACGCGGTGTCGTACGAACCCAAACTCGCCGCGGCTCTTTCCGGTGCGACTCTGCGCCAGCTGTCCCACTGGCGCCGGGCCTCCGGGCCCAAGGGCGCCGTGCTCGTGCCCGAGATCTCCAGCGAGAGGCCGATCCTCTACTCCTTCCGCGACGTTGTCGCACTCCGCATCTGTGTGCAGCTGCGCGAAGAGGCTTCGTTGCAGAAGATCCGCCGTGCGCTGAACACGCTCCGGGAAGATCCCGGCGAGTCGAAGCACCTCTCCTCGTACAAACTTGTCGCGGGTCCGGACACGATCTATCTGGCTGAACCCGACCATGCCGTAGACCTGATCAAGGGGGGCAACGTGGTCATCCACCAGATGGTGGATGTTCTCGCGCCCTTCTATAAGGACGGCCGTAGCATTCCCGCTCTGCTCACTCCCCGTGAGCACGTCGCGGTCGACGCGTCGGTACGCGGCGGAGAACCGGTCATCCAAGGCACCAGGATCCCGGCGTCAGATGTCGCTGCCCTCGTAAGAGACGGCATCCCGCCGGACCAGATCGGTGAGTTCTACCCAGGCGTGACGGCAGAGGCCGCCCGGGACGCCGCCGACTTCAGCGAGTACGTCGACAGCTATGGCAGCAGCGAGCCCCGGCAGGTCGTCGCTTGAAACTGCTGCTCGACGAGAACGTGCCGCGCCCCATGGCCGAGATCGTGCGCATCCTGCTGAAGGCCCATGAAGTCGTCCACGTCCACGACCTTAAGGGCTGGACGGGCACGAAGGACATCGAGCTGTACGCCAACGCCAAGGCCGACGGCTTCGAGGTCGTCATCACCAACGACACCAAGCAGCTCAGCCGGCCACTCGAAGTGGCGGCCATCGCACAGTCGGGCCTGCATCGCATCGAGTACCGCCAGAACAACAAGCACGGTGGCCTGGTGGGCCTGGGCACGGCGATCGCCACTGTCTGCGCGGCCCTTCCTCACGCCCTGTCCGAACTCGAAGCAGCTGACGGCCAGCGTCTCGTCTCTCTGACGTCGATCGACCCGACCCGGCAGAAGCGCCTCCAGATCACGGACCCGGCCGTCGTCCCGCCGAAGCACTGGCCGGGGCGTGATTCGGCCTCTGAGTCCTGA
>CBFGQM010000389.1:0-4364 GCA_965650905.1 uncultured Streptomyces sp. | reverse complement strand
CAGAGCAGCCGGCTGTTAACCGGCAGGTTACTGGTTCGAGTCCAGTCGGGGGAGCTCGATCCTCCGTAGCTCAATTGGCAGAGCAGCCGGCTGTTAACCGGCAGGTTACTGGTTCGAGTCCAGTCGGGGGAGCAGCCGTCGAAGAGGACCCTGCGGGGTCCTTTTTCATGCCCGCTCGCTGCCCGCTCGCTGCTCGCTCACCGGCCGGTCGTGACCGATCGCAGACAGGTTTCCTGTCCCGTGGAACCGCGCAGACCGCGTCGCAGTCCTCATGGTCATGCGAAGCCGACCATGCGGAAGCAGGAGATCGTATGAGCGGCTATGCTGCGGCAGACGGCGCGCACAAATGTGCGCGACGCGCCGTAGACGGGGCGGTAGCTCAGCCGGTTAGAGCAGCGGACTCATAATCCGTCGGCCGTGGGTTCGAGTCCCACCCGCCCCACCGAAGCCCTTTGGTGCATGAACGTTTTCACCTGCATCGACTGTGTAGCCCCTCCCTCTCGGAGGCGTGCAGTGACAACCCTGAAGATCGTTAGCTGGCCCGCTGCTGGCCCGAATGGCAGACGATCAAGGTCTCGGCTGTTCGGTCCGGACCCTGCACCGAGTAGCCGCGTGCAGCCAGCAGCGCGGATAGATACGGCAAGCCCACGAGCCGCCACTGACCTGCGTGGGGCGGACCCTCCTTCGACCTGCAGAGGCCTCCGGGCATGGAGCGGCCCCGGCCGGGACACGCGACCCGGCCGGGGCCTTGGTCCCGTCCGCCCCCTATAAGCTCACGGGTGCGGGGACGGGCGGGGTTCATGTGCGGGATCGTCCGGCGCGCAGGGCGCGGATGCGGGCCAGCATGCCGTCGCGGTGCTCGGCTACGGACGCGCTGCGGCCATCACCCGGTACCGCAGGGACTCGGCCGTCAGCATGTCGGCGAACTGCCACGAGTAGGCCGTGACCTCTTCCTCTTGCAGCTCGACGGTGTCGGCCGTGGTGCGGAACAGGTACCGGAAGTCGAAGTGAAGGTGTTCCGGCTCGCCCTTGGCGTCGTTGGCCGGGATCGTGTGCACGTCGACGTGAAGGGGCAGGCCTCTGTCGGGCTCGACCTGGTCGGGGCTGATGCCGGTCTCTTCGGCCAGTTCGCGCAGGGCCGCGTCGACGAGGGTGGAGTCGCTCTCCTCGACGTGCCCCCCGGGTAGCAGCCACTTACGCAGGGCGCGGTGTTCGATGGTGAGCACGCGGCCGTTGGGCGCGCGGGCCCGGTCGTCCAGGTCCTCGACCGCCTTGCTCGGGTCGGGTGCCGTCGGGACCTTGCCCTCGGTTTGGACTGCGCGTATAGGCGCGGACGTCTCCGGCGAGGGTGCTCACGGCCGTGCCACGCCTGCCGGCCTCGTCGGCGAGCTGGCACTGGAACGAGGATCCCAAGCCGTTCATCTGGACTGGACCAAGTCCGCCGACGAGGTCCTCGAACGCCTCGCCGGCCACCTGAACCGCCTGCCGAAACCCACATCCTGGATATGCAGCCCTTCGAGCCCTTCCAAGACTCAGGACACTAACGGGCCACGCGGTAGCGGAGGTAGACGACTCTTGAGCTGAAGGTGCGGGTCTCGACGAGTTCGAGATCCACCCGGCGCTCGCGCCGGGGAAAGAACGGAATGCCACCGCCGACCAGCACCGGGTAGACCATGGCCCGGTACTCGTCGATCAAACCCAGCGCGGCCGCCTCGGCGGCGAGAGTCGCGCCGCCCATCGCGATGTCGCCCTCCCCCGGCTCGGCTCGCAACCGCTCGATCTCCTCCGCCAGGACGCCGGAGGCCAGACGGGCATGGCCCTGCACCGCCGACAGCGTGGTGGAGAACACCACCTTTGGGAGCGGCTTCCAGATCGAGGCAAACTCCAGCAATGAGTTGTCGAGCGATGGATCCTGGTCTGCGGTCTCCCAGTACAGCATCGTCTCGTACAGCCGTCGTCCCAACAGGTGAACGCCGACCTGCCGAATCTCGTCGATCCAGAAGCGAAAGACCTCCTCGTCGGGCGCCGTCCAGTCGAAGGCGCCGTTCGGCCCGACGATGTAGCCGTCAAGCGAGACGCTCATCGAATAGGTCACGCTGCGCATCAGAAGTCCTCCTCGGTAACGGGTTCGACAGTACGACCACCGGACGCCGCAGGACTCATCGCGGCTCGCGGGATTCCCTGGGCCGAGGCACCCCACGAGATCATTTCGTTCCACTTGTTCGCCTTCGGCTTGGCGACGGCCGGCTCCTGTTTGGTGGTGACGAGTTTCCGGGCCGCGGCAACGTACTGCTCGGCGAGCGCGAGGCTCCCTCAGGGCTGGAGACGTCGGGCTTCGCGGCGAGCTCGGCCTCACGGGTCTTCAACCCGCCCATCGTGCCGTCACCGCAGTGTCCGTACCGACTGCCGGATCACCAGCTGAGTGCTCAGCACGACGTGGTCGTCGGCCGCCAGGCGTTCCTCGCGTCCCAGTGCCAGTCTGACCGCGGTGCGGCCCAGGTCCTCGTAGGGCACCCGGACCGTGGTGAGCGCCGGGCTGAGGTCGGCGGCGAAGGGGACGTCGTCGAATCCCACGAGCGAGATGTCGCCGGGTACGTCGAGACCGGCCTCGCGCAGGGCGGCCAACGCGCCGGTCGCCACCATGTCGGTGCCCGCGAGGACCGCCGTGAATTCCAGGCCGGCACCCAGTGCCTCCCGGGTGCGCTGGTAGCCCGAGACGCGGGTGTACGGGCCGGGCACCTCGAGTTCCCCGGCGTAGGGCACGCCGTGGGCGCGCAGCGCGTGCAGATAGCCGTCCCGGCGCTGTTCGGCGGTGCTCAGCAGGGGGGCGCCGCCCAGGAAGAGAATGCGCCGGTGCCCGGCGGTGAGCAGGTGGTCGGCGGCTTGGAAGGCGCCCCCGCGGTTGTCGTACTCGGCCACAGTCACCGGCACGCCGCCGGGCAGCGGCGGACGGCCGACCAGCACCAGCCGCGAGCCCGCGGCGTCCAGGGCTCTGGCGTACGCGGCCATACGCTCGTGATACGCGTCGTCCTGTACCGCTCCGCCGATCAGGACGACCGCGCCCGCGTGCTGTTCGCGCATCAGCTGCACCAGGTCACCCTCGCGGTCCAGGTCGTCATGGGTGGTGCAGACCAGGCTCAGCCTGCCCCGGTCCGCAGCCTCCCGTTCCACTCCGGCAGCGACATGGGTTAGCGACGGCCCGGTGATGTCCCGGATAACCAGCGCGATGGGGCCCGCCACCCGGCCGGACAGCGCCTTGGCGTGGACGTTCACGGCATAGTGCAGCGACTCGACGGCCGCCATGACCCGGGCGCGGGTGGCAGCGGAGACCGGGTAGTTTCCGGCGAGAGTGCGGGAAACGGTTGCTACTGAGACGCCCGCCTGGGCGGCGACATCGCGAATTGTGCTGGGCCGGTCGCCGCTGTCGGTGTTGCTCCGTCGACGCTTGGCCCGTTTGGGTTCACTGCTTGTTCGAGGACCGTTTCCGTTGACCGTCACAGCCTCAACGCTACGGCATTGGACGCCTCGCAACGGGAAAGGGGTGGCAACTGGCGTCCATGATCAGTAACCGTTTTCTCCCATGCCCGTGTCTGCCGGAGTCTGCCGCCATGTCTCTACGACGTGGGCATCGTCCCGTTCGGCCGGACCGGCTCCAAGAACCGCATCGCCCTCACCAGCACCGGCTCCTGCGACCGCGCCCGCGGCGTCTGGGCACAGAGGTCAGGCGCTGGTCGGGAGCTCCGCGCGGCGGACCCCGTGCGCGGGTGGCAGGCCGATGGCGAGCCGTTCCAGTTCCTCCACGACGGTGCCGCCGAGGCGTGCCAGCTCACTTCCCAGGGAGCCTGCGATGTGTGGGGTGAGGAAGACGTTCGGCAGCTGGTAGAGGGGGGAATCCGCGGGCAGTGGCTCCGGTTCGGTGACGTCGAGCACCGCGCCGAGCCGGCCGCGGACCAGCTCGTCGGTGAGGGCATCGGGGTCCACGAGGGCACCACGCGAGGTGTTGATCAGTATGCCGCCGTCGGGGATCAGCGCGAGCCGTTCACGGCTGAGCATCCGGTAGGTCTCGGGGATGTCGGGGGCGTGCACGCTGACGATGTCGCCCGTACGCAGCAGCTCGTCGAGGGACAGAGGTACGGCACCGAGCGCCGTCGCCTCGTCGTCGTCCACATACGGGTCGTACAGGCTGACCGAGAGTTCGAAGGGCCGCAGCAGTTCCAGGACCCGACGGCCCACGCGGGAGGCGCCGATGATCCCGACCCGGCGGCCGACGTTTCCGACCGCCGCGTACTCGTCCGGTCCGGGGTAGACCCGCTCGGACCGGAAGCGCTCCCAGGCTACGGCGGTGAGCCTGCGGTGCTGCTCGG
>CBFGQM010000388.1:0-4376 GCA_965650905.1 uncultured Streptomyces sp. | reverse complement strand
CAGCTGGCCCAGCTTCTCCATCGCCATGTACTCCTGCGTGCCCGCGAAGCCCGCCGAGAGCGACTGGTAGAAAGGGTTCCCCAGGATCGCGTTCGCCCGCTCGCGGTCCGCGTGCGCCTCGACGATCTCGTCGAAGGTGCGCTTCATGTCGAGCATCATCGCGTGCAGTTCGCCGCTCGCGGAGTCGTCGATGCCCTTCACGCGGCGCGGTGTGTTGTCGAGGGCGTCGATACCCATCGACTGGGCGAGCCTGCGCGCCGGGTCGATGGTGAGGACAACGACCTTCCGGCCGCGCTCGGCGGCACGCAGGCCCAGGGCCGCCGCGGTGGTGGTCTTGCCGACGCCGCCCGCGCCGCAACAGACCACGATGCGGGTCTTCGGGTCGTCGAGCAGCAGGTCGACGTCCAGGGCAAAAGCGGAGTCGATGGCGCGGGCCGAGGCGTGTGCGCGGGCCGGGTCCAGGCTCATGAGATTCCTTGCTGACGCAGTTCCGTGGCGAGTTCGTACAGGCCCGCGAGGTCCATCCCCTCGACGAGCAGTGGGAGTTCGTGCAGTGAGAGGCTCAGTCCCTGGAGTACGGACCGCTGCTCGCCCTCGAGTGCGTGCCGTTCGGCGTACTCGTCGGCCTGGGTCACCAGCGGCCCCACGAGCCGCTCCGCATTCCCGCCGCGGCGGGCGCCGCCGAGTCCGGCCGCGGACAGTGACTTGGCGATGGCCGTACGCGGCGCGTCCCGCGCGAGGTCCAGGTCGGCCTCGTCGAGGATCGCGGGCCGCACCATGTTCACGATGATCCGCCCCACCGGCAGCCTCGCGGCGCGCAGGTCGGCGATGCCGTCCACGGTCTCCTGGACGGGCATCTCCTCCAAAAGCGCCACCAAGTGCACGGCCGTCTCCGAGGACTTCAGGACCCGCATGACCGCCTGCGCCTGATTGTGTATCGGGCCGATCTTGGCGAGCCCGGCCACTTCGTCGTTCACGTTCAGGAAGCGGGCGATGCGGCCGGTCGGCGGGGCGTCCATGACGACGTAGTCGTATACGAACCGCCCGTTCCGGTCCTTCCGGCGAACCGCCTCGCAGGCCTTGCCCGTCAGGAGTACGTCCCGGAGGCCGGGCGCGATCGTCGTCGCGAAGTCGATGGCGCCGAGCTTCTTCAGGGCGCGTCCGGCGCCCCCCAGTTTGTAGAACATCTGGAGGTAGTCGAGGAGCGCCAGTTCGGGGTCGATGGCGAGGGCGAACACCTCCCCGCCCCCGGGAGCGACGGCGATCTTCCGCTCCTCGTAGGGCAGCGCCTCCGCCTCGAAGAGCTGCGCGATGCCTTGTCTGCCCTCGACCTCGACCAGAAGGGTGCGCTTCCCCTCGGTCGCGAGGGCGAGTGCTAGGGCTGCGGCGACCGTTGTCTTACCGGTCCCGCCCTTACCGCTGACGACCTGGAGCCTGATCACATCTTCGAGCCTAACCAGTCCGTGCCCGGCCCACGCGGGAGGCTGTGGATAACAGCGGCTACAGTCGGTCACATGACCAAGTGGGAATACGCAACCGTGCCGCTGCTCGTCCACGCGACGAAGCAGATTCTGGATACCTGGGGCGAGGACGGCTGGGAGCTCGTCCAGGTCGTGCCCGGGCCGAACAACCCCGAGCAGCTGGTCGCCTACCTGAAGCGCGAGAGGCTGGCATGAGCGCGATCGAGGCCAAGCTGGCAGAGCTCGGGCTGACCCTGCCCGAGGTCGTCCCGCCCCTGGCCGCGTATCAACCTGCCGTGCGGTCCGGCCTGTACGTCTACACATCCGGCCAGCTCCCCATGGTGGACGGCAAGCTTCCGGTCACCGGCAAGGTGGGCGCGGAAGTCACGCCGGAGCAGGCCAAGGAGTGTGCCGGTACCTGCGCGCTGAACGCCCTGGCGGCGGTCAAGTCGGTCGCGGGTGACCTCGACCGCATCGCGCGCGTGGTGAAGGTCGTCGGGTTCGTGGCCTCTGCCCCCGACTTCACCGGCCAGCCCGCCGTCCTGAACGGCGCGAGCGAGCTGCTGGGCGCGGTCCTCGGCGACAAGGGCGTTCACGCGCGTAGCGCGGTCGGTGTGGCGGTACTCCCGATGAACGCGCCCGTGGAGGTCGAGATGCAGGTGGAGCTGGCGGAGGCGTAATCGGGTTCCTCAGGGGCGCCGGTCGGCCGAAGACGGGGCTCCTCAGGGGACACGGTCGACCGAAGACCGGGCTTTCCAGGGGCACCGGTTCATCCGGGACGGCCCGTGGAGCAGCCGATCGTTGCCTCTCGAACATCAGCCCACTACGGGATAGCCTCCGCCCATGGCGAATGGGCAGTGGTACCCACCGGAGTGGCCCGAGCGGATCCGCGCGCTCGCCGAGGGCAGGCTCACACCCGTCACCCCCAGGCGGGCGGCAACCGTCATGCTGCTCAAGGACACCGATGGCGCCCCCGCCGTGCACATGCTGCGCAGACGCGCCTCCATGGCCTTCGCCGGAGGCGCGTACGCGTATCCCGGGGGCGGCGTCGACACCAGGGACGACGAGCGGCAGATCCGCTGGACCGGCCCCACGCGCGCGTGGTGGGCGTCCCGGCTCGGCGTCGACGAGACCTCCGCCCAGGCGATCGTCTGCGCGGCGGTGCGCGAGACGTTCGAGGAGGCGGGCGTGCTGCTCGCAGGCCCGACCGGGGAGACCGTGGTCGGCGACACCACGGGCGACGACTGGGAGGCGGACCGCGAGGCGCTGGTGGCCAGGGACGTCTCCTTCGCCGAGTTCCTGGACCGCAGGGGGCTCGTGTTGCGATCCGACCTGCTGGGGGCCTGGACCCGCTGGATCACCCCGGAGTTCGAACCACGCCGATACGACACGTGGTTCTTCGTGGCCGCCCTCCCGGAGGGCCAGCGCACCCGCAACACGTCCACGGAAGCCGACCGCACCGTCTGGATCCGCCCCGGGGAGGCGGCGGACGCGTACGACAAGGGCGACCTCCTGATGATGCCGCCCACCGTCGCGACCCTACGCCAGCTCCGCTCGTACGGCACCGCCGCCGAAGCCCTCTTTGCGGCGCCCGGCCGTGACCTGGCCCCCGTTCTGGCCCAGGCCCGCCTCAAGGACGGCGAGCTGGTGCTCACCTGGCCCGGCCACGACGACTTCACCAAGCACATCCCTCACGGTGGAGCCCCCGCATGACGGACGCAGCAGCCCTTCCCGGCCAGCCGCGCGATGGGGTTTTCTCCGGCCCCGCCACCGCGCGCGCCGTGAACGTCCTGGCGCCCAACGCTTCCGCGATGACCCTGGACGGCACCAACACCTGGATCGTGGCCGAGCCGGACTCGGAGCTGGCGGTGGTCATCGACCCGGGGCCGCTGGACGACGTACACCTGCGCAATGTCGTGAACACAGCCGAGAAGGCGGGCAAACGGGTCGCGCTGACCCTGCTGACGCACGGGCACCCGGACCATGCCGAGGGCGCCACGCGGTTCGCGGAGCTGACGGGCACGAAGGTGCGGGCGCTCGACCCCGCGTTGCGGCTCGGCGACGAGGGCCTGGCGGCCGGCGACGTCATCAGGACGGGCGGCCTGGAGCTGCGCGTCGTACCGACGCCCGGCCACACCGCTGATTCGCTCTGCTTCCATCTGCCCGCCGACCGGGCCGTCGTGACCGGTGACACGGTCCTGGGCCGGGGCACCACGGTCGTCGCGCACCCCGACGGGCGCCTCGGCGACTACCTGGACTCCCTGCGGCGGCTCAGGTCCCTGACGGTCGACGACGGGGTGCATACGGTGCTGCCGGGCCACGGGCCCGTCCTGGAAGACGCCCAGGGCGCCGTCGAGTTCTACATCGCCCACCGCGCCCACCGTCTCGCCCAGGTCGAGACGGCCGTCGAGGACGGCTACCGGTCCCCGGCCGAGGTCGTGGCGCACGTGTACGCGGACGTCGACCGCTCCCTGTGGCCGGCGGCGGAGCTGTCGGTGCGGGCGCAGTTGGACTATCTGCGGGGGCACGGGCTCATCGAGGGAGCCTGAAGACCGCCCTCCCGGCGTCCGGTCCCCCAAACCCAGCCCGTCTGAGGGCGGAGCTCCCAGAGGAAGCACTGGGTCCCTGCTCGAGCGAAGCCGAGCTTGGGGGAGGGCGGTAGCGGTAGTGGGGGCGGAATCCAACCCGGAGTGGCCCGGCACTCAGCGCCCGGGGCGGCCACGAATCAGGGGTCCCGTCCTGCGAGAAGACAGGACCATCGGCGTACGCCACGCCCCAGTGTCAGCGCGAGCGCTTCGCCAGCCGCTCCACGTCCAGCAGGATCACCGCGCGGGCCTCCAGGCGGAGCCAACCGCGGCCCGCGAAGTCGGCGAGCGCCTTGTTGACCGTCTCGCGGGAGGCGCCGACCAGCTGGGC
>CBFGQM010000387.1:0-4382 GCA_965650905.1 uncultured Streptomyces sp. | reverse complement strand
GTCGCAGTCGCAGTCGCAGTCGCAGTCGCAGTCGCAGTCGCAGTCGCAGTCGCAGGCGTCCCCGTACGGCTCGACGCAGTACCTGCAACTCCCTTAGTGCTCGAAAAACGCTCCCGCAGCTTGTACTTGAGCACCTTCCTCAGCGTCTGTTGCGCCACAGGACGTCTGCCACCCCAGCTGCTCCGGCACCTCGTGCACCGACAGCCCTTCCGCGCACAGGTGCGAGGTCACGGCCGCCAGCGTCAACTCCGGGGTGCCGCGGGCCGTGCCCCCGGTCCCTCGGCTCCCCCTGCTCACCGCCGCCGAACAGCTCGGCTCGGCCGCCCGTACCTGCGAACTGGCCGCCACACGCCCGGATGCGTGAGCGGTCGGGCAGCCGATCGGGGCCTCCCAGGCGGTCAAGCACCTGCGCGGGATGCTTTGTGGTGAGGCGGCCTCCGCGAGCGGCCCCGCCGCCCGCGCCGATTGTCGCCGATCGTGGCATGCCGGAACGGACGGATGGCGCGGAACGTGGCATACCGGAATTACTGAGCGTTGATATCGGGTTGTGTCCGAGGCGTGACTCGTCACGGCATGGAGTCGGTGCCCCGCTCCGGTACCTTGTGTGGGATGCGAGTGGTTGCGAGGCCGAGCCATCCCGGTGCTGTCCCTGAGGCGGCTCCGGAGTCGGCGATGCGTACCGTTCGCAGGGCGGGATCAAGCCACGGTCCTGTTTGTTCGACTCCCCGTGACGAGCGTCGCACAGTATGCCGTACGCGTACTCCTTCGCGTTGGAATATGCCCGAAGCGCTTGTTGGGGTGACTGTGCGTCAACCATGCTGTCTCATGAGGGAGTCACGTTCCGTGACTCTTGTTTTGACCACGATCGTGGCCCTTGTGAGGCGCGAGGCGATGTGTCCGCCGGTTCGGATGGTGTGAGCGGTGCAGGTGCTTCAAGTGCAGCTGGAGATCCGGCCCGACCCGACGGAGGTGGGTCGGGCCCGGAGGTGGGCCCGTTCACGGCTCGCCGGATCCGGGATAGGAGCCGATGAACCGCTTGCCGAGACGCTGATCCTGCTCGTCTCCGAACTGGTCACCAATGCCGTGGTGCACACCGGCTGCCCGGCCGTGCTGCGACTGTCGCTGCCGGACGCGGCGGATTCGGCGGACGCGGCGGATTCGGACGATTCCGCCGCCACCGTCCGCCTGGAGGTGGCCGACGCCAGCGCCCGACCGCCGAAACCCCGGCATGCGGACGGTGGCGAGACCAACGGCCGCGGCCTGGCGCTCGTCGACGGCCTCGCCGACCGCTGGGGCTGGAACCCTGAGGGCGCCGGCAAGCGCATCTGGTGCGAGGTGGACCGTTGTTCGGGCCGGAGCGCCGCCATGACCGCGTACGACGCGGCTCCGGCGGCATGCGACGGCGGCGCGGCGGCGTACCAGGGTGGCGCGACGGCGTACGAGGACCTGGCCTTCGAGGCCGTCTAGCGCACAGGGTGCATGCCGTCCGGAATCCGGATGAACAGTGCGGTCGAGTGCGCCGGGCCATGCTTCCGTACACGCGTCCGCAAAAGGGGCGTAGGCCATGAATCCCCAAACAAGTGTTGACGTGGCATGTCCGTCTGATCACGCTTGTGGTCAGCGATTCGCCGTGAGGGGACGACGAGGGCCCTGGTGACGAAGGCCCTTGACGAGTGTGGGTCGTGATTCGGCGTCGGCTCCTTCAGGGGCAAGGGGCGTCTTCGCTCAGACGGAGATCGGCCGAGGGGCCGGTGTGAGCGCCGGAGCCGGATGGCGGCGCGCGGTGCCGTGCTCGGGGCGAGCAGGGGCGCGCCGCCAGCCGATCCTCGGGGGGCGGTACGGGACTTCGCCGTCCACGCGTTCACGGCCACAGCAGCTCCTTGATCCAAGCTCCTTCCGTACGGCGGTAGACCAGCCGTACATGCCGTCGGCGCGCGTCGCCCTGGAAGAACTCCACCTCGTCCGGCTGGACGCGGTACAGGGTCCAGGTCGGGGCCGGGGCGCCCGGCTCGCGCTGGGCGCGGTCCCAGGCGGCTTGCGAGGCTCGCGCCAACTCCCCCAAGGACCCGAGTACTTCACTCTGGTGGCCGACCAGGGCCGCCGCCAGCGCGCCGGTCGAGCGGGCGTGCAGGTCGGCCTGGCCCTCCTTGGCCGGCGCGGCCGTGACGGGGCCGCGCACACGGACCTGCCGTCCCTGCGCCGGCCAGTAGAAACCGAGCGCCGCGTACGGGCGGGCGGTCAGTTGCCGTCCCTTGCGGCTGGTCGCGTGTGTCGCGAACGACCAGCCGTCCGCGTCCGCGCCATGCAGCATCACCATGCGCACGTCGGGCAGACCGTCCCCGTCCGCCGTCGCGAGCGACATGGTGTGCGGCTCCGTCTGAGCGGCCGCCACGGCTTTGGCGAACCAGCGCGAGAACAGGGGCAGCGGCTCGTCGGGAGCCTCGGCCGGGTCGAAGACAGGCAGCTCCGTGTCCCACACACGCAGGGACTGCAGGAGTTCGTGAAGATCCGTTTCCATACGCTGAGTATCGCCCCGGGGGGCTTTGGGGCTCGCGGGTGGCCGTCCCGGCCAAGACGGGCTGCCGAGTTCCGGCGAGAGCGGAGCCAGGCCCAACCCGACAGCCTCTGAGCCGCAGGGGCCACTCAAACCGAACCGAGGTCGGCCGAGAGCCAGCGTTCGGGGCGCATGCGGATGACCACCTGTTCGCCGTGTTCCTTCCACGCGGCTTCGACATAGGCGTCGACCTTGTCGGCCGGGAGATAGCGGGCTGAGATCTCCCGGAGCCGCTCACGGGTGGCGGGGGCCGTGTCGACGACCGGCCCCTCGACCGACACGTACCGGATGGTGGGTTCGAAACGGTCGACCATCAGCGAGAACCGGCCCGCCGCACCGATCAGTTCGTACTTGCGCGTGTGGAGCCCGGTCATGATCCACACGATGCCGCCGGGCTCGTACTGGTACCAGATCGGCACGGTGAGCGGCGCCCGTCCCGCCCCCGCGTCGACCGCGAGAGCGGCGATGTGGGGCTCGGCCAGCAACTGCTCGCGCTCTTCGGGGGGCAGGGCCACGGTTTCCTCCAGAGGTGCTGGTGTGGACAGAGGACGTCTGTGTCAGCGTGCCCCGTATTGCTCGCCTTTTTCCGGCAGAGCTGCGCAGTACGCCGTGCGGCAGTTCCGCTTCCACCAACTGCCCGAAACCGCGCGGGCGCCGCGGCGCGAGGTTATGCGCATCGGCGGCCCTGCCGGCTCGAGCGGGTTCGAAGGCGAACCAGGATGCGGCTCTCTCAGCCCTCGGGGTTGGATCACGCCGGTTCACCCGTACGGTTGGCCCGCCCCGGCAACGGGAAACGCGGCAACCGGATATGCGACAGGCGGCAGTCCACCTGAGTGAACTGCCGCCTGTCTGACAGGATTTGTGCTGGGAGAAGCGCTGGGGGGTGTATCGCCTCCGTACTGACGGGTGCCTGGTGAACTACTTCGTCGGCTTCCTGCCGGTCACAGCCATGTGCACCAGCAGGGCAAGGCTCGGTTTGAGTTCCGCCTGCTTCACGCCCCAGGACTGAAAGCCCTTCTGGTGCGAGGCAACCGCCGCCAGCATTGCGACGATCGAACCGGCCACCGCCGCCGGACTCACGTCCTTGTCGACCTTGCCCTTGGCCTGGAGCTCCTTGACCGTGCCCGTAAGGGAGTTGTTCACGGAGTTGAGGATCTTCATACGGATCTTGTAAAACCGTTTGTCTCCCTCGGCGGCGCCCAGGTCGACAACCCGCAGGATGGCATCGTTTTTGCGCCAGAAGTCGAGGAAACCGTCGACGAGTTCCTGCGCGGTCTGCCAGCCCGCCTTGCCGACCCAGGAGCGGCCCTCGAGCAACTCCGTCAACCCCGCGCTTTCCGCCGCCATTTGCTCGGCGATCTCCAGGACAGCGCTCTCCACGTCCGGGAAGTACTGATAGAAAGTCGCTGGTGAGGTGCCCGCCTTCCGCGCGACGTCGATGACTTTGACGTCCCGGTAGGGCGACGAGCTGAGCATCTCGCTGAGGCAGTCGAGCAGCTTCTGCCGGGTCGCCTGCCCACGTCGACCGGCCACACGGCCATCGACGGTACGCACTTGTCCTGTCATGCCGTCAGCTTACCGAGGGGTGATGGGAGCGCGATTCGGCCGACTGCAAATGGGGTGCGCCCGCTCTCCACCGCGATCACGCCACCGGGACGCGTCCGCTCTGCGGGATGTATAAGAGGCCGTTAACTTGGCGGTATGGGCGAATCCGAGGCATCCGCCGCATGCGCCGGTTTCGCGGAGGACGTCCCCTGCTGGGTCGACGCCCGGCTCTCCGACGTGGAGGCGGGCAAGCGCTCCTGCGGCGGGCTCTTCGGGTGGACCT
>CBFGQM010000386.1:0-4399 GCA_965650905.1 uncultured Streptomyces sp. | reverse complement strand
GAGTCGTTCCGGCCCAGCCAGATCACGGTGGGCGGCACCCAGGCCACCGACGGCAGCGACTGCAGACCGGACAGGATGGGGCCGATGGCGGCCCGGACGAACCCCACGCGGGCGACCAGCAGGCCGAGCGGCGTACCCATGGCGAGCGCCATCACGAAGCCGAGCAGACCGCGCGAGACGCTGGTCCAGATGTAGTCGATCAGCGTGCCCTGGAGCCAGGCACCGCGCACCTCGCCCCACACCGCGGATGGCGCGGGCAGCTTATAGTCCGGGACGACCTTGGCCCACACCAGCAGCTGCCAGACCACCAGCACCAGGGCGACGGCCACGATGGGCGGCAGCACTTTGTGTATCAGGGTCTCGCGCAGCGGCGGACGGCCGACCTGCACCGAGTCCAGAGCGTCGAGCCCGGCCTCCAGTCCCGCCAAATCCTGCGAGTCCCGGGGCTGTTCGGCTGCCGGGGAGCCGTCCTTCTCGTTGTCGACGGCGGTGTCAGTGCTGGCCATGGCGGCGGATCTCCCCACGCAGTTCTTCGGTGATCTCGACGGACAGCTCGGCGACCGCGCTGTCCTCGATGCGGCGCGGCTGCGGAATGCCGACCGTCCACTCCCGGGCGATCCGCCCCGGCCGCGAGGACAGCAGTACCACCCGCTGAGCCAGCCGCACTGCCTCACGCACGTTGTGTGTCACGAACAGCACCGACCGCCCCGTCTCGCTCCAGATGCGGGTCAGCTCGTCGTGCAGGACGTCACGGGTGATCGCGTCCAGCGCGGCGAACGGCTCGTCCATCAGCAGCAGCCGGCTGTCCTGGGCCAGGGCACGGGCCAGCGCCACGCGCTGGCGCATGCCGCCCGAGAGTTCGTGCACCCGCTTGCGGTGCGCGCCCTGCAGCCGTACGAGTTCCAGCAGCCGTTCCGCCTCGGTGCGGCGCTCCGGCCCCGCGACTCCGCGCAGCTTCAGTGCGAGTTCGATGTTCTTGCCCGCGGTCAGCCACGGGAACAGGGCGTGCTCCTGGAACATCAGGGCGGGCCGGCCGTCCGTGGCGATCGAGCCGGCGGACGGCAGGTCCAGGCCCGCGACCAGGTTGAGGAGCGTCGATTTGCCGCAGCCGGAGGCCCCCAGGAGGGTGACGAACTCGCCGGGTGCGACATCGAGCGTGATGTCGTCCAGCACGAGTTGCTGTCCGCCGGGCGTGCCCGGAGTGGGGAAGGACTTCGAGACGTGCTCGATACGGGCGGCGTGCGTCGCCGCCGTGGCGTCCTCGGGGGCCTTGGTAAGCGTGGTGGCCATGGTCGTCACCTCCTGGGAAGTCATCGGGTCTGGTTGTCGTTACTCGGCGCCGAGGCCGGCGTCGTCGACTTCGTCCTTGCCTTCGGCCTTGAGGACCTTGTTGAGGAGCGTGAGGTCGTAGATGCCCTTCAGGTTGGGCTTCTCCAGCAGGCCGGCCTTGACGGCGTGCTCGGCCTCGGTGTTGAGGGTGGCGGCCAGCGGGTCGTCGAGGAAGGTGACGGACTTCCAGGCCGGGTCGATGACCTCGGCGGGCAGCTCCTTGCCCGACAGCTGCTTCAGCGCCGCGTTGGCGGACGCCTTCGCCTTCTCCGGGTTGGCGTTGATCCACTCGTTCGTCTTCACGGAGCCGCGCAGTACGGCCTCGACGACGTCGGGGTGGTCCTTCAGGAACTTCTGCGACACGATGATGTTGGTGATCACGAACTTCTTGTCGGGCCACAGCGTCGACTCGTCGAGCAGGACCTTGCCGCCCTCGGAGACCAGCTTGGACGCGGTCGGCTCCGGCACCCAGGCGCCGTCGATGGAGCCGGACTTGTAGGCGTCCGGGGTGATCTTGTTGTCGGTACGGACGACGGAGACGTCGCCCTTACCGCTCTCGGCATCGACCTTCCAGCCTTGCTCCGCGATCCAGTTGAGGAACGCCACGTCCTGCGTGTTGCCGAGCTGCGGTGTGGCGATCTTCTTGCCCTTGACGTCCTTGAGTGACTTGATTTTGTCCGGGTTGACGACGAGCTTCACGCCGCCGGAGGCGGAACCGCCGATGATGCGCAGGTTCTTGCCGTCGGACTTGGTGTAGCCGTTGATGGCTGGGGAGGGGCCGATCCAGCCGATGTCGATGGACCCGGCGTTCAGCGCCTCGATCTCGGAGGGACCGGCGTCGAAGGTCGACGCCTTGATCGTGGTACCGCCGAGCTCCTTCTGGAGCAGGCCCTCTTGGACGCCCACCAGAGCGGCGGCATGCGTGAGGTTGGGGAAGTAGCCGATCTTCACTTCGTCGGCGGAGAGCTTCTTGGCGTCCGCCGCGACCTGGTTCTGCTTGCCGTCATCGGTGGACTCGGATCCGTATCCGCAGGCGGTCAGCAGGAGGGGGAGCGCCGCTATGACGGCGATGGTGCGCAGGGTGGTGAGCGGTCTTGCGGCAGACACGGAGGTGTCCTCTCAGGGGATGGGAGATCAGGGAGGTACGCAGAGCGAGGAGTGAGGCCCATGGGCACGCACCAGTACGCCACTCGCCGGCCCTCGGCAGCAGGAGTCCGTCTCGGGCTGAGGAGTGGATCGTGGGGGAGTGGGCGTTGCGCCTCCTGCACAGCCGTGCCGAGCCCGAAGCGTGCGCTCAGGAGGATGCGGGGGCGCTGTCAGCCGAAGGGTGTCGCGTCCGCCGAAGGCGGCGGGGCGGTCAGAGCAGCCCAGCGGTTTTCTGTGGGGTGCCGGCAGGTTCTGCGGAGGTCTCAGACGGGCCGACAGATGGCACTGGATGTACGGCCGAAGTCGATGTGGGGACGCGAGGTCAGGAGGGGCAGCAACCGGACGGTGCGGGTGAGCGTTCTCATGGCCACACCTCACAGTTCCCTAGTTTTCCTACCTGACTGCTAGGGATCATGGCAGAAGGTGGCGTCCATTCCCAGGGGGTGTTCGCATGATGGACGGCCCCATCTCGATCATTGAGATAGGCGGTGAACGGTCCAGCGTGTCAGGGGTTTACCCAGGCGTCCGGGGCATGGGTCAAGGCGGAGACCTCGTCGGGCAGTTGGGCGGATGCGACGTCGGCGAGCGACACGCCGTCGAGGATCTCGCGCACGTTGGACCGCAGCGCGATCCACAAGGGGAGCAGCGACTCGGCCGGGCCGGTGTAGGACAGCTCCGGAGGGCGGACCCCCCGCACCGAGACCAGCGGTCCGTCCACGACACGGATGACGTCGGCGATACTGATGGACTCGGCCGGCTTGGCCAGTCGGTAGCCGCCGTTGCCGCCTCGCTGGCTGAGTACGAGCCCGCCCCGGCGCATGTCGTTCAGGATGCTTTCGAGGAATTTGTGCGGGATGTCCTGGGCGTCGGCGATGGCCTCGGCCTTCATGGGCCCGTCATCCCGTGACGCGGCAAGCTGCAGCGCGGCACGTACCGCGTAGTCCGCCCTGGCTGAGATCCGCATGCGTCCATTATCCCGTAAGGCTCAGGTCGGGGGCGCTCCGGGCGAGCGTCGGACAGGGGCGGGTGTCCCCTGTCCGACGGCCGTGGGCCTCAGGCCGCTGCGGGGGTGTAGTGGGAGGCGTCGTCGCCCTCGATGACGTGACTGAGGGTGCCGTCGATGCCGGCGGGGACGTCGCCGGCGACGGTTACCCGGTGCAGCAGGCGCGGCAGGTCGCCGTAGTCGTCCGGGGCGTAGTGCTGGGTGATGCGGTTGTCGAACAGGACGAGGTCACCGGGCGTCCAGGCCACGCGCACGATGTTCTCCGGGCGGGTGACGTACGACTGGAAGAGGCGCAGCAGATCGCGGGAGTCGGAGGGGCTGAGGCCGACGATGTTCTGGGCGAAGCCGCCGATGAACAGCCCGCGCTCCCCGGTCTCGGGGTGGACGCGGACGATGGGGTGCGCTGTGAGGTACTTGCGGGAGACGAACCGCCTGCGATGCTCGGCCGCCTTATCGCTCTTGGGGGCGGCGTAGTCGAAGGCATTCGTGTGGACCGCCCACAGCTTGTCGGCCAGCTCTCGCAGCGGTTCGGGCAGGTCCCGGTAGGCGGCGGCCGAGTTGGCGATGAGGGTGTTGCCGCCGTAGGGCGGGACCACGATGCTGCGCAGCGTGGACGCCTTGGGGGGCGTACGGACGAAGGTGACGTCTGTGTGCCACTGGTTGGCGCGGATGCCCTCGTCGCCGTCGACGGGGAGGATGTTGGGCTGGCCATCGACGGAGGGCACGGTGGGGTGCGCGGTGGTGAGCTCGCCGAACCGAGAGGCGAAGTGGAGCTGGCCCGCGTCGTCGAGCTGCTGGTCGCGGAAGACGAGCGCCTTGTGCTCCAGGAGCGCGGAGTTGATCTCGGTGACGACGGCGGGATCCGCCCCTTCGGTGACCGCGACGTCGAAAAGCGGCGCAAGATGGCCGGCGACACGATCT
>CBFGQM010000385.1:0-4406 GCA_965650905.1 uncultured Streptomyces sp. | reverse complement strand
CCGCGGCTGTCGTTGCGGTAGAAGCCGGAGCCCTTGAAGACGATGCCGACCGCGGAGAACACCTTCTTCAGGCGGCCACTGCAGCTGGGGCACTCGGTCAGGGCGTTGTCGGTGAACTTCTGCACCGCCTCGAGGCCCTCGCCGCACTCGGTGCACTGGTACTGGTAGGTCGGCACTTGTCTTCCTCCTGGCACTCTCACTTAATGAGTGCTAACGACGATCCAGTCTTACCTATTCCTTGCGTTCAGTCCACTGCCGGCAGTACGCGGTGACCGACGCCACGTGCGACAGTGCTGCTCGCGGGCCGGTGCGCAGCGGGCGCAGGGCCACGAGAGTGGCCAGGGCCAGCAGCGTGCCGCCCATCGGGACGCGGAATCCGGCGCCGTCCCAGAGACGGTCCTCCAGTTGTCCGCCTACCGGCTGCCCACGTCGAGGGCACCGCGGCCGCCATACGGTCGCGCCGGCCCCTGCGTCAGGCAGAGGTGGTTCGATCTGAGTGCGCCTGCGTCGTAGCAGGAATCAACGATCGTGGACTTGTGAGAGCGAGCACTGGAGCAGACCCCGCCTGTGAAACGGGCCCGACAGCCTCTGCGCCTCACCGCCGCTCAAGAGTCCGCCCCGTTGCCGCCCGTCCGCAGCCAGTCCGCCAGCTTGCCACCCTGTCCGACCGCCCGCAGTCGCCGTTCGGCCGTGTCCCGGACCGGGTCCGTGGCCACCACGAGCAGTTCGTCGCCCCGTTGCAGCAGTGTCGTGGGCAGCGGGACGAAGGATCTTCCGTCCCGTACGACCAGGGTGACCGCGGCGCCCGGGGGCAGCCGCAGCTCATTGATCTCGACGCCGTGCATCTTCGATCCCTCCGGGATCGCGACGGAGAGCAGATGCCCGCGCAGCCGCTCCAGGGGCGCCGATTCGATGCCCAGGTCGGCGGCCTCGGCGGCGGACCTGTCCAGGCGCAGCTTCCTGGCCAGCCAGGGGAGTGTGGGGCCTTGGACGAGGGTGTAGACGACGACCAGTACGAAGACGATGTTGAAGATTCGACGGCTGTCCTCGACGTCGTTCACCATGGGGATCGTCGCCAGGATGATGGGGACGGCGCCGCGCAGGCCCGCCCACGACATCAGGACCTGTTCCCGCCACCGCGGACGGATCGGCAGCAGCGCCAGCACGACGCTCAGCGGGCGCGCCACCATGGTCAGCACCAGGCCGATGACGAGGGCGGGCCAGATGTCGTCGATCAGCTCGTGCGGTGTGACCAGCAGTCCGAGCAGCACGAACATGCCGATCTGGGCGATCCAGCCGAGACCGTCGGCGAAACCGCGTGTGGCGGGCCAGTGCGGCAGCCTCTGGTTGCCGAGCACCATCGACGCCAGATACACGGCGAGGAACCCGCTGCCGTGGGCGAGTGCCCCGGTGGCGTACGCGGTGATCGCGATAGCCATGACGGCGATCGGGTGGAGACCGGAGGCGGGCAGTGCCACGTGGCGCAGCCCGTACGCGCCGAGGAAACCCACCGCGAGGCCGATGGCCGCGCCGATGGCCAGCTCCAGCGCTATCTCGCCGAACAGCACGTACCAGTGCTCCACCGGACCGGCCGTGGAGAACGCGACGACTAGGATGACCACCGGAGCGTCGTTGAAGCCCGACTCGGCCTCCAGCATGCCCGTCAGGCGCTCGGGGAGGGGCACTCTGCGCAGCACCGAGAAGACGGCCGCCGCGTCCGTCGAGGACACCACCGCGCCGATGATGAGCGCCTGCCGCCACTCCAGACCGACCAGGTAGTGGGCCGCCGTGGCCGTGACGCCGACGCTCACCGCGACGCCGACCAGCGACAGCGAGCAGGCGGCCGGGAGCGCCGGCTTGATCTCCTTCCACTTCGTGCCGAGACCGCCCTCGGCGAGGATCACGACCAGGGACGCGTACCCGATGACCTGCGTCAGTTCGGCGTTGTCGAAGTGGATGCCGCCGACGCCGTCCTGGCCCATGGCGACACCGATGCCCAGGTAGACGAGCAGGCTGGGGAGCCCGCTGCGCGAGGAGATGCGAACCGCTGCCACCGCGACGAGCAGAACGAGCGAGCAGACGAGCAGGAGCTGGTTGAGGTCGTGGACAGTCAGCGGCCGTTCCCTTCTCGATTCTGCAAGTACTTCGTTACCGTACCTAACTCTTGACGTTTCCTTGACCATCGGGAGAGCGGCCCGAAGGTGACTCCGCGCACGGTCCCGAACTGCTGAAAGCGTGCGTTCCCGACTCCGCGTCAAGGCGCCGGGAGCCCTGACCTATGGTTGCTCCATCGTTCAGTCGAAGCACAGCCCCGTCTGCCGCTCGCTTTAGGACAGCAAGGACAGCGATGCCCCCCAACACCACCTCCTCTTCCGGTCAAAAGCCCGGCAGGTCCGGCAGGAAGAAGGGGCGCAGAGCCCGTCTGATCGTGATCACCCTGGTCCTGGCCATTATCGGGGGTGTCGCCTGCGGGGCGTTCTGGTCCATCAGCACCGTGCGCGCCTCCTTCCCGCAGACCAAGGGCTCGATCACACTCGACGGGCTGTCAGGACCCGTGGACGTCGAGCGGGACGAATACGGGATCCCGCAGATCTACGCTTCCTCCGACGAGGACCTGTTCATGGCGCAGGGCTACGTCCAGGCGCAGGACCGGTTCTACGAGATGGACGTACGCCGCCACATGACGTCCGGCAGGCTCTCCGAGATGTTCGGCAAGGACCAGGTCGACAACGACGAGTTCCTGCGCACGCTCGGCTGGGACCGGGTCGCGGAGGAGGAGTACAGGACCAAGCTGTCGGCCGAGACGAAGAAGTATCTCCAGGCGTACGCCAAGGGGGTCAACTCCTACCTTCGGGGCAGGGAAGGCGAGGACATTTCCCTGGAGTACGCGGCGCTTGGCTTC
Source organism: uncultured Streptomyces sp. (assembly GCA_965650905.1). GTDB lineage: Bacteria > Actinomycetota > Actinomycetes > Streptomycetales > Streptomycetaceae > Streptomyces. The sequence continues at coordinate 1,504 of CBFGQM010000385.1, read as the reverse complement.
TCCAACGACTACAAGCCGAAAGAGTGGACTCCGGTCGATTCGGTGGCCTGGCTCAAGGCGATGGCCTGGGACCTGCGCGGCAACATGCAGGACGAGATCGACCGCTCCCTGATGACCAGCCGCCTCGGCCCGAAGCAGATCGCCGACCTGTACCCGGAGTATCCGTACGACAGGAACAAGACGATCGTCCGGGAGGGCGAGTACAACAGCATCACCAAGGAGTACGAGCAGAGCGACGGCACGGGCACCTCGACGGCCGGCTCCGGGCTCACCGACGGCGCCACGGCCCCCTCCGGGCTGCAGAGCCAGCTGGCGAATCTTTACGATGTCCTGGACGACGTCCCCACGGCCGTCGGCGTGAACGGCAACGGCATCGGCTCCAACGCCTGGGTCGTCTCCGGCGACCACACCATCACCGGCAAGCCGTTGCTCGCCAACGACCCGCATCTGTCGCCGTCGCTGCCGTCGGTCTGGTACCAGATGGGCCTGCACTGCAGGAGCGTCTCCGACAAGTGCCGGTACGACGTCTCCGGGTACACCTTCGCGGGCATGCCGGGCGTAATCATCGGCCACAACCAGAACATCTCCTGGGGCATGACCAACTCCGGTGCCGACGTCACCGACCTGTACCTGGAGAAGCTCACCGGGGACGGCTACGAGTACGACAACAAGGTGGTGCCCTTGGCGACGCGCAAGGAGAAGATCGACGTCGCGGGCGGCGCGAGCAAGACGATCGTCGTCCGGGAGACCAACCACGGACCGCTGCTGTCCGACCGCGACGACGAGCTCGTGAAGGTCGGCAAGAAGGCCACCGTCGACAGCGCGGCGCCCGACCGCGGCGACGGCTACGGCATCACGCTGCGCTGGACCGCCCTGGACCCGGGCACCGCGATGGACGCCGTCTTCGCGATGAACAAGGCCGCCGACTGGACGGACTTCCGCAGGGCGGCCCGCCTGTTCGACGTGCCCTCGCAGAACCTCGTCTACGCGGACACCAAGAACCACATCGGCTACCAGCTGCCCGGCAGGATCCCGATCCGCGGCGAGGGCGACGGCTCGCTCCCGTCGCCCGGCTGGGACTCCAGGTACCGCTGGACCGGCTACATCAAGCAGTCCGAGCTGCCCTACGAGTACGACCCGAAGCGCGGCTACATCGTCACCGCCAACCAGGCCGTCGTCGACAAGGACAAGTACCCCTACACGCTCACCACGGACTGGGGCTACGGCGCGCGCAGCCAGCGGATCACCGACCTCATCGAGTCGAAGATCAAGGACGGCGGCAAGATCTCGACCGAAGACATACGCCAGATGCAGCTCGACAGCAGCAGCGAGATCGCCAAACTCCTGGTGCCGATGCTGCTCAAGATCGACGTCCCCGACACGAACGTACGCGAGGCGCAGAAGCTCCTGGAGGGCTGGAACTACACCCAGGACGCCGATTCGGCGGCGGCCGCGTACTTCAACGCGGTCTGGCGCAACATCCTGAAGCTTGCCTTCGGCAACA
>CBFGQM010000384.1:0-4428 GCA_965650905.1 uncultured Streptomyces sp. | reverse complement strand
GGCTCGCACATAACTGCACATTGCTGGAAGTGGTGCGCAGCAGCTCCCTAGCGTCGGCGGGTACGGAAAGACCCGGCAAGGAGGCGAGGCCTTCCGGGGCGTGGCCGACCTGATCGGAGCAGATCGAGGAATGCACCTTCTACCACGTGCACTCAAAAACGTGAGAACGCACCCGTTCGGGCTGCGGGAATCCGACAGCGCGGACCTCACCGGATCGGCGCCGAAGTCCGGCTCGTGCCCGGCGGAGGACCGTCCGTTACCCCACACATGGGCCGAAATCCTCGCCGCCGCCCGCCACCGCCGCGCCCCACACCTATGGCCCGCACCGCAAGACCCCGCCATCGGCGCCCTCGTCCGCGCCTACGTGCTGTCCGACGACGAACACACCCAAGCCCTGGCCTCCCCCTCAGGGGAGAACCAGTGACGACGACCGAGTACCGGGAATTGGCGGCCGCCCACTGGCTCCTGTCCGCGCACCCCGAACCCGACCAAGCCCTACAAGAATGGCTCTCCAAGGGCGGTCTCGTACTACTCCCCCTGGGAACCCTGTTCTCCGCCGTCCGGATCCCAGGACACCTGGTACACGCTGCGGCAGGCAGCGAGGATCCAACAGTGGTGGACACGTTCCTCGCCGAGGCCCTCGTCGCAGGCCCGGTCATCTGCGACCCGCGCGGATGCCGCTACTACGCCCTCGTGCCCGCCGGCACCACCGGAAGATGGCGTGACCCGCGAGCGGAATGCTTGGGGAACGGAACCTATCTGGGGGTGCCCCGACTGGACGCGGTAGACCCGAAGCACCAGGCTTCGTCGTCTTACTGGTCGGTGCCGATGTTTTCGGCTGCTGAGCTGTGCGGGCCGGCCGCCGTCGCGCAACTGGTGGCAGTCGGCAGCCACCTGACCGCCGAAGAGGAGACAGTGTGAGCGGCACCAGTCGGCAGTGGCGCGACGACGGCAGCGGCTCCGGCCACAGCAGCGGACAGCGGACAGCGGACAGCGAGCAACACCACACCGCCCGGCGGAAAGCGTCGCGCGCCTTCTTCGAGCACTCCACGGACGGCGACGACTGCGGGCATGGCCAGATGCGGTGCGAGGAAGCCACGAAGTTGCTGAGAGCGTGGCGCAAGCTGCCCTCATAGACCCCCCGCCCGTCCCCGCACCCCGTGAGCTCATAGGGGGCAGGCGGGACCAGGCCCCGGCTGGACGTGGATCCAGCCGGGGCCGCTCCATGTGGCCGTGACGCGCGGAGTGGGCCGGGCCTTCTGTGAGCCGCGGGCCGACGTCAGCCCGACGTCACCAGACTCAGTGCCGGCCCGCCGATCTGGACCCACTTGCCGGAGCGGTCGCCGGTGCCGGTCCACTGCCAGACTCCCTGAGCGTCGCGCCGGTAGACGTGGTCGGCGGCGACGGCGTACGAGGTGGCAGTGCCGCCCACGCGGGTCCAACTCTGCGATCGGGTGCCGTACGCGAACAGTTGGCCGCTGTCGCGGGCGGTGGCGAACAGGCCGGCGCCCCCGGCGTAGATCTGACGGAATTCCTCTCGACCGAGCCTGGACCAGTCCAGATCGTTCCCGGTTCCCCAGCGCAAGACTCCGTGGTCCTTCCTGCTGAGGCCGTAGAGGTGATCGTCGTCGACGGCGAACCCGAGCGCGTCGTATCCGGCGTTGGACCACGAGTCCGGAGCACCGCCGTACTTCCGGATCCTGCCGTCATGGGGATCCGTGGCGAACAGGCCCGGCTTGCCCGCGTACAGCTGACGGGCGGCCCAGCCGATCCTGGTCCAGCTGTCTCGTGCGCCACCCCACTCGTAGACGGCCGACCTGTCGCCGCTGAGGACCCACAGCCCGTCGCCGACCGCGAGGACGGAACCGGCTCCCCGGTCGCCCACGTAGATCCACTTTCCGTCCCGGTGCGCGAAGATCCGGCCGTCCTTCGGGTCCGTCGCGAACAGCCCCGCGCGGCCGGCATAGATCTGCCCGGCGGGGGCGCCGACCTGTTCCCAGCCCGAGCCCCGCCACTCCCACACGCTCCGGTCGACCGGACTCATGCCGTACACATGGCCGCTCTCGGAGACGGGTGAGGGCTGCCCGCCCTCCCGGGCGCTCTTCGGAAGATCGAGGTCGGCGCTTTCGGAAGGCGTATACGGTGTGGTGGGAAAGGTGTCCTCCAGGTCCGGGGCCTCGGCCGCCGAGGACGAGGGTGACGCCGTGCCCGGGGACGTGGCGGCGACGGATGGCGCCGTAACGTGTGAGGCATGTGATGCGACGGGGTTCTCGCGCCCCTGCCCGGCGATCTGCTGATGGCCGCTGTCGGCGAAAACAGTGAACTTCAGCCCTACGACGATCCCGACGCAGACCGTGAACACGGAGACGGCGGCAACTGCTCTGGCCCTGCCACCGCGCCTGGTTTCCTGGGGCGGAGGATTGATGACGAGCGAGTGAATGGTGTCGGCCTGGGTCAGCGGACCGTGCTGAACGCCACCGCCCACGCTGTTGCCGACGCTACCCGTCTTCCCCACGCCCTCCGGCTCCCCGGAACCGGATGCCGACGGAGTTCCGTCGTCCCCGTCGCCCTTCCGCAAGAATCCGCCCACGGCTCCCCCGAGTACGTGACACATGACCAACCCGACCGATGGATCACCGTACGGTAAACGCCGTCAGAGGCAGGGCTGTTCCATTTTCAGTCGTTCAAGTTGGCTGATTCCAGAGCCGGTTGTGTGTCAGGGGGCAGACTCAAACCCGATCGGGAGGTGTTCCGTAGTTGAGCGAGCCCAGGATGCCGGTCTGAATCACCGGGGCGTGATGAACGCCTCCACTGATCGTGTTGTGGACATTCACGACCCGTTGGCCGTTCCCATTGGGCGCCAAGTCGTCGAGTACTGCCCGTAGTTCAGCAGCAGCGGCCGGGGTGGCCTGCAAGGTGCGACGCAATCGCGTACGCCACTCCGCCTCGACGTCCAGGGCGGTCTGCTCGTCGCCGGTCTGCAACGCCGCCGTCAGCTCGCTGCGCGACGTCTCCAGCTCCCCCTCGATCAGATCTTCCTCACCAACGCGATGCCGAGAGAAGAACGAGACCAGGCGGTCACGGGCCTGTGCCCAGGAGTCCGCCGCCATGTGCTGAACGAATGCCGTAGCGCCCGCGGCAGCGAGTGCCGTCAACTCCGCTTCCATCGAACCCCCATCGCAGCAGCTGAGGCAGCCACCGTATCCCTGCCCCGGAACCGAAGCGGCGCCCGAGCCGGCCGAAGCCGACCCGAGCGCTGAAGCTACCGCATGCCACACCGGCCACCCGCCGAACGCCTGGGCATCACGCAGCCACCGCTCTCCCGCACAATCTCCGCCCTGGAGCGCAAGCTCGACGTACCGCTGCTGGTCCGCAGCACCCGCCAGGTCGAGCCGACCCGTCGGGCCAGGTGCTGCCGGAACGAGCCCGGATCGCCCTGGACGCGGTGTCCGCGGTGTCCGACATCACTGGTGGAACGCGCCAACTGTACGTCTGTCACATCCACTTCGAGGAGAGAGCGACGCAGTGGGCTGCCCAGGCTGAGGAGTTCGTCGTCATCGGTGCCTGAAAGCCCGATCAACTCCAGCCGTACGGTCTTACTCATTCCCCACGCCCCGCGATCTCTGCTTTGTGTCCAGAGCACCTTACTGGCAGTGACCGCGCAGCGGTGGAGTTCCCAGCGAATCACTCCTGTGCACATGGCTTCGCTCTGGCTGCCAAGCCTCTCGGCCGTTGACGAGTTGGGGACGTCGACTCGGCCCGAGCACGGGCATCACCGGCACCAGCATGTGCACCTTGCCATCCGGATGTGCCCGGCCGGAGGTCATCAAGACCGCGTGGGAAGCGAACATGCTAGTCGAGTGCACCATAGGCGCGGCCGGCGCCCTCCGCACCGCACCAACGGGATCACCATCCGCGCCACCGCTGGGTCACGAGAACGGACAGGAGCATCAGCATGCCCTCTCAGCTCTGTTCACGTGCAATCGGTGACCGCGCCATGGCTGACGGAGCGCACCTTCGAGCGCGGACGCGACTCCACCAACCTGTAGTCGCTGCTTCGGGCTCTACTACGAGGGCGACCTCGCCCGTTTCATCGGCACCGAGATCAACACTGACACGAAAGTGCGCGCCGGCGGGACGGGCGCCTGGCCCATCGAGACCGACAAGCAGGTCGCGCCGGCACGTCACTGTCCACTCATCGGTCGCAAGTAGAGAAGAATAAGAGTATCTTTTGGTACCCGAGGGAGGATGTGGCATGGGAATCACAGAGGAAGCCCGGAGTAGGACACCCCGGACAACGGCACCGTTGAAGGTCGATGCAGCCATAGACGAGCTGATCGCGGACGGCGCCCACTTTCTGGGAATAACGAAGACGGACCTGGTCGCGGAGGCCGTCCGGACCTACTTGGAGCTCCGCCGCGAGGAGGT
>CBFGQM010000383.1:0-4445 GCA_965650905.1 uncultured Streptomyces sp. | reverse complement strand
CCAGCCACACCAAGATCATCTCACCCGTGACCAGCAGTTACGGGACAACCCTTAGACAGTGGGCAGCCATCCGCCCACCCGACGGACAGGACCCCCGGAAATCCCGGAGGCCCTGTCCTGTGGTCAACCACTCAGTTCGTTAAACGGGAGTTGCCTGTGCGGCGCTTCCCCTCTGCGCGGCAGTCGGGGACGGAGCCAGCACGCGCTCCGCCAGGAACCCGAAGACCAGGCCGTACGCGGTCCACAGGGTCACCTGGATGGCGAGGGCCGCCAGCCGGTACTGCCACAGCAGGGTGGCGGAGAAGCCCTCCGGCACCTCGTTGAACGACGGCAGGAACGCGTACGCGAGTCCGACGACGAGGAGGAAGAACGCGCCCGCCGCGACGGTGGCGTTCCAGGTGCCCAGGCGCGGCGCGAGGCGCTTGCCAAGGATCACGGTACCGACGGCCAGCAGGACTCCGAGCACGACCATCAGGAAGTACAGCGTGGTCCGCTGGTCGAGGGTATGGGGGTCACCGACGGCCGGCGGGTTGGCGGGGTACTTCAGGAAAGGGACGACGTAGACCGCGATCAGCCCGGCGGTCGACAGCAGCAGGGCGCCGGCGCGCGGACCGAAGCGGCCGATCCTGCCGAGGGCGAAGCAGTACGCGAGGGCGGCGATACCGCCGAACGCGACCCCGTGGACGAGGACACCGGTGGACAGGCCCGCGGTTGACTGCATCGTGCGGCTGACGAGTTCCATGCCGCCGTGCTCGTGGGAGTGGGCCTCCTCGTACGCGATGGCCGCGTCGACGCGCGGTTCGCCGAGGAAGTAGGCGACGAGCAGGGCGAGCAGGCCCGCGGCGAGACCCGCGAGCATGCCACGCACCAGGAGGTTTCTGACGATGACGGAGTTCATGCGAACGCTCGTACGCATCCTTTTCGCCGTCAGTGGCAGGGGTAACCGAGCAGATGACGGGCATCGTGCACCCACTCGTGCACACCTTCCCCGGAGACCAGGGAGGTGGCGCCCTGCTCGGCGCCGACGAAGTAGAGCAGGACCAGCATCAGGATGCCGAAGAAGACCGCCCAGGGGGCGATTGCGCCGATCGGCAGCTTGGCCGGCACCGAAGCCGGTACGGCAGGGATGGTTGCGGTCGGCTGAGCGACGGACTGGGCCATGGCAGGACCTCCTGGGGGAACTCGCGTCCCATCTCGGTGGTGCACAGGACGACGGCCACGGGTCTGACTTGCCCGACCTGCACCGCTCCTGGTGGGGAGGCGGTCGGTACCGGCTTACAGTGGCGCGACCGTGCCGGATTCTCACCGGCTTCCGTCGAACCGTCGTCAATATCGACGAGAAGGTACCGCGAAGCGGGGACGCAGCCAAGGGCGCACGGGGTGCCGGGAGTGCGCCGGTGTTCCTGGTCACGGCACCAATTCCTGGTGTGGGCAAGGGTGTTGAGGAGTGTTGAGCACGAAAGGGGGGTCGATGACGAGCCGAGTGATGTTGATCTCACCAGCGATCAGTGCGGCGCTGCGGGAGGCGCGTTTCGACGACGGATGCCCGGTCGACGTCGCCGGGCTGCGGCTCGCGGAGGCGGTCGCGGGTTCGACGGCCGCTCCGGATCGGGCCCTGGTCTCCCCCAGCGTGCGCTGCCGCGAGACCGCCGCCGCCCTCGGCCTCGACGTCGCGGCCGAGCCCGAGTTGGCGGGGCTGGATGTGGGCCGCTGGCGCGGTGCCACCCTGTCCGAGGTGAGTTCCGATGAGCCGGAGGCGGTCGCGTGGTGGCTGGCGGACCCGTCATGTGCACCGCACGGCGGTGAGTCGGTGCGCGAGCTCTGCGACCGGGTCGCGAAGTGGCTGGAGTCGGTAGGCCAGTCCTCGGGCCGGACCGTCGCCGTCGTCGAGCCGGAGGTCGTACGGGCCGTGGTGGTACGGACGCTCGAGGCTCCGGAGTCGGCGTTCTGGCGCATCGATGTACCGCCGCTGACCGCGACGGAGCTCAGCCGGCGGGCCGGGCGCTGGAATGTCCGGGCGGGACGTGGACTTGGGGACTGAAGGGCTGTCGGAGCGACCCCTCGGCCCGTCATCCCATCCCGTCTCCCGTTGAGGGTCCCCCGGTTACTCCTCGGTCAGTTCCGTCAACCCCATCACTCCTGTCACTGAGGCAGCGTCGTCCCCAGCAGGGCGAGAAAGTCCATGCGGGTGCGCGCACACTCCCGGGAGGCCCGCCGGAGGCAGACACGCCAAACACGGGGGTGGCCACGCGGTGCCAGAACCGGTGTCCCGGGCTGTGCCCCACCGTCCGGCGATCGATACTTGACCGCAGGCTTTGAGAGATCAGGACGCGGCCCCGGCTGCTCACCTCACCCGGAGGTACGGAATGAAGATGCTCATCAACGTCGCCGAGACGGTCGTCGCGGACGCGCTGCGAGGCTTGGCGGCCGCGCATCCCGAGCTGACCGTGGATGTCGAGAACCGGGTGATCGTACGGCGGGACGCTCCGGTCGCCAAAAAGGTGGGGCTCGTCTCGGGCGGCGGGTCGGGGCACGAGCCGCTGCACGGTGGATTCGTGGGGCCGGGGATGCTGTCGGCGGCGTGTCCTGGCGAGGTGTTCACCAGCCCGGTGCCGGACCAGATGGTGCGGGCGGCGGCCGCCGTGGACAGCGGTGCCGGGGTGTTGTTCATCGTGAAGAACTACACCGGTGACGTGCTCAATTTCGACATGGCGGCGGAGCTCGCCGAGGACGAGGGCATCCAGGTGGCCAAGGTGCTCGTCGACGACGACGTGGCCGTGACCGACAGCCTCTACACGGCCGGGCGGCGCGGCACCGGCGCGACGCTGTTCGTGGAGAAGATCGCGGGTGCCGCGGCACAGGAGGGACAGCCGCTGGAGCGCGTGGAGGCGCTGGCCCGTCAGGTCAACGAGAACGCACGCAGCTTCGGCGTCGCGCTGAGCGCGTGCACCACTGCGGCCAAGGGCAGCCCCACCTTCGATCTCCCGGCCGGAGAGCTGGAGTTGGGCATCGGCATCCACGGCGAGCCCGGCCGGGAACGGCGTCCGATGATGACCTCGGCGGAGATCGCCGACTTCTCGGTGAACGCGGTCCTGGAGGACCTCAGCCCCAGGAATCCGGTGCTGGTCCTGGTCAACGGCATGGGTGCGACACCCCTCCTGGAGCTGTACGGCTTCAACGCGGAGGTGCAGCGCGTACTGACCGAGCGCGGGGTCGCCGTGGCGCGCACGCTCGTCGGCAACTACGTCACCTCCCTCGATATGGCCGGAGCCTCGGTGACCCTGTGCCAGATCGACGAGGAGCTGCTGCGGCTGTGGGACGCTCCGGTGCGTACGGCGGGCCTGCGCTGGGGCATGTGAGACCGGTCGTATCCCCTACAACGCACGTACCAGGCAAGGAGATCCTGTGCTCGACGCCGACTTCTTCCGCCGTTGGATGATGGCGAGTGCCGCGTCCGTGGACCGCGAGGCGGAACGGCTCACCGCCCTCGACTCGCCGATCGGCGACGCCGACCACGGCAGCAATCTGCGGCGCGGCCTCACGGCCGTGGCGGCCGCGCTGCGGAAGGAGGCGCCGACCACACCCGGCGCCGTCCTCATGCTCGCCGGACGGCAGTTGATCTCGACGGTGGGCGGTGCGTCGGGGCCGCTGTACGGCACGCTGCTGCGCCGCACCGGGAAGGCACTCGGCGACGCGGCCGACGTCAGCGAGGAGCAGTTCGCGGATGCGCTGCGCACAGGGGTGGACGCGGTGATGCAGCTCGGCGGCGCGGCGCCCGGCGACAAGACCATGATCGACGCGCTGGTGCCGGCGGTGGACGCGCTCGGCGAGTCCTTCGCCGCCGCGCGGGCCGCCGCCGAGGAGGGCGCCCTCGCCACCACGCCCCTGCAGGCCCGCAAGGGCAGGGCGAGTTATCTGGGCGAGCGGAGCATCGGGCACCAGGATCCCGGTGCCACCTCCTCGGCGCTCCTGATCGCGGCACTCGTGGAGGCGGCACTCGTGGAGGCGGCCGGTGAGTGACGCGACAGGCGGCGGCTCTGCGGGTACGGAGAGGCTGGTGGGGATCGTGCTCGTGTCACACAGCGCCGCGGTGGCCGCCTCGGTCGCCGAGCTGGCCGCGGGGCTCGCGGGCGGCGGCACGACAGCGCCGGTGGCCCCGGCGGGCGGTGTCGAGGACGGCGGCCTCGGCACCAGTGCCGACATGATTGCCGCCGCGGCCGCCTCCGTGGACCGCGGCGCCGGCGTCGCAGTCCTCACCGACCTCGGCAGCGCCGTCCTCACCGTGAAGACGCTCCTCGCCGAGGGGGACGCACTCCCGGCCCACACCCGCCTCGTGGACGCTCCCTTCGTCGAGGGCGCGGTCGCCGCGGTCGTCACCGCGTCGGCCGGAGCGGACCTGGCGGCGGTGGAGGCGGCGGCTTCGGAGGCGTACGCGTACCGGAAGG
>CBFGQM010000382.1:0-4453 GCA_965650905.1 uncultured Streptomyces sp. | reverse complement strand
CAGCGGCACTGTCCACCGGCGGGATCGTCATCGCCCTGCTGCCATCGGCCAACGCAGACCAGAAGGCTCTCAAGTGTCGGAGAAAACCGCTGACACCGCTGAGGCCGGGTTTTTCAATAATGTCATGGTTAAAGTGCCCTCTCAATTTGCCAGTCTGGAATCGAAGAAGGTTCGGTCTCCCGCGCCAGGACAGAAGGGTAGCGAGCTGACCAACTGGTGGGTTGATCTCACCCGCGAGTCCGAGCAGTGACCGGCACAGTCGTGAGTATCATCTGTCACTTGCATAACATGGTGAACTCAGAAAATCATTTCTACCCGATAAGGAGAACTCCATGCGCCTCGGCGTAAAAGCTGCCCTCGTCGCCTCTGTGGCTGTGGCCACGGTCTCCGGCATCTTCCTGCCGGTTTTCGCGTCGGCGGGAACAAATGGACAGCAAATAAGCCTCTGTGGGAATAAGATGGGTGGGACGGCCAAAGTGACCGGCACCAATCAGGACGGAGCGCAGGTCACCAGAGATCAGATCCTGATCAACCCCATAGGCTGCAGTGAAGTCAGAGACTGGTGGTGGGTGGGCGAGGTCACGATCGACTGGACAAGTGATGATGGCAGGACCGGCTCCCAGAAATGTGTAGTGCCTCAGGACAATGGGGCCCCGCCGGATACAGCGGCCTCGTTGTTCGAATGCCACTTTGGATAGGTGGTACGGCGCCGATATAACCGGCACCAGGTCGCTATCCTCATGAAAGGCTGAGGATAGCGACCCCCATGTGGGGCTCGTGCATCCCTGCAGTCCGGGACCCGCTCAACCTGGTGGGACCCGGAGTCGGGCGGCGACGCGGGTACCTTGCTGCCCAGCGCGGGTCACGGACCGGCGCCGACCAACCCCACTGAAGGGAAGCCAGTGCGCCCCCAACGCCTTCGCTCCGTCCTCGTCGCCGTGTGCGCGACGGCGGCCGTCACCGTCACCGTCACCGGTACTGCCCCCGCCACGCCCGCTTCGGCTGCCGTACAGGAGGCAGCCCTGCCGGAGACAGCGGTACGGGCGGCCGCCGTAACTTCCGGACTCGCCCCGCTGACCGAGCTGTTCGCCGAGCGGCTGCTGATCGCCGACAAGGTGGCCGCCGCCAAGTACGGCACCGACAAACCGATCGACGACCCCGTGCGGGAGCGGCAGATCCTCGAGGATGTGGCCGCCCGGGCGGTGGCGCTCGGGCTGGACCCGGACCAGGTGAGCGCGGTCTTCCGGGACCAGATCGAGGCGAACAAGCTGGTGCAGCGCGGGCTGTACGCGCGCTGGGACGCGCACCCCGAGGAGCGGCCCACTGAGCGGCCGGATCTGGTGAAGGAGGTCCGCCCGCAGCTGGACCGCATCACCACGGAGGTGCTCGCCGCCTTACGGGAGACGCAGGGGGTGCGGGCGGGCTCTTCGTGCCTCCCCAGGCTCTCCGTCGCCGCCGCGCGGTCCGCGTACGGACATCGGCTGGACCTCTTGCATATGGAAGGGCTGCGGCGGGCGCTGCCGTCGGTGTGCGGTCGGTCCTGAGCGTCGAGGTGCCTGGCCTGGCGGATCGTGGCGGCGAGGTGGCGTACGGCCTTGTCCTGCATGGTGTCCGCCAAGTCGGCGGCGAGCACCGGCACGTTGGCTGGGCGAGCGCGTTGATCTTCTGGTTGATTCACGCCGGAAGGCGTCCGGTGAACACGCCGCCGTCGTACAGGGGGCACCGGTACCCGGTCGAGATCGTCTCCCGTTGCGTGTGGCTGTACTTCCGCTGTGCGGGTCCTTTCGTGAGGTTGAGGACCTGCGGCGGCACGGTACGACCGCAGAGGCCCTGAAGGCGGTCGTCAGCCAGGCCGAGATGGGCAACGCGCGAGACATCTCGCCAGCGTTGGCCCTGGCCCATCGCGCAGCGACGCGACAACAGGGAACGCCCTTGACGCGGCTCCCGGCCCACCGAAGTCACATCGCTGCTACCGAGAGCGCCGGCCCTGCAGCGCGTCGGAGCAGCATTGCTCGTGCGCAGCGGACGCGCGGCCCCCCGGCTCGTACATGCGGCGGTTGCTCATTTTCCCCAAGTTGCCGGCTCCGGCCTGTGCACTCCGCGTGGCCGGTAGCCCAGTGCCTCGGAGACGCCGGCGAGATCGGCGAGGAGCCAGATGATGGCGAGCCACATCTCGGTGCCCTGCAGGCCCGGTGTCGTGGCCGGGTCGCCCGCCGTGGTGGGATGAGGCGCCCGGAACCCGAAGCCCTGGTGGTCGGTCCAGTGCCCGAGCGCGTTCCGCAGCAGCGTGCGGGCGAGGCCGGTGACCTCATCCTCGCGATATCCGGTGTGCCTGGTGAGCCGGAGCGGGTGGGTGATGTCGAGGATGTTGCACGCGTTCTGTCGGTCCGGCCGGATGACACGGACATCGCGGGCGTGCGTGAGGACGGTGTCGATCACGCGTTCCGGGTACGGCAGCGGTAGTCCGAACTGGCCGAAGGTGCCGCGCGAGGCACGGTAGAAGCCGTTGACGATCTGGAGCAGGCCGTCGTCGGGGCGAGCGGAACCCCACATCCCCGTCTGCCGGTCGGCATGGGTCAGCAGCCATCCGAGGGCCGCCTCTGCGGCTCCTGGCCGCCCTGGCTCGCCGAGTCCGCGGTTCCAGTGGATCGCCGTGCCCAGCACGTCGACCCAATGCCCCGATGCCCACGCATCGTGGGTCCACGGTTGCCGCTCCAAGCCGGCGACGATCTCATCCGGCTGCGCCTCGGCAACGACTCGCACAGGGAAGGGGAACCGGCTTCCCAGGAGGTCGAGTGCGTACCCGACGCACAGCACGTGATAGTCGGCGTCCTGATCGAACAGGCCGGGCTGGGGAGGCCGCCGACTGCCGTCGGGAAGGAGCGGCCCCACCATGCCCGTGGTCGGGTCCTGCCAGCTCCTGAGCCGTTCGACCTGCTCAGCCGCGGGCAGTTGGCTCGGGGCGCGGCCGAGGAGAAGGTCAGCGATCTCGATCGCGTCGCATTGGGCACGGACGCTGGGCGCGGTGCCCGGCGTGTCGACGAAAAGTCCGCCGTCGGGTGAGGGGAGAAAGCATCGCTCGAGGATCTCCTCGGCCTGGCTGCGGGCGGTGTCGGCGAACGCCGCGACCGCACCTGCGAGGTCGCCGGAGTCGAGGTGGCCAATCTGCGCCGCAACCGACGGAGCCAGTTCCGGTATCCGCCACTTGAGGACCTTCGCGGGGTTTCCAGCGACGACCGCGCCGGCCGGGACGTCCTTGGTGACGACGGCTCCCGCTGCGACAACCGAGCGGTCCCCGACCTGCACTCCGTCCAGGATCACGACGTGGGAGCCGATCCACACGTCGTTGCCGATCCGGATTCCCCGACTGGTGAGCGGTTGCCGGTGTACCTCGACATCGGGGTCGGACATGGTGTGATTGAACCCCAGGAGTGACGTGTGCGCTCCGATGCGAACAGCATCACCCAGCTCAACTTTTCCACGGATCACGGTGTAGGGGTTCATCGAGCAGTCCCTGCCGGTCCGCAGCGAGTCGGTGACGTAGGCGCCGGCAGCGACGTAGCTGCCTCGGCCCAGGTGCAGCTCCTCATTCCGCACTGACGCCAGCTCCGAGACGAAGCACCCATCCTCGATCGTGTACCCGGTTTGCTCGTTGAGCGCCTTGTGTAGCCGGAGCTGACGAGCGCGCTCCTCCTCGCTCGCCTCCGACCAGAAGAGCCAGGGCGAGTAGTCGTAGTGGCTGCGAACGAGCAGCGAATCGGGCTCCTCGCGCGTCTGCGCCGGTTTGTCGATCATGTAGTCCATCCCTTATACGGCCTGCTGCTGTGTCCGTATCCACCGGAGCAGGTGCCAGTCCTGGTCGTCGGCCAGGGGGCCAGCGGTGTGCGCTGCCTGTCGTCGACCGTCGAGGGCATGACGAACGCGCAGGTGGCGGAGTTGTCCTCGTGATAATTGGCCAGCGGATGCGCCCGCGGCGTGGCCGGCCGCGCGGTGCCGAGGCCATGCCGGTGATTCAGCGCCATCACGCCGGTAGTGGCCACGTCCACGGTGACGTTGCGCCCGGACTCGCGAACCGCGCCGTTGACGAAGATGTGCGGGACGGAGCTGCGCTCCAGCCTCGGCGGCCCGGCCCGCATCCACGAGCCCGGCCCGGGCCGGCTGCTCGGGGGGCGGGTTTCTCCAGCATCTCGAGTTCTCCCTCGCACGTTCAACACCCCGAGGTATTCGGCATATCGAACGCTGTTCAATACTTTGAACACCTTCTGACGGGGCAACTTAACGTTCGCCGAAGTTTCGGTCAACCGTTTTCTCGAACGGGTATCGGCGAGATCTCTACGCGAAGTTGTCGCTGTGAGGGTGGCTGGTCGGTGCGCCAGGGGGTGGTTGGTCTGGGGCCGGGCGGCGGGGGGAACGGGCCGTGGGCGTGGCAGGCCGCGGAAGGAACTCGATCCGG
>CBFGQM010000381.1:0-4466 GCA_965650905.1 uncultured Streptomyces sp. | reverse complement strand
CGTCCCCGCACCCCGTGAACTCTGGGGGCGGGCGGGACCAGGCCCCGGCCGGGCCGCGTGTCCCGGCCGGGGCCGCTCCATGCGCAAGCCGGGCGTCGAGCAGCGCCCGGTCGCTGCCCGGCGGCGGGTCACCGCACAAGGTCGGCGAGCGAGACTCCGATCGCGCGGGCGATGCCGTTGAGGGTGTCCAAGGTCGGGTTGGCCCGGCCGGCCTCGATGTCCTGGTAGTAGGCGCGGTTCAAGGGAATCGCGTTGTAGACGCGCTCTTGGGTGAGGTTGTGGTACATGCGGGCCTGCTGGATACATCTGCCGACGCGCTTGCGTTCCTGGAGGAACCACGGGTCATGATCGGACAGGTTGCTAGGCACTCGACAGAGGCTCTGACCTGCGGCATCATATGTCAGCCGGATGTGAGCAGGCTTTTTTGGATCTTGCTACAACGGGTGCCGAAGGGGTGGGCATGCGACAGGCACGACATGCCGCCTTCAGTGTGAAACTCGTAGCGCTGCGGCCGGTATGGCATATGCCACAGGGCTAGATATAGTGTGCAGAAATCGAACACATGTTCACAGTTAGAATGCGGTTACCTCGCATCAGGGACTCCCGCCCGGCCAGCCGTTGGGAAGCGCGTCAGCCGAGGCGGGGGCGTACCCCCCTGCGCCAACTCGCGGCGCAGGGGGGTACGTCATTTTCGCACCGAGAGCCCTGCCGGGAGGCGCTTTATCCAAGCGACTTCGAGGGAGTTCCCAGGGGGTTGGCCTCGCTGAGGGAGGCCTGAGGGGGGCGCGCATCGTAAGGATGCGGAAGCCCCAGAAAGACGGAGAAAGATATGAAGCGCCTGGTCACGGCCTGATCAATCACCTCACTTCGTCGGCTCCGCCCCCAGGAGTGGAGTACCCGACCTACCCCGCCCCAGCAGTCTGATCGAGGACCCATCGCCAGTCCTGCTCAGATCGCTGCGACAGTTCGAGCCTGGGGTCTGAGCTGCGCATTCGACCTGCCGAAAGGGGCCGCCATCCGTGCCTCGGGTGGCGGCCCCTTTGCTGTCTCCCAAACAACGAGGGAGTTCTCAGGGGGTTTACGTCGCCCCGCGCTCCAGCCACGCCTCCACGGCCGTTCGACCGCGCGTCCCGTTGTCGGGCATGAAGTGTGCGTACGTCGCCAGGGTGATGGTCACAGAAGCGTGCCCCAGCCAGTGCGACACCGACACCACGTCCTCGCCTGCGCCGAGTTGCACGCTGGCGTACGTGTGCCGCCATCGGTGGTGCATCATCTCGCGCGACGGCTCCCACCCCCACGACGCAACCTCTCGGCGCGCTGGGATCAGGTTGGCTGCCGCCAGCGCGGGCTTCATCGTCCTCTCGTTGAAGCCCGCGGGCCGGATGCAGTTCTTCCACCGCGTAGCCACCAGGAGCCGAACAGTCGCGTTCGCACGGCCGGCGTTCCCAGGCCCCACCCACGGCAGGGTCACCGTGACCGCGGGGAACTCTTCCGTGTACTCGCCGATGGACTTGAGGAACCTCGGCGACAGCGGGACCTGGCGCTCCTTGCGATTCTTCGGCAGCTTGAAGTACGCGGTCTTGCCGTCCTTGCTCCACTGGAGTTGGCGACGGACGTGCAGGACCATCTGTGCCTCGTCGACATCGTTAGGGCTGAAGGCGAATGCTTCGCCCTGGCGCAGGCCGGACTGAAGACCGAGGTCTGCCACCACCTGGTACCGGGCGGGCATGGCCTTCTGGATGGAGCGAGCCTCCTGGCTGGTCCAGGCCCGCGCCTTCGTGTCCGCTGACGCCCTCGGCCGCACGGCCCGGCTCGCCTCCCGGCACGGGTTCTTGGCTATGCGCTTGCCGACTGCCGACTTGAAGATGGTGGAGAGGTGCGTCCACAGCACTTCCTTCGTGCTGTCGGCCAGGCGTCGCCCAGCCAGTTCTTTCTTCCAGGCGATCAGGCGGTCTTCGCCGATCAGATACATGGGCGTCCGCCCGAGAGACGTCTCCACGATGTGACGACGGATCTTGCCTTCCATGCTCTCGGCGGTGGTCCGGTCGTACTCGCAGGTTGGCCACCACTCGTTGGTGATGTAGTCGCCGAGGAGGATCTCGCCGTCGCGGTCGTCGATGAACTCCCGCTTCTTCGTGTCCGCGATGGCCTGGACTCTCCAGTCCTTGGCCTCCTCCAGCGTGGCGAAGCTGCGCTTGCGGACGCCAGGGATGCCGCACACCCGGTACCGCTTGGTCTTCGTCCCGTACAGCTCGGTGCGCTCGCGCTTCCCGGTGATCGGGTCGGGGCGCTTCTTCAGCCAGCGATCCTCAATCCACCCTGTTGCTGCCACGGCCAGCCCTCCCCTCGCAGGTCGTTGAGGCGGACCTGCAGCAGGCGTTCCGTCACGCCTAGTTCGGTCGCCGCGGTGTGGAGGTCGTTGGTCCACTGGGCGACTTGGGCAAGGTCCGAGATGGCCACGAGCTTACGGGCCGCTTCGAGATCGGCGCGGCGCTCCTGGCGGACTATCGCAATCACGTTGCCGCAGCCGGTGTCTTCGGCGAGAACGTGCTCCACCTCATGCGCGAGTACGCATCTTTCCTGTACGGGGTTGAGCCCGGAGGCGACGACGACGACGCGTTTGGCCGGGCTCCAGGCACCCCAAGTGTCGCGTAGCCACGTGTGCACGATGGTGATGCCGAGTTCGTCGAGGATGACGGCTGGCGCGTAGGCGAGACCAGCTGAAAGTAGCGACGGCGTAACAGACATGCGCCCCCCATGATTCGGACGGGTGGGAAGCGCGCCGGGTGTTTATGTGTACCTGATCACTCAGAGGTAATGGAAGGAAGCGGAGAGAAATCTTTCAACTCGTTCCGCCGGCTACCGAATCCGGGCAGCACTGACCAACCTCGGCGATTTGCAGACACGGCGACGCGGCGAGGGTGTAGGCCCCCGCTGCGTCTGAAGGGTTGTACGCCGTCAGCCGTTCCGGCGGATCGCGTCGTCAATGCGCGCGGCATCGTCGGCGGGCACACCCTCGGCGGGTGCGTGCGGGCGCGAGGCGGCCAGCGCGTAGGACGAGCGCGGCGGCTGGCCTGCGGTTGCGGACTCCAGCAGCCGCTGCACGAGGGCATCGAAGTCATCCCGCATCGCAGCGGGAGCACCGAGGCTCGCCGCTGTCCGGCTGAATTCGTAGACGGTCGGCACGAGCTCGAGCAGGTGGGCGCGTGGCGACTCGGCTCGAGGCTCGGCACTGTCGCTACGGAGAACCACACTCGGGTCCTCGCCACCCAGGATGCGGTCGGCCCATCCGCCCTGCCAGCCGAGCGCGGCAACAACAGGCTCCAGGGTGGGGGGCTTGGGCCGCTTCTTCGGGACGACGCCGGCCTCAAGGCTCCCGATGCTGCGAGGGGTGACCTGGCCGCCGCGCGCGCGGACGCGTTCGGCGAGCTGTTCGCGGGTGAGGCCCTGGCGATCCCGGTCCCCTCGGATCGCGAGGCCAAGCACAGCCCACCTGTGGGGGTGGTGAGTCATCCCAGTCTCCGCCCAGTCCGTGCAAGCAACAGGAAGCAACGACAGGAAACAACTTACCAATCAGTTCTGTGCGGGCGACAGGTTTCGCGGCACGCAGCCTCAACCTGCGGCTTTCTGCATCTTTCCTCTTCTTTCCTGCGCCAGGCTTGCTTTGATGTTAGATCTTTCCTAATCTTTCCGGTGTGAAGGCGCGAGGACAGAGCATCCGGCGCAGTCGCGAGGAGTCCGGCTTCGGCCTGACGGAGTTCGCCACCCGCATCGGGATCTCCGCCTCGTACCTGTCCCGGATCGAAAGAGACCAGGCCAACCCCAGTCCGCAGGTCGTGCGACTCATCGCCGAGGAACTCCGGCAGCAGCGCGAAGTGCGGGCGGCCATCGCAGAGATCACCGACACAGAAGAGGGAAGTGATGAAGACCCCCCCGAGTGAGCGCGACGACTCCACCCACCTCGACGTCGCCCAGCTGGCCAAGCGCTGGAAGACCACGCCCGGCGCCATCTACATCGCCCGCCACCGCGGCAAGGCGCCGAAGGGATTCAAGCGCGGCGTGAAGGTGCTGTTCCCCCTCGCCCAGGTCCTGGAGTTCGAGGCCGAGCAGATGGCCGGAGACCGCCCCTCTCACCGCGGCCGCACCGTCGAGCACCGGCCGGCGGAGGCGCTCCTGCCGCGGACGCGCCGGAAGCCCGCGCACACCTGACCCACCCGGACGCGCCGAAGGGCCGCCCTGACTTCCCGGCCTGAGCGACCCCCGACCGGCGCCCCTACCGCAGAGAAAGCAGAGGTCACCGTGACCACTGAGACTACCCAACCCGCCTGCAACACCGAGGACGTGGCGGCATGAGCGGCTTCAACGCAACGTTCTTCCTTGAGGCGAACGCCAGCACACACGGCTCGGGCGTGCCGCACCCCGTCCTGTACGTGCAGCCCGACGGAGGCCGCTGCGGCTCCAGCAAC
>CBFGQM010000380.1:0-4473 GCA_965650905.1 uncultured Streptomyces sp. | reverse complement strand
CGCGGCTCGCGGCTCGCGGCTCGCGGCTCGCGGCTCGCGGCTCGCGGCTCGCGGCGATGGTACTTGTATCGCATCTCAAGCCGGTTAGCAATCTTTCAGGCGGTTCGTGGGCGGGTGGGCGGACGTGTGAACTCGTACACGGTAACGAATAGCGCCGACCTCGAGGTAAGCATCGCTCACAGGAACTGCGGAGCGCGAGCACGGCCGCGTGGACGAGGCACGGTCAGCACGGACGGTTCCGCCGGGCGCGAACACACTCGACAACGCGGAGACCGTCGCCACCCTGCCGTACGACACCGTGTGGCGGATGCTGAGGCCAGACCCAGTGCGAATGGGGTCAGGTGCTGGATGCCTCGAAGGTCTCGATCGTGCAGCGTGCTGCCCCGCTGCGCTCGATCCTGGCGTCGCTGGTGATCAGCGGAACGCCGAAGGTCTCGGCGAGGGCCACGTAATGCGCGTCGTAGACGGAGAGGTTGTTGGACAGCTCGCGTACGCGCTGCCACAGGACCAGCGTGGGGTGCAGGTCGAGAGCGAGGGCCTGGTAGTCGGTGATCGCCTTCAGGGCCTCCTTTTTTCTGCGCCTGGACGGCTGGCGCCGGGCAGGGCAGCCGGTCCTCGACGAACTGCGTACGGGGGACACCGCGCGGATCAACGAGCTGGCAGATGAGCTCGCCACGCGCTACCCGACCGGGGAGCACGACCGGGACCGCGTCGTGCTGTCCGTCGCGCTGGAGGTCCGTGACGCGGCGGGCCAAACCTGGGCCGGCTCCTATCTGCTGAACCTGGTGGGCGACGCGGCGGGGACCGCGATGGCGCGCTGTGTGTCGGTGCCGCTGGCCTACGGCATCTCACGCGTCCTCGACGGCACGACACCATCCGGTCTGCACAAGGCCACCGACGACGCGGGGGAGGCGGCTCGCTGGATCACGTTCCTGAAGGACTACGGCATCCGATGTACGTATGAGGAGAGCCATGGGTAGACACGCGCACCACGACTGGGTCGGTATCGGCATGCGTCCGGCGAATCCGAGCCTCGCATCCTTGTCGTACCGGCACACCGAAGTACCCAAGTGCGCGGCGACACCCATCCCAACGACACGTGGCCGCGTTCTCACCCTCGCCTGCGGGGGTGTTCGACCCGGATGCGCAGCGGCGCGAGGAGGCTGTTCACATAGTCGCGGCCCGTCGGGGTGTTCAGCTCCAGCAGGGGTTCTGACGACGGTTTGAGCAGGGCGGGGCCGTCCTCGCGTTCGTACAGGACGCAGACCTCGCCGGACACTGCGCCGGAGTCCTGGCGCGACGGCCAGCGGATGCCCATGGCCCAGTCGGCCTGGTCGCGGATCCAGGAGCCCCAGCGGCGGGTGCGCGGGTAGTCCGGTGCCGGGGCCTGGACGAGCCAGATGTCCTGGTGGACCGCCGCCAGACGGGCGTTGTCCGTCAGGTCGACCAGCGGCAGGTCGGTGGCCGTGGCGACCTTGGACAGCACCATGTCCCGCACCCGTGGCTGGGTGATGCGTCGCCGCCCGTCCGGCCGCATCCGCAGATCGCGGGCCAGGGTCTCGCACAGGGCGGTCAGCGGGGACAGACCGGCGTACAGATACGGGAGCGGGCCGGTGCTCAGCCCGTCCCGGATGTCGCAGAACCGTCCGCCGCCCCAGTGCAGATCGGCCGGTACGGGCTTGAACTCGGTGGCGGCACGGTGTGCGCTGTGCACACGCCACAGTTCGGTACCGGCCGGCAGCACATGGCGGTACGGCTTCGCTCGGACGGTCAGGGTGGGGATCATCTGGTCGGGCACGCGTTCACCACTCCGGGATCTCGGCTCGCGCGGCGGACAGCAGAGCGTGGTCCACTCCGGTGCCCAGCAGCCTCGCGGGCGCGGCGTCGAGCCACACGTTGGAGCCCAGCCACCAGTCGGCGGCACCCCAGGGGTCCACATCGGCCGACAGCAGTCGGTTGATCTCGACGACGACCGGGTACGGTGCCCCGGATTCCGGATCGAGCTGGAACGCGGGGACCCGTTCCACCTCGTTGGTGTCGATCAGCAGGATCAGGTCGTGGGCCTGCGCCGCGGCGAGGTCTAGGGAGGCGGCGGGGAGGGCGGGTTCGGCCAGCAGCCAGGCGTCGTCGAGGTCGGGGCGGTAGGGGGCGTCGGGTTCGGCCGCGTTTCTCACGGCGTTCACCACATGCGCCGTGGTCGGCGGGTGAGTCGGGGTCACCAGGATTCCCGAGTCCAGCACCTCCGTGCGCAGTCGCCGGAGCAACGCCAGCAGCGCGGAGTTGTCCTGTGGCGGCGGCAGTCCTGGCTGGAAGCGCACTCCGGACGGGGTCAGCGCCTCGCGCACGGGGTGACCGGGGGACGCGAACGGTTTGATCAGCTCGCGCAGGTCGCCGGCGGCGGCCACGGGGTCCGACTCGGCGTCCGCCAGGATCTCCAGCAGCTCTTCGCGCGCGGGCGCGTCCAACCGCCCGGAGAGCTCTGCCCAGTGAGCATGGATCGCCTCAACGGCGTCAGCCAGGAAGGACAAGCCGACACCCCCTCTCCCGAAGGCACCGTAACAGCGCTGAAAGAATGCTGTGCCGAGAGAGTCGAATCGGGGTCGGGCACCCGCCGAGTGAGGCATGATGGGCGCCAGGCATCGCCCGAGGGAGTCGGTGCACGCCATCGATCGCCCGCCGACCGGGCCCCGGGCCAGCCCCGTACTGAACGGTGGGCCCTCTCCCGCGCGGTTCAACTGCGGCCCTGGGGGAGGGTCATTGAGCAACTCCGCGGCATACGCGTGGTCTTACGTCGACGTCGAGGCGGAACGGCGCAGGGAACTGCGCGCCCAGCTCGCGCAGGAGACCACCCGCTCACACAACCTGCGCGGCCAGGCCAGGTCGCTGCGCCGCGCGTACCGTACGGCCAGCATCGACGTGCACATCGTCACCGTGTCGGGCTCCGCCGACGTTGCCGAACTGGCCGCCGCCCTGGACTCGGCCCGTCGGATCAACGAGCGGGCGGAGGCCGAACTCAGCCGGGCGGCCTGCGAGGTCTGGTCTCCTCCACCGGGCAAGGACGCGGACGCGGGCAGGGACTCCGGCAGGGGCGCGAGCAAGCAGCGCCCGGCACCGGCACCGACGGTCCGGGCCGCCGAGGACCGCACCGCCCAGGTCCGTGCCTCCGCCCTCGTCGAGGCCGAGGCGCTCCTCAACCGCGACGGACCCTCCTGCGAGCCCGACGACCTGCCCGTCTTCGCCCGCCGTCTGGAGGCGTTGCGGCAGGCGCGCAGTGCCGAGGAGGCCCGTACCCTCCTCCACGATCTCGGCGTACTCGTGCACAAGTCGACCCAGCGGCAGCGGAACGCCGTCCGGCTGGCCGGGCTGCGGGCCAGGCTCCTCGACCGGCTGGAGGACGCCGCACCGGAGGACCGGCGGCGGCTGTCGGCGGCCGTGGCCGAGGCGCCCGACCCGGCCCATCTGGAACAGGAGGTGGAGTGGGTTGTGGCACGGGCGGACACCGCCCGGCACCGGGGCACGGTCGCCGACGCCGTGATGCGGGTGCTGCGCGAGCGTGACTACGCCGTGGGCGACGACTTCGCCGACCTGCTGGCCGAGGACGGCAGCGTCGTCGTGCCGTTCGGCGGGGCGGCCGAGGCGTCCGGCGAGGCCGCGGTCCCCGACGGCTACGGGCTGCGGGTGGCACTCGCGCCCGACCGGCCCGGCCTCACCACCGTGCTGGTGGCCGAGTCGGAGACCGAGGCCGAGACCGACCGCCGGGTCCAGCAGTGGTTCTGCGCGGACCAGTTGCCCGGCATCGAGGACGCGGTGCGTGACCAGGGCGTCGACCTGGCCCGCACCTCCGCGCTGCCGCCCGGGGTACGACCCACGGCCGTGGCGCCCGACGGCTCGTGGCCCGGCACGGGACGCGCCCATGACCGTACGACGGATGACGGTACGACCACCGAGGACGGTGCGACGGACCGGGCGGCCCCGGCAGACCAGGCGGACCGGCGCCGCAAGAAGAAGGCCAAGCCCGCGCGGCGCACCACGTACGGACAGGAGCAGCGGCGTGAGCGCTGACAGCGGTGGGGCGTTACGCAAGGAGGGCAAGGAGGGCAAGGAGGACGCGCCGGCTCCGACGGCCGTCCCGCCGCTCGCGCCCGCCTGGATCCGTGAGCTGGACATGGCGCTCACCGTGTACCCGCAGATCCTGCTGACCGGCAACGTACGCGATGTGTTCCTGCTGCCCGAGGACGGCGAGGGCGGGGTGGCGGTGCCCGAACCGGACGGCCCGCCCATGCCGTACAGCCTGGAGGAGATCATCGAGTCGCTCTGCCGCACCCGGGGCTACGGCGCCCTGGCTCGGCAGAGCATGGTCAACGACCGGGTGCTCGCCTGGCGGCTCACCAACGACCCGTTCGCCTTCCCGCCCGCCCTGCGCCGCATGGCCGAGGAGGACGCCCGCGCGGAACGGGAACGCGCCGAGCGGGA
>CBFGQM010000379.1:0-4508 GCA_965650905.1 uncultured Streptomyces sp. | reverse complement strand
CGGCATCTCCAGCAGCTGCGCCGCGGTGACGCCGAGGGCAGCAGCGATGGCTACGAGGTCGTCAACGTCTACGCGGCGTTCTCCTCGCTCGATGCGGCGCACCGCCAGCAAGTCCATGCGGCGGCCAGCGGCCTGGACGCGCCTGGTCAACTCAGCCTTGCCGATGCGTCGTTCGTCGAGCAGACGCAGGATGTTGCGTCGGACTCGGTCACCGATGGGGCCGACTCGGTGTCGGGTCTCGGTCATGGGTTCTCCGTTCAGGCTGCGATCTTCGAGGCTTGGATGTCGACGGGTACGGACACGGGCCAGCCGCCGGGGCGCCGTCCAGGCCGGTTACGGGCGTCGCGGAACCAGCAGGCGACGAGCGCGGCCTGCTCCCACCCGAGACGGCGGTAGAGCGGCTCTACGGCCTTGTGCAGCTCGCTGCCGCCGGGCTGGCCGTACACGTACGAGCGGAGCGCGGTGGCGACGTCCAGGGCGCCGCGCCAGGTGAGTTGGCGGACTAGGTCCCGCGCGAAGTCCGCGTAGCCGTAGGCGCCTTCCGCTCGTACGCGGTCGGCGAGTGTGAGCCAGGGCTTCATGTCCATGGCTGGCCCTCAGCATCCGACGTGCCGGTCGTGACCGAGGGCAGCCCAGTCAGCGTCGAGTCGGGTGTGGCACACGGCGCACACCGGTCCCTGTTGCACCACCGGTTCCCTCCCTAGAGGAGGGGAGGGAACCACCGGTGCTGATGTGCGCGGTTCCTTATGGTTCCCGACCGGTGCGGAACCGGTCTGACCTGCGGTTCCGCCTTCATTGGTTCCGGCCTCGGGAACCGCTTCCCCTTCAAGATCCGGGAACCGGTCCGGGAACCGGTCTGCGGAGCGCTCCCGCCGGATGTTCGCAACTTCCTGAAGCTTGGCGTCGCGGGCCTGGAACCCGAGGCGCTGGCACTCGGTGCGCAGCTTCCGGCGCCCGTAGTCGTTCGGCACGTTCGCCTGGTCGAGCTGCTGGACGATCCATTCCACGCTGCCCTCCGGGGCCGGAAGAGGCCCGTCGTGCGGTGCGTCCAGCGAGACCAGCACCAGGGACGTCACCGGCCGCCCGTCGGGCTTGTACTCGCCGTCCAGCGAGATCTTCTTCAGCCCGAACCGAAAGTCGCCGTCCTGGTCCTCGTCCTTCTGCTTCCCGGACTTGATCGTGAGGACGGTGTTCGGGATCTTGTCGCCCTTACGGGAGATGTGGAGCTCTGACTGCAACGCGCCCTTCACCGCCGAGGCACCGCGGCCGTGCTCGCCGACGTGGCCGGTGTGGTGGACGATGGCGACACACGCCCCGGTGTCGATGCGCAGCTTGTCGAAGCGGTCGACGATCCGGCCCATCTCGGTGTTCGAGTTCTCCTCGACGCCGAGCGTGACGCGGGCCTGCGTGTCGACGACGACAAGCACCGGCTTCAGGCGCCGGAGCACTTCGATCAGCACGTCCCACTCCGGGCTCATGGCCTGCACGGGACGGGGCAGGAACCGTACGTTGTCCATGCGCATGCCGTGGTGCTGCTCCCACGCACGCACCCGCTTACGGATTCCCTGCTCGCCCTCGGCGACGAGGTATACGACGAGGCCCTGGCGGACGTACTGGCCGTGCCACTTCATGCCGGTGCCGATATGGCCGGCCATGTCGAGCAGGACGAACGACTTGAAGGTGCCCGACGGCCCTACGGCGCGGGCGATGGTGTTCAGGGCCAGCAGGTCACCGACGAGGGGTTCGAGCGGCGGAATGCCGTCAAGGCCGTCCGTGTCGAGCAGCTGGCCGAGGAGCCGTTCAACAGCCGCCTCGAAGTACTCCTCTGACGATGTGTTCTCGGGGTCCAGCGCCTCGGGTGCGGTCTCCTCGGCAGGTACCTCGTCGTCGTCCCGTACCTCGATCAGATCGTTCAGGGCGGCACCGGTCGCCAGGTGGTCGGACAGGTCGTTGCCTGCGGCGGGCAGGTAGATCCGCCACGGGATACCGGCACGGGCGAGGGAAGCGGCGACTTTCCGGGCGTGCTTCATGCCCTCGCCCTTGGGGTCGTCGTCGGCGACGATGCGCACCTCGGAGGCACCGCGAAGCATGTCCGTGTACCGCTCCTGCCAGCCCATGCCCGTACCGCCCGGCATGGTGGTGGCGACCGCCCCGGCCTTGATGGCGTTGTCGGCGTCCTTCTCTCCCTCGCACAGGGTGATAACCCCGCCGGCCTCCGCCCGAGCGCGAACCTCTGGCAGGTAGAGCAGCACGCGCTCTTCCTTCGGCGGGTGCTTCTGCTCGCCGTTGGGCAACTCCGGGCGGAAGCCCTTCGGCAGGTACTTGTGGACGTACTGAACGACGCCACCGTCAACCCGCTTGTATGTCCAGGTCTTGACGATCTGTCCCAACGCGCTGCCCTTGGCCTTCGGCTCGTCGATGAGGTCGGGCGGCGTGAGGCCGAGTGGCGTGAGGAAGTCCTCGATCGGGCAGTCCTTATGGCACTTGATCAAGACCCGCTTGTCGCCGGTCGTAATGGCGACGGTGTCGGGTGCGTCGCCGTCGTGGCAGATGCCGCGGGTGCGTGCGGCCCGGCCGCGGACGATGACGTGTTCGCTGTGGTCCCTCAGCGCGTTCATGACGCGCTCGTAGGCGCTCACTCGGCCACCGCCTTGATCAGGTACCGGCCGCCGGGCTGACCGATGCAGCGGGCGCGGCGCTCCCCGAGCCGGACATCGCCGACCCACCCGCCGGGGTGAATGTGCTGGTGCTCGCAGAACGGGCAGCCCACGACGAGCAAGACCCTCGTCCGGTGCTGCGGGTCGGCGAGATCCCGCGCGGACGTGGCGACGAGCCGCGCCGTGGCGTGCCGTAGTTCGTCCGGGTCCACGCCGGATACGGCCTGCGCCGCAGGCGGTTCGTCGTCGGAGCCAAACAGGCTGACCTGCTCAGCGGTGCTGTCGGTCGCGCGGTGTCCTCGCAGGATGTGCAGCCGAAGCGGTACGCGATCTCCCACAGCTGCCAGCCACGGGAGGTCAAGCGCCGCATCTCGGCACGGAGTTCAGCGGCCGTCAGGCCGAAGTCGTTGGTGCAGCGGAGGGTGCGCGCGGCCCGTCCCCGCCCCGCCGAGTAGGCGAGACGGAGACGGCCGCGGCGGGGAGTCATGCGCTGGCCCTGCCGAGGTGGGCGGCGAGAAGCCGTAGCCCTGCGCCATCGGAGTTGCGTACGGCAATGTGGAGGCGCGTACGCAACTGCTCGACGGTCGCGGTTGTCGTGCTGCGCCTGGACGCGCGACCCACGGCGGTGTTCCCGGTCGGATCCGGGATCGGGAAGCGCCTCACCGGACGGGCGCCTTCCTGCGGCACGTCCAGTGCTCGGGCTGGCCCTCCGGGCCGCGGAGACTGGCCGGCGCCTTGCAGAAGCGGCACGGCAGGATCTCGGCCTTCGTGGCGACGGCGGCCGGGGTGGCGGGCTCGCTGCACGCCTTGTGATGCGGCTCGCCCGTATCCGGGTGCCGGAGCAGTGCGGGGCGTCCGCAGAGGACGCAGGGTCGCGGGTCGCCGATGCTGGCGCGCGACCAGTCGAGTCGCGGTGCAGCCTCGCCGTCGGCGGGTGCGGTGTCCGCGTGGTGTGGCATTCTTGCCATTGGCGTAGGCGCCTTTCTGTGTGGACGTGACCCCGGGATTGCTGGCGAGCGATAGCCCGGGGTTCGTCGTTGAACGGGTTCTGCGTCGAGGCCCCTCGCGGTCGTCGGTGCGGCTAACACCGGCGCCTACGCGAGGGGTCGCTTCTATGCCGCCGCGGTGTGCGGCTCGGCGTCGCTCCAGACCAGGACGCGAAGACGCGCTACCTGTTCGGGAGAGAGAGGGGGCGCCTCGTCGACGACGGCCTGAACGTGCCGCCAGTAGCGGGCGCCGGCCATGTCGCCTCGGGCTTCGCACTCGGCCGCCAGTTCCTCGGCGTTCACGTGGCCTCCCGGAGAGCGCTGAGCGCCTCGGCGTACCGGTAGAGCAGCGCACCGCGAGGGGTGCGTGCGCCGGTCTCCCAGTAGCTCACCGTCTGCTTGCTGACGCCGATGACGTCAGCGAGTTCCTTCTGCGTCAGTTCGGCCGCTTCCCGAAGCGCCCGGCACTGGGCCGGGGCGGGCAGGTCACGGCGAACGCGCAGGCGAGAGCGGATCTCATCCGCAATCGTTGACTGCATGTGGACAGGTTAGCGTTATCCCATCAGTTCGTCTACGCGATCAGCGTCATCTCGCCATTTCGAACGCGCGGATGCAGTCAATACCGTCTTTCTGGTCTGTCGATGTTGACCCGTAGTGGTCTGCGGTGCGACATTGCCGAGGTGATGAGCACCGCTTCGACCGATCCGTCAGCGAACATGCAGCTTCAGATCAGCAACCCGACCAGCGAGGAGGCTGAAGCTGGGGTTGTCGCGCACTTCCGGCACGACTCGGATGACGGATGGACAGTCGCGGGAAGCGTCTCCCGCGGACCGAGCGGACTCGCTATCTCCCATCTGGAGATCTG
>CBFGQM010000378.1:0-4517 GCA_965650905.1 uncultured Streptomyces sp. | reverse complement strand
GGGACGTAGGTGTACAGCGTCATCGGCACCACGCCGAGTTCCTTGGCTACCCGGCGCATGGTCACCGCGCCCAGGCCTTCAGCGTCGGCGATGGCGGTGGCAGCCTCGACCAGCGCATCGATGCTCAGCCCCTGTCGCGGTCCTCGGCGACGGTCAGAGGAGGAGTCACGCCACAGCAGTTGCAGGGTGCGGGCCGGGTCGCCCGAGCTGGTTCGTTCCTTTGGCACGGGGGCATCATCTCGCAACCAAACTCTGTACAATGTACATTGTACTGTGTATAGAGAATGTGCTCAGTGTGATTTTGGAGGAGTTTTTCATGAAGATCACCTCTAGTGCCGTTTCGCTCAACGTTGACGATGTCCCCGCCTCCAGCGCCTTCCTCGTCGAGCACTTCGGGTTCCGCGAGGAGATGGCCGCCGACGGCTTCGCGTCCCTGACGCGCGACGACGTCGGCATGAACGTCATCTTTTTGCGACGGGGGCTGGACACCCTCCCGGCAGACCAGCGCGACGAGCACACCGCAGGTCTGATCCTCGCCTTCGTCGTCGAGGACCTCGAAGGCGAGCTGGCGCGCCTGCGCTCCGAAGACGTCGTGATCACCATGCCGCTGACCGACGAGGAGTGGGGCGAGCGCGCCTTTCAGGTCCGCGACCCCAAAGGCGTCATCGTCCAACTGGTCGACTGGAACGCACCAACCAGCTATGAGTCAACCGGCGGCGGCGCCCCAAAGCGATGACGCTCAGCCAGGGGCGCAGGGGCGCCGCGAGAGGCCCTGACCTGTTGTTGAGCCCCTCAAATCGGCCGGCTCCATGTCCCACAGCGGCCGGCCGAACGCGGACCTGGCACTCCCGTGGACCGCTCAATGGCCGTGTTCCGCGCCACCGTTGACCTGGATGACCTGGGCGGTGATGTGGCCTGCGGCCGGTGAGGCCAGCCAGTGCAGGGTCTCCGCGATGTCGCCGGGTGTTCCCGCGCGGCCGGTCGAGGTCTCGGCGATCAGATGCTCGCGGCGCGCCGCGTCCATGGCCTCGCCGAAGAATCCGGTGTCCTCGACATAACCGGGCGCCACCACGTTCACGGTGATGCCGCGCGGCCCCAACTGCCGGGCGAGATCGAAGGCGTACGGGTGCAGCGCGGCCTTGGACGCCGCGTACGCGGCGCTCCCCGAGCCCCGGTACGCGGCGATCGAGCTGAGGAACAGCACCCGCCCGCCGGGCGACGCGAGCCGATCCCGCAACGCCTCGGTGAGCAGCGCCGCCGTCAGCGTGTTGAGCCGGAAGTTGAGGGTCCAGTGGTACGCGGCGATCACGAGCGGATCGTCGCTGTCGGCCTTCGGCTCGAGATGCCCGGCACCGCCCGCGCCGTGGACGAGTACGTCGACGGCGCCGAGCTCGGCGGCCACGAACCTCTCGACCCCGCGCACCCGTTCGACCTCGCTCAGATCGGCCACATACGTGAGCGCTCCCGCCACATCCGCCTGTTCCAGCACCTCGGCCCGTCGTCCGAGCAGCAACACCCGGTCTCCGCCCGCGGCGAAGAGCCGCGCTGCCGCCAGCCCGATTCCCGTACCGCCCCCGCTGATCACCACATTGCGTGCCATGGCCTCGATCGTACGAAGCGGTGGCTGCTCAAGAGACCGGACTCCCCCAAGGACCGGGCAGCCGCAAGACAAACACCCGCTCACCGCACTGCGGTGCTCGCGGCCCGGCCGCCACGGAGAACGCCCCCCAGCGCCCCTACACGGAGCGCCTCATCGCCCGGTGCCAGATCCCCGCCTCCAGGTGCTTCGGCCCGTACGCCGCATACCCCAGCCGCTCGTAGAACCCGAGCGCATGCGTCTGCGCGTGCAGATCGACCGCCGTCAGCCCACGCGCGCGTGCCGCGTCCTCGACGGCCCGGACCAGCGCGATCCCGACGCCGAGCCCGCGCGCGGACCGCACGACGGCCAGCCGCCCCAGGGACCCGACCGCCAGGTCACCGCCGGTCTTGGCGGCCGCCCCCGCGCCGTACAGGAGGCGCCCAGCGCCGATCGGCACCCCGTCCTCACGGCGGGCGAGGACATGCACGGCATCGGCGTCGTACGCGTCGTACTCGAGATCCTGGGGGACCTGCTGCTCGACGACGAAGACCTCCTTGCGCACCACGAAGCAGGCCTCACGGTCGGCGGACTCCTCGGCCACCCGCACCGCGTACGGCGCGCTCATCCGTAGCTTTCCTCCCGCACCCGGTCCAGCGCTTTCTGCAGGTCCGCGGGGTAGTCGCTCTCGAACTCGACCCACTGACCGTCCCCGGGGTGCCCGAAGCCGAGCCGCACGGCGTGCAGCCACTGCCGGGTGAGCCCGAGCCGCTTCGCGAGCGTCGGGTCCGCGCCGTAGGTCAAATCGCCCACGCAAGGATGCCGGTGGGCCGCCATGTGGACCCGGATCTGATGCGTGCGCCCGGTCTCCAGTTTGACGTCGAGCAACGAAGCCGCGCGGAACGCCTCGACCAGGTCGTAGTGCGTCACGGAGGGCTTGCCCTCGGCCGTTACCGCCCACTTGTAGTCGTGGTTCGGGTGCCGCCCGATGGGTGCGTCGATGGTGCCGCTGGTCGGGTCCGGGTGGCCCTGGACCAGCGTGTGGTAGCGCTTGTCGACCGTGCGCTCCTTGAACTGACGCTTCAACGAGGTGTACGCGCGCTCCGACTTGGCCACCGCCATCAGACCTGACGTGCCCACATCGAGGCGGTGCACGATGCCCTGGCGCTCGGCGGCACCCGAGGTCGAGATCCGGTACCCGGCGGCCGCGAGTCCGCCGATCACCGTGGGGCCCGACCAGCCGGGGCTGGGGTGCGCGGCGACCCCGACGGGCTTGACGATCACCACGACGTCCTCGTCTTCGTGCACGATCTCCATGCCCTCGACGGGCTCGGCGATGATCTGCACCGGCACGGGCGCCTGCGGCATCTCGACCTCCAGCCAGGCACCGCCGTGCACCCGCTCGGACTTGCCGACCGCCGTGCCGTCGACCAGCACCTTGCCTGCCGCGGCCAGTTCCGCCGCCTTCGTACGGGAGAAGCCGAACATGCGGGAGATGGCCGCGTCGACGCGCTCGCCCTCCAGGCCGTCGGGCACGGGCAGGGTACGGATCTCGGGAACGGTGCTCACGCGTCGAGTATGCCGGACGGGTCCGACAACTCCCGACGCGAGCCCGCAAGAGCGACCAGGGCCAGGAGGCGGCCGCTCAGTTCTTGTGGACGGTTCCGTCCGGGTCGAGGCCGCGGAACGACAGCAGCACGATCAGGATGCCGCCGCAGACGATCGCCGAGTCGGCGAGGTTGAAGACCGCGAAGCCCTTGGGCGCGACGAAGTCGACGACCGCGCCCTCGAAGACGCCCGGCGAGCGGAAGATCCGGTCGGTGAGGTTGCCGAGCGCGCCGCCGAGCAGCAGACCGAGCGCGATCGCCCAGGGCAGGCTGTTGAGCTTGCGGGCAAGGCGGATGATCACCACGATCACGGCCGCGGCGATCACCGTGAAGATCACCGTGAAGGCCTCTCCGAAGCCGAAGGCCGCGCCCGCGTTGCGGATCGCCTCGAACTTCAGCCAGTCCCCGATGATCTCGATCGGTTCGTGGTGCTCCAGCTTCGCTACCACGATCATCTTGCTGACCAGGTCCAGGACGTACGCCAGTGCGGCGACCGAGAAAAGCACGGCGATCCTGCGCCTGGCCCTGGGCCGCTCGGCCGGGGCCACCGCCTCATCGGCCCCGGAGTCGGAGCCGGACTCGGAGTCGGAGCCGGAGTCGGGCCGGTCGGCCGCGCCCGGCGTCGCCTCGGAGTCGGACCGCTCGCCCGGCTCCGCGCTCTTGCCGGTGTGCTCCGGCTCAGCCCCTGCCGCCTCCGGGATGTCCGGCGTACCGATGATGCGCTCCGCCTCTGCCACGTGAGTCCCTCAACCTAGGTGCCTGACTGAGCACGAGAGTACGGCACGGTTCCCCGCGCTCACGCGCTCAGGAGGTGCACCGGGCCGATCACTGGCGCCGTTCCTGCTTCTGCTTGCACTCGACGCACAGAGTGGCACGCGGGAAGGCCTGCATGCGTGCCTTGCCGATGGGGTTGCCGCAGTTCTCGCAGAGCCCGTACGTGCCCGCGTCCAGGCGGTAGAGGGCGCGTTCGGTCTGCTCAAGCATCGTTCGGGCGTTGGCCGCGAGCGCCATCTCGTGCTCGCGCGTGATGTTCTTGGTGCCGGTGTCCGCCTGGTCGTCGCCGGCGCCGTCCCCGGAGTCGCGCATCAGGCCTGCCAGGGACACCTCGGAGTTCGTGATCTCTGCGCGCAACCGCAGCACCTCCGAGAGCAGTTCCGAACGTGCCTGCCCCACCTCATCCGGGGTCCAGGGGGTCTCGCCGGGGCGTACCGCGAGCTCGCCGGGCTCCGCCGTCGCGATCCGCGCCTCGGGCACCTCTGTGGCCTGGTCCGCGTCCGTGGCCGTGCCAGGGGTCTTCTTCGCAACCACCGTCGTGGCTCCCGTCGTCTTCGCTT
>CBFGQM010000377.1:0-4552 GCA_965650905.1 uncultured Streptomyces sp. | reverse complement strand
AAAGCCTTCGGCAACAAGACCTTTCCGGTAACCGGGTTGCGTGAGCCGGTTGTTGGCATGACGGTGTGCAAGCACGGGATTACCACACGAACCACGTGTGGGGAAGTGACAGTGGTGGGGGTGAAAAAATCAGTCAAAAACAACATCGAAGACGGCTTGATCCAAACCAACATGTGCGCAGAACAGGGTGACAGCGGGGGTCC
Organism: uncultured Streptomyces sp.; assembly: GCA_965650905.1. Taxonomy (GTDB): domain Bacteria; phylum Actinomycetota; class Actinomycetes; order Streptomycetales; family Streptomycetaceae; genus Streptomyces. The sequence goes on along the minus strand of CBFGQM010000377.1, from coordinate 4,349 downwards.
GCTCTTCACCGACCCCACCCCGAACGCGACCACGATTGAGGGGGTCGGCCTCCTCAAGGGAGGTGAGACTTGGTGGGAGCCAAACGGAGAACGAGCAGTCTGCGGCGAGAAAGTCGGACTGCCGAACGTCGCCTGGTTCGTGCCGTTGAGCCTGGCCCTGACGCAAGCCAACGCCCAGGCCCCGGAGAACGACATCAGCCTGCTGACCCAGTGACAACCAAGGAACTGATCGCGATGCGAGGGGCGGGCTGACGGGCAGGTCGTCGAGGGCCTGGTACGTAGGCCCGCGCCGGCCGGTCGCGAGGTCAGCCAGCACCGGTGCGACGACGGACGGCTTGTGAGGAAGCCGCCGCAGGATTAGCGCCCCTCAGCCGTCGACGCGTTACCGGTACTCCGGGGAAGGTCTTCGACCTTGACCAGGACTCCTTCGGACAGCGCCTTGAACTCCTTGAAGCAGGTCTTCACGTACTGCTGGGTAGGAGTGCTCGGTCGCTCAGGTCGACGTCGTCGACAGGGTGACCCTTGTCGTCCACACCGATGAGGACGTCGCCGCCACGGTGGCCGCACAAATCGTTGGCCATGGCGCACACCGCGTTACCGATGGACATTCATCCCGGGCTCACTGATCGTGAGGTGGGCCGCCGGGCGAGGTGCCAGCCTGTGGGGCCGGAGTCTGCCGGGTTCGGAAGCGATGTGAAGCCCTCCGCATGTGGAGCCAAGTCGGTTCAGAAGAGGGCGAGTCGGCGTCGGGGAGCAGGAGTGGTGTGCCGTCGACGAGTGGACTCGGTGGGTATGTGGAGAAGGTGTGTGTGGCGGACGGCGTGTGATCTTCGTATATACAGTTCGTGTTAGTCTGCCCGTGGTCACGATCGAGTGCATACGGGGGAGGCACGGTGGGCTCGGACGGCTATCAGGTCAAGACAGGTATGACCGGGCAGGCCCAGCAACTCGACGACGCCGGCACGGACATGGACGGCGTCAGCTCGGCCGTCAAGTCCCGCACGAGTTACTCGTACGGCGATGTCGGCGGCGACGACGCCGCGTCGGCGCTGAACGCGTTCGTCAAGGCCTGGGAGGCGGAGGCCAAGACGCTGGCATCCGCGTTGCACGAGCTCGGTGGCAAGGTGCAGTTGGCCAAGAAGACCTACCACGGCACCGACGGCCTGGTGAAGACGCACGTGGACAGCGTCCCCGTCGGCGGCAGGAGCAGCCTCACCGACACATCGACGCAGGGCGAGCGCACTTCGGCCCTGTCGAGCTACTAAGGAATGGGCCGGTGTCGTTCTTCTCCTCTCCTCTCGACTCCCCTTCCTTCCGCCTCGCATGGCTCGCCGGGCTGTCCAAGAACATGCTCAGTGCCGGGAGCAAGAACGAGCTCCTCGATCTGATCGACGACGCCCTCTCGGTGCCCGAACCGGGCGGTGACCAGGGCTTACTGGAGGGCCTGGCACGGCTCTACCGCGGTCAGGTCGACCAGGTCGGCAGCGTCTTCGACCAGGTCGACCGGGTGGGCCGCAAGAGTCTTCCGGAGGTGTGGGTCGGCGACACGAGCGTTCTCGCCTCCGACGTGGTGAACGCCGCCGGGCGGTCCGTGACCCAGATGAGCGAGGCGTTCCAGGGTGGTGCGACGGTGCTGCTGACGCTGGCCGACGCGATCGGCGCCGCGCAGCGCAAGGACGAGCAGGGCCGCGGACAGCTGCTGGAGCAGAAGAAGACGCTTGGCGGCAAGGACGGTTTCTTCGACGACCTGCACGAGAACGACGAGGAGGAGTGGGACCGCAAGAACGCCGCCCACTTCGGCTCCTACGCGGTCGACCTGATGCACGACGCCGTCTCCGACGCGCAGGAGGCCACCCGCGTCGCGGCCCGGGACCTGAACAAGTGGGCCGCCGAGGCACGGGCCGGGAAGATGGAGACCAGCGAACTCACCGCCGTCGACAAGCTGATGCTCGCCGACACCGGGGTCGCGGGCGCCGACGCCGAGCTGAACGAGATCCTCACGGCCGGCGACCTGACGCGCGCGTCGACGCGTATGGACCTGCTGAGTCTCGACGACGAGACGGCCATGGAGCGGATGCTGGCGAAGTCGGACAGCCCACAGGAGCGGGCCTACCTGATGAAGGCCCTGGCCGCCGGCCACAGCGTCGCCGAGATCGGGACGTTCCAGGACAAGATCCACGGCAAGGACCCCGACTGGCTGCGCCGGCATCTCACTCCGGTGGTCACCGCCGCGGACAGCATGAACGACGAGGGCCTGGCGCCGAACGGCTCGAACAACAACAAGGACTACGTCACGTTCGACGGCCAGCGGTGGATCCAGGGCGGCGACGGCTCCGAGGGTACCTGCGTGGCCTCGTCCACCGTCACGTCCCGCGCCATGGTCGATCCCCTGTACGCGCTCGACCTGACGGGCGGCCCCGACGGGCAGCAGGACGACCCCAACGCCTTCAAGCAGCGCCTGGTGGCCGAACAGCACCGGCTGCACACCGAAGGCGACGGCGGCGAGAACTGGGGCGGCATGGGTCCCGAGGGGCAGGAGCGGATCAATGACACCGCCGTCGGCAGTGCCACCGGCAGTGACTACGAGCGCCAGGACCTGAACAGCGCCGCCGACCGCAGGGCGGTCCTCACCGAGGTCGAGAAGTCGGTGGCGCAGGGGCGGCCGGTGCCGGTCGACGTCTCGGGCAAGGAGGGCGCCCACGCGATGACCATCATCGCCCAGGAGGGTGACATGCTTCAGGTGTACAACCCCTGGGGCTCGACCACCTGGGTCAGCGAGGACGACTTCATCAACGGCCACATGGGCAAGGCTTCCAAGAGTGATCTCCCCAATGCGTACAGCGTCTATCTTCCGCGGTAGCAGGGGCGGTGCCGCGATCGCGGCGGCCGCGCTCCTCGCTCTCACCACGGGCTGCGGCTCGGGCACCGACGAACCGGCCGGCGGCTCCACGAGCGCCGCGAGCCACCCCACGGGCACCGCGAGCCGCCCGACGAGCCACCCGGTGAAGGACACCAGCATCACCGCCGAGCCGGGCGAGCGCTTCACGCTCACCGTCGACCAGAACGCCTCCACCCGCGAGTACTGGTACCTGGTCGACCCCCAGCCCGACAGCTCGGTGCTGGTCAGCCGTGGCCGGGACTACGCGTCGGACTCCGGCGACGAGCCGGTGGCCGGTGCCGGCGGCCGGCTCACCTTCACCTTCGAGGCGAAGGGCAAGGGGACCACCCGGTTCACGCTGCTGCACTGCACGTTCACCACCTGCGAGGGCAACACCTCCACCCTGCCGCCCGAGACGACCGGACCCTCCGCCACCCCGACCACGGGGGCGGCCACCCCCTCCCAGGCCCCCGAGCGCATCACCTACACCGTCACCGTCAACTGAGCCGCAGCGGACCAGTCAGATGAGACGCGACACCCGAGGTCCCGCCATGAACGACGACGCCCCCTACCCGCCGGACCGCACCGACGACGAGTTGGCCCGGCTCGACATCACCGTCCTGCTGCGTTACGGCCTCACCGCCGAGCCCGGCACCCGGCGCACCGCTCTGTTCGGCGACGGCGCCGCGGCCGCGGCCGTCATCCTCGACCGACTCGGCACCGAGCCGCGCTCGGTCGCCTTCCTCGCCGACACCGTGCACGCCGGCGGACTCGCCCGTGCCGCGGAGCTGCCCGAGCCCCTGCCCCGCCGGGAGGCGGCCGTCCTCGTACGGGAGTGGCTGCGGGCCGGCGCCGAACTCGTGGGCGGGATCGCCGCCGACGACACCGCGGCCACCTGGCTGCGCGCCGTCGCGACCATCATCGAACTGAAGCAGCTGACCCGGGCGCGGGGCCGGAGTACGTGATGTGAGCAGGCGATCCGAGTACGGCGGCGCTGTGGGGCCACCAGGCGGCTGCCCACCGTGGGCTTCACGGAGAAGACCCGTCCCACCGCTGAGCCGTCGTGGGTGAGACCTGGAAGCGCTCGGCAGCCCTGCGGCAGGTCCAGCCCTCGTCGACGACGCAGCGGGCCAGACGCAGCCGTCCGGTCTCGGGTCAGCGGTGGACATGACGTGATGGGGATCTCGGTGCATATGACAGGTGCCGGTCCATAAGCTGATCCCGCTTATCTCCCCCGGCTGGAAGGGGCGTGCCCGATGAGCGAGCTGTGGACCCTGGCCGGCCAGACGTCAGCGAACTCAGCAAGACGTCAGCAGTAGTTCCACCAAAGCAGCCGCATCAGCCGGCGGTGAGCCGTTGTACGCTGGGGAGATTGCCCTTGACCTGCAGAAAGCAGGCAGGGAGCCGCGTTCAAGGAGTTCCTATGATGCGCACTTTGATCAAGTCTAAGATCCACCGTGCCACCGTGACC
>CBFGQM010000376.1:0-4552 GCA_965650905.1 uncultured Streptomyces sp. | reverse complement strand
TTGATCCTTTCGCCGCGGAACATGGCGTCCCGCAGCCCGAACACGTCGGTCGCGGCAGCCAATTCGCCCAGCAGCCGCAGCGTCTCGTCGGTGACCAGATGCTTGGAGTAGTCGACGTGCAGATCGCCGACCTGAAGCGTGTATCCGGCGCCGCGCCCGGAGTCGGCGGCGAACAGCTCACGCAGCGGCACCGCGCCGAGTTCCTCACGGTGCTTGGCCAGAGCGGTCCACTCGGGCATCTGGTGGAGCCTGGTACGGCTACCTGCGTTCATCTCGGCTTCAGCCTTCTTTCGTACCTGTCGTGCTGCGCACCTTGACCCGCTGCCGGTCCCAACCTAATTGATCAGATCTGGCGGCGTGAGCAGTCGTCGCACCGTCCTCCGGCTCAACAGCGCAGCAGCCCAACGGCTCAACGGCTCAACGGCTCAACGGCTCAACGGCTCAACGGCTCAACGGCTCAACTACAGATACGTCCGGCTTGTACACAGGTACCAGGTCCCGCCGCCCGAGAGGCCACGAAACACGTCCGGCCAGGCATCCGCGGTCTCTGGCCGGGCCCAACTCCTAGATCTCGCCCCGCAGTTTGGCGAGCGCCTCGGCGAGGATCGCCTCGCCGTCCGCGTCGCTGCGCCGCTCCCGTACGTACGCGAGGTGCGTCTTGTACGGCTCGGTGCGCGGGGGGTCCGGCGGGTTGTCCCGATCCTGTCCGGCCGGAAAGCCGCAGCGCGGGCAGTCCCAGGTTTCGGGAACCTGCGCGTCGCTGGCGAAGCTCGGCTCCGTCTCGTGTCCGTTGGAGCACCAGAAGGAGACGCGCAGCCGCGGCGCGGACTCGCCGCGCTCGGCCTCGCCCATCGGCCCCGCCCCGACCCGGCTTCCTCGGATCGCGTTGCCACTTGCCACGGTCGTAACTCCCTGCGTGATGGTGCCGCGAAGCGAGTCGGCGTGACGCTTCGCTGCGAACGCCTCAGTCTACGTAAGGCTCAACGCGCGTCCAGTGATGGGAGTTACACCCCACCCCGAGACGCAAGCCCCATGATAGGCCGCACCCGAGGGCGCGTACCGGACATGGGGCTTATGCGGCCGATGTGCTGTTGTACCGATGTCACCCGCTGATCAGTTGGTGACCTTCATCAGGATGCCGAGTACGACAATGCACGCGAACCACAGCAGACCGACCACCACGGTGATGCGGTCGAGGTTACGCTCGGCGACCGAGGAGCCACCGACGGACGACTGCATACCGCCACCGAACATGTCGGAGAGGCCGCCGCCCTTCCCCTTGTGCATCAGCACCAGCAGCATCAGCAGCAGGCTGAAGACGATCAGGGCGATCGAGAACCCCATAATCACAGCTGGACCAACTTCCTCGGACTTATACGGACGACGGGGGCCGGAGCTTCACAGGAGAAGCCGCCCGGCCCCCGCAAGGGTACGACGTATCGCCGCTACCGCCTACTCGCGACTGCCGGTTCGGCTCCTGGGCACGGCCTCACTGGTCGCGGAACCGGACGATCTTGACGAACTCGTCGGCGTCGAGCGCCGCGCCGCCGACCAGGGCGCCGTCGACATCGGGCTGGGCCATGATCGCGGCGACATTGCCCGCCTTGACGGAGCCGCCGTACTGGATACGGACCTCGTCGGCCAGCTCCTGCGAGTACAGCTCGGCGAGGCGGCTGCGGATCGCGCCGCACACCTCTTGGGCGTCCTCGGGGGTCGCGACCTCGCCGGTGCCGATCGCCCAGACCGGTTCGTACGCGATCACGACGGACTCGGCCTGCTCGGCAGGGATGTCCTTGAGAGCGCCGTCGACCTGCGCCAGCGTGTGCGGGACCTGGTTGCCCGCCTTGCGGATCTCCAGGCCCTCGCCGACGCACAGGATCGGGGTGAGGCCATGCTGGTAGGCGGCCTTGATTTTGGCGTTGCAAAGCTCGTCGGTCTCGTTGTGGTACTGCCGGCGCTCGGAGTGGCCGATCGCCACGTAGGTGCACTTGAGCTTGGCCAGCATCGAGCCGGAGATCTCGCCGGTGTAGGCACCGGAGTCGTACGCCGAGAGGTCCTGAGCACCGTACTTGATCTTGAGTTTGTCACCGTCGACCAGGGTCTGCACGGAGCGCAGATCGGTGAAGGGCGGCAGAACGGCGACCTCGACGGCCTCGTAGTCCTTGTCGGCCAAGGCGAAGGCGAGCTTCTGGACGTGCGCGATGGCCTCGAGGTGGTTGAGGTTCATCTTCCAGTTGCCCGCCATCAGCGGCGTGCGTGTGCTCATCAGGTCAGTCCTCCAGTGCGGCGAGGCCGGGGAGCGTCTTGCCCTCGAGGTATTCGAGGGAGGCGCCACCGCCGGTCGAAATGTGGCCGAATGCCGTCTCGTCGAAGCCCAGGATGCGGACGGCCGCGGCGGAGTCGCCACCGCCGACGACCGTGAAGCCCGGGGCGTCGAGGAGAGCCTGGGCGACCGCCTTGGTGCCCTCGGCGTAGTCGGGGTGCTCGAAGACGCCCATCGGACCGTTCCAGAAGACGGTGGCCGCGTCGACGAGCTTTGATGCGTACAGCTTGCGGGACTCAGGACCGATGTCGAGACCCATCTGGTCGGCCGGGACGGCGTCCGCGGCGACAGTGGTGGGGTTGGCCGCGGCCTTGGTCCTCAGATCCGGGAACTCGGACCCGACCAGTGCGTCGACGGGGAGGACCAGCTCGACGCCGGTCCTCTCGGCGCGCTCGATGTACTCGATGACGGCCGGGATCTGGTCCTCCTGGAGGAGGGAGTTCCCGATCTCGTACCCCTTGGCCTTGAGGAAGGTGTACGCCATGCCGCCGCCGATCAGCAGGCGGTCCGCCTTGCCGAGCAGCTGGTCGATGACGGCGAGCTTGTCGGAGACCTTGGCGCCGCCGAGCGCGACGACATAGGGGCGCTGTACGTCCTCGGTGAGCTTCTTCAGGACATCGACTTCGGTGGCGATGAGATGGCCCGCGTAGTGCGGAAGGCGCGCCGGGAGGTCGTACACGGAGGCGTGCTTGCGGTGTACGGCGCCGAAACCGTCACCTACGTAGACATCGGCCAGGGCCGCGAGCCGGTCCGCGAACTCGCCCCGCTCGGTGTCGTCCTTCGACGTCTCACCGGCGTTGAAGCGCAGGTTCTCGATGACCGCGACCTGACCGGGCCGCAGGCCGTTCACGGCGTCGTGGGCAGCGGGGCCGATGGTGTCCTGGGCGAACGCGACGGGCTCGCCGAGGAGCTCACCGAGCCGCTCGGCGGCGGGGAGCAGCGAGAACGCCGGCTCCGGGGCGCCTTTCGGGCGGCCCAGGTGCGAGGCGACGACAACCTTGGCGCCCGCGCCTGTCAGGGCCTTGACGGTGGGCAGCACTGCGCGGATGCGGCCGTCGTCGGTGATGGCGCCGTCGGCCAGCGGCACGTTCAGGTCAGCGCGCACGAAGACCCTCTTGCCGTCCACGCCTTCGGAGAGGAGTTCGTCGATCGTCTTCATAAAAAGGACTCCTGAGGGGACTCTGATTATTTCCGGCGAACAGATATCAGCCATCCATTGAGCAACCACGATGGCGAGCAACCAGGTCCGCGAGAGCGGCGGCGGTTCAGAGGCCGCACAGAGGGGGCCCGGGCAGCACGTCCTTGCGCTGCCCGGGCCCTGTGCTCACATCGAGGTGCTTACTCCGGGACTCAGAGCTGGCCGCCGACGAAGACCGTGAGGTCCACGAGGCGGTTGGAGTAGCCCCACTCGTTGTCGTACCAGCCGAGGATCTTCACCGACTTGCCCTCCTGGACCATGGTCAGGGAGGAGTCGAAGGTGCAGGAGGCCGGGTCACCGACGATGTCCGAGGACACGATCGGGTCCTCGGTGTAGAACAGGACGCCCTTGAGGTCGCCGTCGTCGGCGGCCTTCTTGAACGCGGCGTTGACCTCGTCCTTGGTGACCTCGCGCTGGAGCTCCACGACCAGGTCGGTGGCCGAGCCGGTCGGGACCGGGACGCGCATCGCGATGCCGTCCAGCTTGCCCTTGAGCTGCGGGAGGACCAGTGCGGTGGCCTTGGCGGCGCCCGTCGTGGTCGGGATGATGTTCTCGGCGGCGGCGCGGGCGCGGCGCAGGTCCGAGTGCGGGAAGTCCAGGATGCGCTGGTCGTTCGTGTACGCGTGGACCGTCGTCATCAGGCCCTTGACGATGCCGAAGTTCTCGTCGAGAACCTTGGCCATCGGCGCCACGCAGTTGGTGGTGCAGGAGGCGTTCGAGATGACGTGGTGGTTCGCCGGGTCGTACCTGTCCTGGTTGACACCCATCACGATGGTGATGTCCTCTTCCTTGGCCGGAGCCGAGATGAGGACCTTCTTGGCGCCGCCGGCGATGTGCTTCTCGGCGTCGGCCTTCTTCGTGAAGATGCCGGTCGACTCGATGACGATGTCGACGCCCAGCTCGCCCCACGGGATGTCGGCGGGGTTGCGCTCGGACAGGACCTTGATGGTGTGCCCGTCGACGGTGATGGTGTCGGCGGTGTGCGACACCTCGGCCTTGAGGCGGCCCAGGATGGTGTCGTACTTCAGCAG
>CBFGQM010000375.1:0-4607 GCA_965650905.1 uncultured Streptomyces sp. | reverse complement strand
GGCGACGCCGACGAGGCCCGTGATGACCTCGTGGATCTCGTACTTGATCGTGATGAGCAGGATGGCGGCGAGGGCGCCGATGGCGTAGTGCGCGCCGTGCTCCAGGTAGACGTAGTCGTCGAGGGTTCCCTGGCGGACCAGGTAGACGGTGAGCGACCGTACGTACATGGCGCCGATTCCGAGGCCGAGCGCCATCAGGACGATGTCGTTGGTGATGGCGAAGGCGCCGATGACGCCGTCGAAGGAGAAGGACGCGTCCAGGACCTCGAGGTAGAGGAACATGAAGAACGCGGCCTTGCCGGCCAGCTGTACCGCCGAGACCTGCTTGCCCTTGGCCTTGGCTGCTTCCTCCTCCTCGTGCTCGCGCTCCTCCTCTTCCTCGAGTTTGTTCTCGAAGTAGCCGGAGAGGCCGCCCACCACCATGTAGGTGATCAGACCCGCGATGCCGGAGAGCAGGACCGTCTCCGCCTTGTCCGCGGGCCCGGAGTGCAGATGGGCCTCGGTCGCCAGGGTCATCGCGGTGACCAGCAGGACGATCAGCGCGATGCAGGCCGACAGCATGTCGACCTTGCCGAGCTTGGCCAGCGGGCGCTCCAGCCAGCCCAGCCACTTGATGTCACGGTCCTCGAAGATGAAGTCGAGGAAGATCATCAGCAGGAACATGCCACCGAAGGCGGCGATAGCCGGATGAGCGTCGGTCACCAGCTCCTCGTACCGTCCCTTGTCGGACAGTGCCAGGTCGACGGCTTCGATCGGGCCGATCTTGGCGCTGATGGCGACGATCACGACGGGGAAGACCAGTCGCATACCGAAGACGGCGATCAGCACTCCGATAGTGAGGAAGATCTTCTGCCAGAAGGCATTCATCTTCTTCAGGATCCCGGCGTTGACCACCGCGTTGTCGAAGGAGAGCGAGATCTCGAGAACGGACAGGATCGCCACGACGCCGAAGCCGGTCCACCCCCCGTAGAGCACCGCCGCGACCAAGCCGAGCGCGGTGACCGCGAACGACCAGCCGAAGGTTTTCAGAACCACTGGCTACCCCATCGTGTGTGGGGGGACTACCCCCGGACGAAGTCCGGACAGGGTCACCCCCCGCCGTACCCGGCTTTACGAAACATTGACTCCGAAGTCTAGAGCGATGCCTCGCAGCCCCGACGCATACCCCTGTCCCACGGCCCGGAACTTCCATTCCTCGCCGTAGCGGTAGACCTCGCCGAAGATCATCGCGGTCTCGGTCGAGGCGTCCTCGGAGAGGTCGTAGCGGGCCAGTTCCTGCCCGTCGGCCTGGTTGGCGACGCGGATGAAGGCGTTGCTGACCTGACCGAAGGTCTGGCCACGGTTGTCGGCGTCGTGGATGGAGACCGGAAAGACGATCTTGTCGACGTTGGCGGGCACCTTGGCAAGGTCGATCAGGATCGACTCGTCGTCGCCCTCTCCCTCACCGGTGAGATTGTCCCCGGTGTGCTCGACCGAGCCGTCCGGGCTCTTGAGCTGGTTGTAGAAGATGAACCACTCGTCGCCGAGCACCCGCCCCGAGTCGCACAGCAGGGCGCTGGCATCGAGGTCGAACGGGGCTCCGGTGGTGGAGCGTGCGTCCCAGCCGAGCCCGATCATCACCTGCGTGAGGTTCGGTGCGGCCTTGGACAGGGAGACATTGCCCCCCTTGGCGAGCGTGACGCCCATGATGCTGGTCCTCCCCGGTCAAGCCTTCAGTTGTCGAGCAGGTCCGGCGCCGCACTCGGTGTGTGCGGCGCCGGACGGGAAGAGGTGAAGCGCGGCTCGGACTCAGACGTTGACGCCGAAGTCCTGCGCGATGCCGCGCAGGCCCGAGGCGTACCCCTGGCCGATGGCGCGGAACTTCCACTCCGCGCCGTGGCGGTACAGCTCGCCGAAGACCATCGCGGTCTCCGTCGAGGCGTCCTCGGAGAGGTCGTATCGCGCGATCTCGACGCCGCCGGCCTGGTTCACCACGCGAATGAACGCGTTGCGTACCTGGCCGAACGACTGCTGGCGGGTCTCGGCGTCGTAGATCGAGACCGGGAACACGATCTTCTCCACGTCGGCCGGGACCGAGGCGAGGTTGACCTTGATCTGCTCGTCGTCGCCCTCGCCCTCACCGGTGAGGTTGTCACCGGTGTGCTCGACCGAGCCGTCCTGGCTCTTGAGGTTGTTGAAGAACACGAAGTTGGCGTCACTGCTGACCTTGCCCTCCGGGTTCGTCAGGATGGCGCTGGCGTCGAGGTCGAAGTCGGTGCCGGTGGTGGTACGGACGTCCCACCCCAGACCGACGATGACCGCGGTAAGGCCCGGCGCCTCCTTGGAAAGCGATACGTTGCCGCCCTTGCTGAGGCTGACTCCCACGAGTCCTCCCTTTGGTGTCCAGGGGCGGGGAGCCCCGTAGTGCGTTGGTATCGGATCAACGTCTCGATCCTAGTGAGGGGTTCCCCATCCACGCAGGCCCTGCACCCGAATCACAGAGTGTCCAGCGCCTTCACGTACTCGTTCAGGTCACGCGCGTCCGGCAGAGCGTTGACGACGGTCCAGCGGACGACGCCCCCCTTGTCGATGACGAAGGTGCCGCGCACCGCACAGCCCTTGTCCTCGTCGAAGACGCCGTACGCGCGCGACGTCTCGCCGTGCGGCCAGAAGTCGGACAGCAGCGGGTACTCCAGGCCCTCCTGCTCGGCGAAGACGCGCAGGGTGTGGATGGAGTCGTTGGAGACGGCGAGCAGCTGGGTGTCGCGGTCGGAGAACTGCGGAAGGTTGTCGCGCAAGGCGCACAGTTCGCCGGTGCACACGCCGGTGAAGGCGAACGGGTAGAAGAGCAGCACCACGTTCTTCTCGCCACGGAAGTCGGAGAGCCGCACGGTGGCACCGTGGTTGTCCTTGAGCTCGAAGTCCGGGGCCTTGGTGCCGACCTCGATCGCCATAGTCCTGCGTCCTTCCCCTGGGGTTGTTCGGGCGATCCCCAGCCTACGCAGTGATCAGCGCGCCTCTCGCCGGGGGCACCTTGGCCCCGCCGCCCCCACTCGCGGGCCGTCCGTAGCTGATCGCGCCCTTCCCTTACGGCTTCGCCCAGGGAAACGTTCGCCTTGTACAGCCACGAGCCGAAGGCGCACGGCGGTGTCCAAAAGCCGGAGGGCCTCGCAGCACGAGGCCCTCCGGCTCTTGGAAGCAGGCCGTCCCGGCCGAAATGAGGTCCGGGGGCGGAGCCCCCGGACCTGTACGGTCAACGCAGCGGAGCGTTACCGCTTGGACTTGGCCGCCTTCGGGGTGGCCAACCGACTGCCGCTCCAGTCCTTGCCCACGCTGATGCTCTTGGTCTGGGACAGACCCGCGGTCGTCGCGGCTTCGGCGACGTCGCTCGGCTCCACGTAGCCGTCACGGCCGGTCTTCGGTGTCAGCAGCACGATGGCGCCGCCCTCTTCGACGTACGTGGTGGCATCCACCAGCGCATCCGTCAGGTCGCCGTCGTCGTCACGGTGCCAGAGCACCACGGCGTCGGCGACGTCGTCGTACTCCTCGTCCACGAGCTCGCTGCCGATGACTGCCTCGATGGCCTCGCGGAGCTCCTGGTCGACGTCGTCGTCGAAACCGATCTCCTGGACCACCTGCTCGGGCTGGAATCCCAGCCTGGCGGCCAGGCTCGTCCGCTCCTCCGCGTGGTCCGCGGTCGCGCTCACGGGTTGCCTCCTGATCATGAGTTGGTAGATGTTCAGCATCGCGCGTACGCGAAGCATTGGCCGTAGTCCACACGGGCGGGGCGGATCGCGCAAGTACCCGGCCGTCGAGACCGCCTAAACGGTGACGATCCTGGCCGTGTCGCCGCAACTCCAGACAGCGAATCACAGCATCAGGTAACACACACCACCAGCAATCTGCCCGTTTTATGGATTTAGGAACGCTACGAGGGTACGAGAGCCGAATGGGTTCGCGGAACGCGTCACGGGCCGGGCGTATCGTTGCGATGTGCCGGGCACCCCGGGGGGACTGGACGAGAGCGTTGGTTACCCCACGGTAGAGATGACGTTTCCGTTCCCGCGGTACACGATGGGGAGCGGTGCAGACGCCGAAGGAAACCGAAGCGAAAACAGAAGAACCGAGAAGAACGGCCCCCTGAAAGCGAAGGAACAGCGTGGCTTCCGGACCCGATCGCAACCCGATCATCATTGGCGGCCTTCCGAGTCAGGTCCCTGACTTCGATCCCGAAGAGACCCAGGAGTGGCTCGACTCCCTCGACGCCGCTGTCGACGAGCGCGGCCGGGAGCGGGCCCGCTATCTGATGTTGCGCCTCATCGAACGGGCCCGCGAGAAGCGCGTGGCCGTGCCCGAGATGCGCAGCACGGACTACGTCAACACCATCGCCACCAAGGACGAGCCGTTCTTCCCCGGCAACGAGGAGATCGAGCGCAAGATCCTGAACGCGACCCGGTGGAACGCGGCGGTCATGGTCTCGCGCGCCCAGCGACCCGGCATCGGGGTCGGTGGCCACATCGCCACGTTCGCCTCCTCCGCCTCGCTCTACGACGTGGGCTTCAACCACTTCTTCCGCGGCAAGGACGAGGGCGACGGCGGCGACCAGGTCTTCTTCCAGGGGCACGCCT
>CBFGQM010000374.1:0-4622 GCA_965650905.1 uncultured Streptomyces sp. | reverse complement strand
GGTGTGGAGCGCCGCGCCCCCGGCTTCCGGGTCGTGCACTACCCCACGGCCCGCGGCTGCGCGGCCGCGTACTACCCGGAGACCAACGTCCTGGTCCCCCTGGACGCCACCGCGGACACCAGTAACACACCCGCCAGCAAGTCCGTCGTCGTCCGTCTGGAACAATAGACCGCCAACTGAGCGTTTGCTTAGCGGGCGCGATCGACGACGAACGGAGCCGGGCCCCATGGGCGAGCAGCACCACGTGAAGTTCCCGCAGGAGGTCATCGACGACTACTCGGCGCTCGGCGTCGACATCGTCGCCATGTTCTCCGCCGGGCACCTGGGCACGCGCATGGGAGTCCAGATCGTCGAGGCCTCCGCGGACCGTGTCGTGGGCACCATGCCGGTCGAGGGCAACACCCAGCCGTACGGACTCCTCCACGGCGGCGCCTCCGCCGTCCTCGCCGAAACCCTCGGCTCGGTCGGCTCCATGCTCCACGCCGGCAGCTCCAAGATCGCGGTCGGCGTCGACCTCAACTGCACCCACCACCGGGGAGCCCGCTCCGGCCTCGTCACCGGCGTCGCCACCCCCCTCCACCGCGGCCGGTCCACCGCCACATACGAGATCGTGATCAGCGACGAGGACGGCAAGCGCGTATGCAGCGCGCGTCTGACCTGTCTGCTGCGCGAGGTGAACTTGAGCGACGAGAAGCCGGTGCGCGCCGCGAGCTGACGAGCGAACCGCGGACCGGGCCGGGGCCGCCGTGACAAACCCGGTCGTTGACCCGAAGGCTCTTGTCCACAGGGCAGTTGTCCACAGGGTCGTTGCCCCCGAACACCCGGCGGCTTAGCGTCAAGGCATGACAACGGCAGAAGTTCCCCGGCCGTGGCCGGCGTTCGGATCGGGGCTCGCACTGGTGATCCTGGTGGGCGCCCTGGCCACCGGGTGCGGGGAGTCCGGTTCCAAGGACCGGACGACGGCGGGCACACAGGACACCGCGCGTTTTGGCCCCGCCTCGCCGTCGCCGCAGGCCACGCCTCCCGAAGAGCTCTGCGCGCGGATCGTCGCACACTGGTCGCGGAAGGCGCTGGATGGCGAGACGTACGGGGACTACCAGTCGATGGGCCTGTCCACCGGGCAGTACGAGATCGTCAGGAAGATCGTGGACGCCGCCCGGTTCGAGCAGGAGCGTGCAGGCGCGCAGGCCGCGGAGCGGCTGATCGACCGGAGAGCACGCGAGGACTGCGACAACCGCTACCGCGACGGCGCTCCGACCGGAGGTCCCTGGCAATGAGCGGCGTCGGTCCCATCGAGCCGGGCGAGGAGACACGCGCGTGGGACACCCTGGAACCGGGCGCCGAACTCCTGCCCGAACCCTCGCGCGGACGCCTCGCACTGCTGTACGCACGGCACCGCCGCGCCGTCCTCGCTTCCGCGTCGGCCGCCGTTCTCCTCACCGGCGGCGGCTACCTCTACGCCTTCCGGCCGCAGGAAGCGCCGCCACCCCCTCCGCCCTACCCCTCCAACGTGGTCGACGTCACCTATCTGGGCCGGGAAACCACGGCCGGCGACGCCGCGCCCAGGAGCTTCAGCTTCGGATTGAAGCTGACCGCGCGGTCCGGTCCCCCCATCACCGTGGCGCGGATGACCCAGCCCTACGCCAGCCTCTCGCTGACATCGGCTCCACGCCTCCCCTTCCGAACAAGGACAGGCTTTCCCCACAAGATCATCTTCACCCTGCATGTGACTGATTGCTCGCATGTGCCGACGAAAGCGGGACTTCCTTTCGTGGACGTAACTCTGCGTAATAAGCGCGCGATGCAAGTGCACAGTTTCATCCTTGGTGAGCGCTATGCGCACCACCTCTCGAAAGCCATCCAAGACGCCTGTGGCAACAACTCCGCGTCATGACCAAACGGCAGTGCACTACTGAGGCCACCCTCAAGTCCGGCTCACTCTCAGCATACGAACAGGACGAACCGGCTAGAATTCCCCCCTTTCACCCATCGAGCACCGCTCGGCATACCTCATGTCATAACAAGAACGTCACAGCATGAGCGAGACCCTCCTCCAGGATCCCCACACACGCTTAGAGTCACGCCCAGTCACCGCGCCAACGGAAACACTTCAGCCAAGCGCTCGACTCGGCCACTTCCATCCGAAGGGCCGCGCCAGGAAAGGACTGATCGTGCGTCAACGTTCACTCATCGCCATCACCGCCGCGCTGGCGGCGGGAGCACTCACACTCACCGCCTGCGGCTCGCGCGACGAGAACGGCGGCGGCTCGGGCTCAGGCGGCGCCGGCACCAAAGTGGTCATTGGTGTCGACGCCCCGCTGACCGGCGACCTGTCCGCGCTGGGGCTCGGCATCAGGAACTCCGCGGAACTCGCCGTCAAGACGGCCAACAAGGAGAAGACCGTCGCAGGCGTCACCTTCGAGATCCAGGCCCTCGACGACCAGGCACAGCCCTCCTCCGGCCAGCAGAACGCCACCCAGCTGGTCGCCGACAAGGACGTCCTCGGCGCCGTCGGCCCGCTGAACTCCTCCGTCGCCGAGTCCATGCAGAAGGTCTTCGACGACGCCAAGCTCGTCCAGGTCTCCCCCGCCAACACCGGCCCGACCCTGACCCAGGGCCCGGACTGGCAGAGCGGCAAGAAGGTCCGCACGTACCAGTCGTACTTCCGCACCGCGACCACGGACGCCGTCCAGGGCCCGTTCGCCGCACAGTACGTCTACAACGACGCCAAGAAGAAGAAGGTCTTCGTCATCGACGACAAGAAGACCTACGGCGCCGGACTGTCCCAGACCTTCACCACCGAGTTCAAGAAGCTCGGCGGCAAGGTCGTCGCCACCGAGCACATCGACCCCGACACCAAGGACTTCTCCGCGGTCGCCACCAAGGTGAAGAACTCCGGTGCCGACGTCGTCTATTACGGCGGCGAGTACCCGCAGGCCGGTCCGCTGAGCAAGCAGATCAAGTCCGCGGGCGCCAACATCCCGCTGGTCGGCGGCGACGGCATCAAGGACCCTGCCTACCTCGAACTGGCTGGCAAGAACAGCACCGGTGACCTCGCCACCTCCGTCGGCGCGCCGGTCGAGGACCTCCCCTCCGCCAAGGAGTTCGTCGCCAACTACAAGGGAGCCGGCTACAAGGAGGACTACGCGGCCTACGGCGGCTACTCCTACGACTCGACGTGGGCGATCATCCAAGCCGTGAAGAAGGTCGTCGAGGACAACGGCGGCAAGCTCCCCGAGGACGCCCGCGCGAAGGTCACGGCCGCCGTGCAGAACGTCGCCTTCGACGGCGTGACCGGCAAGGTCGCCTTCGACCAGTACGGTGACGCGACCAACAAGCAGCTCACCGTATACGCCGTCGAGGGCGGAGACTGGAAGCCGAAGAAGTCCGGTACCTACACCGGCTGACCCACCCGCACCACTCACGAGCCGCGCGGGGCGCCGCACCACAGGCGCCCCGCGCGGACTCACATCCGGTCACATCCCTCGATTATCGGAAGTCTCGGAGGACATGCGGTGAACGAACTGCCGCAGCAGCTGGTCAACGGCCTGCTACTGGGATCCATGTATGGGCTCGTTGCCATCGGCTACACGATGGTCTATGGCATCGTCCAGCTCATCAACTTCGCCCACGGCGAGATCTTCATGACGGGAGCCTTCGGCGCTCTCACGGTCTCCCTGTACGTACTGCCCAGCGGCACGTCCATGTGGATCGCCCTGCCGCTGATGCTCCTCGGCGCCATCCTGGTCGCCGTCACGGTCGCCGTAGGCGCGGAACGGTTCGCCTACCGACCCCTGCGAGGCGCACCACGCCTCGCCCCCCTCATCACCGCCATCGGCCTCTCCCTCGCCCTCCAGCAGGCGGTATGGGCCTGGTACCCCGACGCCCGCTCCGCGATCAAGTTCCCCCAGATCGACGGCGGCCCCTTCGAGATCGGCAGCGTCACCTTCCAGACCGGTGACGTCTTCCTGTTCGCCGCCGCCCCCATCAGCATGGCGATCCTCGCCTACTTCGTCATGAAGACCCGCACCGGACGCGGTATGCAGGCCACCGCACAGGACCCCGACACCGCCAAGCTCATGGGCATCAACACCGACCGCATCATCGTGGTCGCCTTCGCCCTCGGTGCCGTGTTCGCCGCCGTCGGCGGCGTCGCCTACGGCCTCAAATACGGCCAGATCGACTTCCGCATGGGCTTCATCCTCGGCCTCAAGGCCTTCACCGCGGCCGTCCTCGGCGGCATCGGCAACATCTACGGAGCCATGATCGGCGGAGTCGTCCTCGGCCTCGCCGAAACCATGGCCACCGCCTACATCGCCGACGTCCCCGGCATGTCACAGCTCGGTGGCCAGTCCTGGGCCAACGTCTGGGCCTTCGTACTTCTCATCCTCGTGCTTCTCTTCAGGCCCCAGGGTCTGCTGGGTGAGCGCGTGGCGGACAGGGCGTGACACCGATGACCACACAGACCACCGCTCCCCAGACCCCGAGCACCCCCACCGCGGGAACCTCTACCGGCCTCGTCGGCATCCCACCGCACATCGGACGCGCCCTGCCACCCGTCGGCGGCGTCCTCACCATCATCTCCACCATCCTCGCCTGGACCTGGCCCGCCGACTACCCCG
>CBFGQM010000373.1:0-4646 GCA_965650905.1 uncultured Streptomyces sp. | reverse complement strand
CGAAGGTCGCGCCGACCGCGGGGGCGCGGACATATTCCGGATCGGCGAGGGCTCGGCGGTTGCTACCGTCGATTCCGTATCCCACCAGCCGGATCAAAAGGATCTTCCTCATGCATGATGCCCGCGCCCTAATCGAAATGGGTGCCGAAGCGGTTCGTCGGCTCGCTCGTCGCGGTTACTCTCTGGACCTGTCCGAGCTGGAGTCCCTCCAGTCTCGGCGCAACCAGAACATCCGCTCGGCCGACGAGCTGCGGGCTGAGTCCAAGCGGGTGGCGAGTGAGGTCCAGCAGACTGCCAAGCAGGGCGGCGACATCTCCAAGCTGAAGGAGCGCGCCCGCGAGCTCAAGGACCAGATCCGGGACATCGAGGCCGGGCAGGTGCAGGTCGAGGAGCAGCTCCGCGACCTCCTCCTCAGCATCCCGAACCTGCCGGACGAAGCGGCCCCGGACGGCGACTCCGAGGACTTCGCGGTCGAGGTCCGGCGGGTCGGCCCTCCGCCGGCCTTCCCGTTCGAGCCGAAGGACCACGTCGACCTCGGTGAGGCCACCGGCATCCTCGACTTCGCTCGGGCGACGAAGCTGTCCGGCCCGCGCTTCGCGGTCTCGCGCGGCGCGGGCGCAGCGCTGGAGCGTGCCCTGGCCACGCTCTTCCTCGACCTGCACACCCGTCGGCACGGATACGTCGAGCACGCGGTCCCGTTCCTGGTCACCCGCAAGACGATGACTGGTACGGGGCAGCTGCCGAAGTTCGAGGAGGACCTGTTCAAGACCGGCGTCGCCGATCGCGAGCTGTTCCTGATCCCGACGGCCGAGGTGCCGCTGACCAACCTCTACGCGGACGAGATCATCCCTCCCGCCGAGCTGCCGCTGGCGCTCACCGCGCACACGCCGTGCTTCCGGTCCGAAGCAGGCTCGTACGGCCGCGACACCCGGGGGCTGATCCGTCAGCACCAGTTCGCCAAGGTCGAGATCGTCCAGATGGTCGACCCGGCGGACGCGGACGCCACGCTGGAGACGATGGTCGGCCACGCCGAGGCATGCCTGAAGGAGCTCGGCCTCGCCTACCGCGTCGTCAAGCTGGCCGCCGGTGACACGGGCTTCTCCGCCCAGCTCACGTACGACATCGAGGTCTGGATCCCGAGCCAGAACACGTACCGCGAGATCTCCTCGGTCTCCAACTTCGGCACCTTCCAGGCCCGCCGGGCCAACATCCGGACCCGCGGCGAGGACGGCAAGCCCAAGCTCGTCGCCACCCTCAACGGCTCCGGCCTCCCCGTCGGCCGCACCCTGGCCGCTCTCCTTGAGCAGGGCCAGCAGCAAGACGGATCCATCGTCCTGCCCGAATCTCTCGTCCCGTACCTCGGCTTCCGCCGTATCTCGGCGGACGGAACACCGGAGGCATAACGTGCTCGTCGGCGTCTGCGACTTCCCTGGTAGCTACGCCTTCCCACCCGCCGGATACGGCGGGATCGAACGATGGCTGTGGGCGGTCGCCGTAGGCGCCCGAGCCGCAGGCGCCGACGTACACCTCCTCGGGCCGGGCTGGCTCACGGACCTGGAACACAACTGGGTCCGTAAGCCGGTCCGCCTGGAGGACCTCACCACCGGATCGCTCGCCTCACGCGAGCTCTGCAACACCGGATACGACCTCCTGGTCGTGGGCCACGAATACCCGTCCCTGCCGGCCTGGACGCGCACCTGGAACGAACTGGACTGCGACGTCGCCACCTTTCCAGCACTCGCCCGTCTTCCAGCACGCCGACGCGGCCTTCGACGGCATACGGTCACGTCTCTACTGCTACTCGCCCGAGATGATCGAGCGGTACGCCGACCACCAGCCGATCCCTGAACTCGCTGTACACCTCGGCCTGGACGAGGAAGAGCCCGCAGCCGTCGCCGGTGACGACCTCGTCTGGCTCGGCCGCATAGACGAGGAAAAAGCCCCGCACATCGCGGTCCGAGCCGCCCAGATCCTCGGCCGCCGGATACAGATCGTCGGCCCCGTCTTCGACCAAGCGTACGTACAACGCCACGGACGTCTCCTCAACGCGGACCACGTGAAGTGGGCCGGCGAACTCGGCGGCCCCGCCAAGACCGCTGCCATCCGCGACGCCTCCGTCTTCGTCTACACCTATGCCCGTACGTACGTGGAGGCCGGTGCCGCCGTCTTCGGCGAATCTCTCCGCGCCGGCACCCCCATGGCCGCGCTCACGTGGCGCGAGAGAACCTGCGCCGAGGCGGCCCTGTGCGATCAGACAGGCGTGATCACGGTGGCCGACCCCGACGAGGACGACGAGGCAGCAGCGCAGCTTCTCGCCCTTGCGATCGAGCAGGCCGAGGGCCTCAAGCACACGGAGGTCCAAGAGGTCGGGATGCAGCGCTTCGATCCGGCCCGCCACTTCACCGCGATGTCGACGCGATCATGCTGACGAGCGGTTCCAGAGAGCTCGTACTCGGGCCATCGGCCCGTTCGGAGGTCCGCCTACCTCCGGTCCTCCGTCAAGTCCTCGGAGCGCAATGGGAGTTCACCGTTTCCGACGGACGGATCGCGATCGAGCATGCCCACAGAGGATCGCCGTACTGTCCGCCTCGTCGGGCCCCGTCATGGGAAGAGCTATTGGCAGGGCTGAAGGCGGGCTTCGCGGCCCAGGGCGTCCCGCAGGACGCCTGCCTGCCAATTCGGTGGGGCCGCGAGACCGAGCTGACGATCTCGGCCGTCCAAGCCCTCGACCCCCTCCTCAAGGACGGCCGTCCGCTGACCTACCGCAGCGGCTTCCTGCCCCAGCCTGTTGTCCGTTTCACCGGGCAGCGTGACGCATCGGGCGAACTCCGGGAAGGATTCCTGACCTCGTTCGTCAACATTTCCCGTGTCCAGCCGATTCAACGCATTGACGAATATGGTGTGATCCTGGACGGCTGGCTCAGCGTGCTGTCGCGATTGGGTTTCCATGCGCGCCACATCAGCGTCCAGGGCAAGCTGGCAACATGGCAGCGACGTCAAGTCGAAGGCATCACCCTCCGCTTCAGCCACCTCGACCTGACTCTCGGCGACGTCGTCCTCCTTTGGAATGCCGACAACCCTGAGCGCATGGCGGTAGACCTCGGCACCGGACTGGAACGGCTGGCCTGGGCACGTACGCAACTGAGGTGGAAAGACCTCGTCTTCGGCAGGTTCGCGACCCTGGCGCCCCCACCAACCCTGGACGCCGTCCGCACCGCGACTCTCCTCCTTGGACACGGCATCCGTCCCGCCGCGCGCGGGGCCGGCGGAATCACACGCCGGGTGATCGGAACGATCGACCCTGATTCGGCGCGGCTGGGTGTCAGCTCTCTGGTTCGCGCCTCGTATCGCTATTGGCGACTGTTCGGCGAGCCGAATGTCCCATGGCCAGCCGTGGCTATGGCGATCGAGGAGGAGTTGGGCATCTGAAGGGAAAACTCCGATGGATTGATCCGCTTGCCGGGGCAAACTGGTTGTAATTCTTGCGTTCACGTTCGGGGCGTACCGGGTCGGTCCACGGCACTTGGCCGGCGACGAGGAACTGTGGGCGATCGACGGCATGGACTGCTCGCCGTGCGACAACAAGGTCCCCGACAGCCACTGGACGGTCCTGCGCCGGCCTCTGTCCTTCGTCTCCCGCAGGACAGGGCCAGCCCCTTGCGAAGAGGGATCACCTTGCCCGCACAACACGACATCGCCGCCGAGACGGAGCTGTGGGACACCTTCGCCGCCTCCGCCTTCAAGGACGACGCGGAGCCGAGCTTCTGCTGGACCCAGTACGCCGGTCACGGACCCGGCCCGGAGCTACTGGGCGACCCGCGCTCCGTGCTGGAGATCGGCTGCGGCAGCGGCCGTGCTCTCGCCTACCTCGCTCAACGCGGCATCAAGGCTCGGGGTGCCGACCTGTCTCCCGTCATGGTCAAGAAGACCACCACGAAGTGGGCCGGTACCGGCGCGGAGTTTGTGTGCTCCGAGGTGCTGGCGTACCTGAGCGGGCACGCGGAGGGGTACGACGCCGTCTACTCGATCTTCGGTGCCGCCTGGTTCACCGACCCGGGCCGTCTCTTCCCCCTGGTCCGCCGACGGCTCGGGCCCGGGGGCGTCTTCGTGTTCTCGCAGCCTCCGGCCATCCCCGGCGCGTACGGGCCGCAGGGCATGTACAAGGGAGGTTTCGCCGGAAAGGCGATGTTCACCTACCGCTACAGCTACCGCCCAGCGGTGTGGGAGCGTCTGCTCACCCGGTCCGGATTCGCCAAGGCTGAGGCGCAGATCGTCGACGCGCCTCACCCCGGGCACATCGGGACGCTCCTCGTTCACGCGGTCGCTCCATGACGGACCGGTCAAGCGCGCACGAGGGACGCTCCCGCCTACGTTCAAACCGGATGAGTGGACCGGGCCTCGTCCGTGCTGTCCGAGCCGGTCAGTCCTGGTTGCCGGAGGAGTACCGGTCGGGTCCATGGCGTGATGGCGCGCCGCAATCGCCCGGGGGATGACGGGCGGGAATTCGGTGCGGGGGCGAGCGATGGGCTCAGTAGTAGGTAGCGGGCCTTGAGGATCTTGACTTCCTTCTCGTCCACCCGGTAGACATGCGCCCCGGCTCCAACCTCGCGGGGGCACTGGTGTGCGTCGCGGTCCTGCCGATCACC
>CBFGQM010000372.1:0-4647 GCA_965650905.1 uncultured Streptomyces sp. | reverse complement strand
CAGCGGCACTGTCCACCGGCGGGATCGTCATCGCCCTGCTGCCATCGGCCAACGCCGACCAGAAGGCGCCCCAAGTATCGGCGAAAAACGCTGACGCCTTGGTCGAGGCCGAGTCGTTCGACAATGTCATGGTAAAAGCGCCCTCTAAATTTGCCAGCGTTCGCTTCGGCGAGCCCAAGAGCTGTATCAATATCACCGGGGAGTGGAACAGTGGCAAGGTCGGCGTATGGAAGGGCGTGAATACCCTTTTCTACATGTTCAAAAATCGTGATTGCAAGATGGATTCAGGCTCTAACCTGTCGGCCGACGACTATCTGGTCCGTCAATCTCCCGCGCCAGGGCAGAAGGGTAGCGAGCTGACCAACTGGTGGGTTGATCTCACCAGCGAGCCCGAGTGACCGGTAGTGGTCGTGGATATCACCTGCTACTTGCATAACATGTGAACTCAGACAATTGCTTTTCTACCCGATAAGGGCAACTCCATGCGCCTCTACCCCAGCTGTAGATCGTGATCTTGCTGGTCAGTGTGGCCCGCCACCCAGTCCGGCTCCTCCGTGGCGCCGAGCAGCCCGTACAGCGCGAGCGAGGGGCGAACCGCTCCTCGTCTCGCTGGCCGCGTGGCTGGAAGCGGATCTGCTGTGGTACGAACAGTGGCCGACCAGTCAATTCGACGGTGATGTAGAGGAGTTCAGGCAATGCGATAGGTCGGAACAGCTCCGTACGGGAATTCAAGCCGTCCAGCGGGTCGTAGGCAGGGCCCGCACGGCATCACGCGCCCCCGCCCGGTGGAGGGGGACGAGCAGGCTCTACCGTGACCCGCGTGACTCCCTTCACCGATGACGCGCACACTTCCGAAGTCCCGGGCCGCTACGGTCCGACGGCGACCACCGAGGCCGAGCCCCGCGGGGTGGGCCCTGTGCGCACCGAGTACTCGCCCGCGCACGACGGGGATCCCGATCCCGGCGAGATCGTGTGGACCTGGGTGCCCTTCGAGGAGGACGACGGCCGTGGCAAGGACCGCCCGGTGCTCGTCGTCGCCCGTGAGGCCGCCGGGACGCTGCTCGCCGTCCAGCTGTCGAGCAAGCGGCACTCGGGCGACCGGGAATGGGTGGCGATCGGCAGCGGGCCGTGGGACCGGTCGGGGCGCGACTCGTGGGTGGACGTGGACCGGGTGCTGCGGCTGCACGAGACGGGGATGCGCCGGGAGGCGTGTGCGCTGGACCGGATGCGGTTCAACCTGGTGGTGCACCGGCTGAGGGAGCGCTTCGGCTGGCGCTGAGCACGGCCGTGCGGCATGGAGCCCCGGGTTCGGGACGGGCCGTGTAAGGGCGGGGCGAAAACACCCGAGTGATCCCCCCGTCGTGCTCAAGCACGCATCGTGAGCGATCCTTGTACTGCGCCACAACAGAGTTCCCCGGTCCCGAGAGCACCCATACGCACCCTTGTGCGAACCGAAGCGAGGGTCTTGGTAAACGGGTGGTTGCCGACCCGGCCCATCCGACACCGGGCCGGCGGCATGGTGGAATCTCAGGAGGATCCCGACATGTCCGATTCGGTAAGTGACTGTACGGAGTCCCGCTCCGCCGTCACCGAAGCCGAGGTGGAGGCCTTGGTCCGGGGCATCTGCTTCAAGACCGGGCCGCCCCGCTTCCTCGGTGTCGAAGTGGAATGGCTGGTCCACGAGCTGCGTTCCCCGCGGCTCCCCGTAACACCGGAACGACTCGAAGCGGCGTACGCCGCACTGCGGACCCTGCCCCTGCGGTCGACGCTCACGGTCGAACCCGGCGGCCAGCTGGAGCTCAGCTCCCCTCCCGCCACCTCCCTGACGGAGTGCATCGGGTCCGTCTCCGCCGACCTCGACGCCGTACGCGCCGTACTGCGCGAGGCGGATCTCCACCTCACCGGAGTGGGCCAGGACCCCTGGCACCCACCCACCCGCTTCCTCCATGAGCCGCGCTACGACGCCATGGAGAGGTACCTCGACCGCACGGGTCCCGAGGGCCGCGCCATGATGTGCGGCTCGGCCTCCGTCCAGGTGTGCCTGGACGCCGGGTACGAGGAGCCCGGACCGCTGGGGCACGGGCGGCGCTGGTGGCTGGCGCATCAGCTGGGCGCCGTTCTGGTGGCCGCGTTCGCGAACTCGCCGATGGCCCGGGGGCGGTACACCGGCTGGCGCTCGACCCGGCAGTCCCTGTGGACCGCGATGGAGCCGGGCCGCGCCGCCGCCCCGCCTCTCGCCGGCGATCCGCGGGCGGCCTGGGCGCGGCACGTGCTGGACACGCCGGTGATGTGCGTACGGGCGCCGAGCGGCGCCTGGGACGTACCGGACGGCATGAGTTTCCGCTCCTGGACCCGGTCCCGCACGCCGCCGGACCTGGAGGATCTCGACTACCACCTGACGACACTGTTTCCGCCGGTACGTCCGCGTGGCCATCTGGAACTCCGCATGATCGACGCGCAGCCGGGCGACGACGGATGGATCGTGCCGCTCGCCGTGACCGCCGCGTTGTTCGACGATCCGGAGGCGACCGAGACCGCGTACCGGACCGTCAAACCGCTGGCGGAGCGGGCCGGATCGCTGGCCGCTCCGCGCAACCCCCTATGGATCGCGGCCGCCCGCTCCGGGCCGGCCGATCCCGAGCTGTGCGAGGCGGCGGTCACCTGTTTCGCGGCGGCGGCCGAGGCCCTCCCCAGGCTCGGCGCCACCCCCGAAGTCCGGGAAGCCGTCGCGGAGTTCACCGACCGCTATGTGGCCAGGGGCCGCTGCCCCGCCGACGACCTGCTCGACACCCACCACCCGATCGACGCCCATAACCCCGATCGACACACACGGCCCCGTTGACGCCCACGAACCGATTGACCGAGCGCACGGCAAGCAGCACCTGCTCCACGGGAAGGACGTCCGCCCATGACCGACCCCGGATCCCGCACGGCCCCCCAGACGCTCCGTGAGCGCGCGCTGGCGGCGTTGACCACGGCCCGCGACCGCACCGCCCTGCTGACCTCCTGCGTGGAGGATCCCGACCTCACCGCTCAGCACTCGCCGTTGATGTCCCCACTGGTCTGGGACCTCGCGCACATAGGCAACCAGGAGGAGATGTGGCTGCTGCGGGAGGTCGCGGGCCTGGACGCGATGCGGCCCGAGATCGACGGCCTGTACGACGCGTTCGAGCACTCGCGTGCCGAGCGGCCCTCGCTGCCGCTGCTGCCGCCGGGCGAGGCCCGCCGCTATGCCGCCGAGGTGCGCGGCAGGGCGCTCGACGTCCTGGAGAGCACGGCGTTCCGGGGCACGCGGCTGACCGAGGCGGGCTTCGCCTTCGGCATGATCGCGCAGCACGAGCAGCAGCACGACGAGACGATGCTGATCACCCATCAGCTGCGCAGGGGGCCCGCGGCCCTCACGGCGCCGGACCCCGCGCCCGCGCCACCCTTCACCGGACCGGCCGAGGTCCTGGTCCCCGGCGGACCGTTCACGATGGGCACCTCGGCCGAGCCGTGGGCGCTGGACAACGAGCGGCCCGCGCACCAGCGTCTCGTACCGCCCTTCTTCATCGACACCACGCCGGTGACGAACGCCGCGTACCAGGCGTTCATCGCGGACGGCGGCTACACCGAGCCGCGCTGGTGGGCCCCCGACGGCTGGTCCCACATCCGGGCCCACGGCATCGAGGCTCCGCTGTTCTGGCGCCGCGAGGGCGGGGACTGGCTGCGGCGGCGCTTCGGAGTCACCGAGCTCGTACCGCCCGACGAGCCGGTGCTGCACGTCAGTTGGTACGAGGCGGACGCGTACGCGCGCTGGGCGGGGCGGCGGCTGCCCACCGAGGCCGAATGGGAGAAGGCGGCCCGGCACGACCCGGCGGCGGGCCGCTCCACGCGCTACCCGTGGGGTGACACCGACCCGACCCCCGAGCACGCCAACCTCGGCCAGCGCCATCTGCGCCCGGCGCCGGCCGGAAGTTATCCGGCTGGTGCGTCGCCGCTCGGCGTGCGGCAGTTGATGGGTGACGTGTGGGAGTGGACGGCCGGCGACTTCCTGCCCTATCCGGGGTTCACGGCCTTCCCGTACAAGGAGTACTCGGAGGTGTTCTTCGGGCCGGAGCACAAGGTGCTGCGCGGCGGCTCGTTCGCCGTCGACGCGGTGGCCTGCCGGGGCACGTTCCGCAACTGGGACTATCCGATCCGGCGGCAGATCTTCTCCGGGTTCCGTACGGCACGGGACGCCACCGCGGAGACGGAGGCCTTCTGATGTGTCGTCATCTCGCCTACCTGGGACCCGAGGAGCCGCTCGGTCGACTCCTCGTGGAGCCGGCGCACAGCCTGTTCCGCCAGTCGTGGGCGCCGCGACGACAGCGGCACGGAACCGTCAACGCCGATGGTTTCGGGGTGGGTTGGTATGCCGAAGGGGATCCGCGGCCCGCGCGGTACCGGCGTACCGGACCCGTCTGGAGCGACCAGTCCTTCGCCGACCTGGCGCGGGTGGTGCGCTCGGGCGCGCTGCTCGCCGCGGTGCGTGACGCGACCGTGGCGGGTGCGGACGGGGAGGCCGCGGCGGCTCCGTACACGGCGGGCCCCTGGCTGTTCAGCCACAACGGCGCGATCAGCGGCTGGCCGCGCTCCCTGGCAGCGCTCGCGCGGACCCTGCCGCCC
>CBFGQM010000371.1:0-4647 GCA_965650905.1 uncultured Streptomyces sp. | reverse complement strand
GGGCCTGCCGGGGCGCCGAATGCGGGCGGCGGCGCGGTGGCCTGGGCGGGCGGCGCGAAGGACGGGGCGTCGGCCTGCGGCTGCGGCTGAGCGGCGGGCTCCTCCACGGCGACCTCACCGCCGAAGTTCTTCAGCAGCGCGTCAAGTCCACCGTCGAAGCCCTGCCCGACCGCCGCGAAACGCCATACGTCCTTGAGGTAGAAGTCGCCGAGCATCACGGCGCGTTCGGTGGAGAACTCGCCGCCGCTGAACGAGTACCGGGCCACCTCCTCGCCGCCCGCGACGATGCGGAGGTATCCGGGAGCGATCTTCGCCATCTGCCCCGCGCCGTCGATCGTCGCTGTGAACGACAGCTTCTGGATCTGCGGCGGGATCTTGTCGAGCGTGACACGGAAGGACTCCGTGTCGCCCGCCTGCGCACCCAGGAGCTGAATGGCCTCCTCGGGGGTCTTCGGCTGGTTGAAGAAGACGAAGTACCGGTCATCCGAAAGCCGTTCGTCGGCGTCCAGACCGAAACAGCTGATGTCGAAGGTCAGTCCGGGGCCGGTGATCTGCACACCTACGTACAGATCGGTGCCCGCGGTGAGGTCACTGATCTTGGCCTTGTGGCCGCGTTGGAATTCCCTGGCCATGCGTAACGACCGTCCCCCATCCCGAATACGAGTGCGTCGCGCGCCAGGCTAACGGCAAATCCGGACGCGGGCGAAGCCGGTACAGACCCGGTACACAATCCCTGCCTGCCGACCGTGCCGACGCTGTCACGGTGGGAAGACGCAGTCACTCGTCCTGCGCGGGCAGATGGGGCAGCCGGTCGGCGGCGACCACACCTTCGAGGTAGCCGCGGGCCCGCTCCGTACGCGGATAGCCCTCGAGGAGCTGCCAGAAACGCGGCCCGTGGCCGGGCACGAGAAGGTGTGCGAGCTCGTGGACGAGGACATAGTCGACGACGTATTCGGGCATGCCCTGCAGCCGGTGCGAAAGGCGGATGCTGCCCTCGGCGGGCGTGCACGAGCCCCAGCGGGTGTTCTGGTTGGTGACCCAACGGACCGAGGCGGGCCGGGCCCGGCCGTCGAAGTACAGTTCGGAGAGCCGGGCGGCACGCTCGGAGAGCTCCGCGTCACCGAGAACCCGCTTGTTCTCCTGGGCGGCGAGCTTGTCGAGCATGACGCTCACCCAGCGCTGCTCCTCCGCCTCGGACATCCGGGCGGGGATGAGCACGACGGTGCGATCGCCCTCGCGGTACGCGGAGACCGTTCTGCGTCGGCGCGTGCTCCTGCGGACCTCGATCGCGCTCGACCTTGAGCCGCTTGGCGGCTGGCTCGTCGTGCTGCGCTGTGGCTTTCCGGCGCGGTGCAGTGGGTCGGCGGGCACGCCCCGACGGTACCTGTTGCGTAGGGCGGAAGTCCCGCCTGTGCAACGGTTCGACGCCGATCCGAACTCCGCCGCGCTTGATTCATACGACTAATACCCACCATCTGTGGATAACTTTCGGCACTCGACGGGCGATCCCGGCATGCTGACATTCGACCGGCGAAGCAGGACGAACACCGCCGGCACAACAGGGACGTACGGGGGGTCTGTCATGCATCCGATGGTGAAGCCGGCGCTGCGGCGCGCCTGGCGGGATCTGAACAGTGTGCAGTTCGGAATCGCACCCCCACACGCGATGGTGCTCGGCCCGATGGACACGGCGACGGGCAGCTTTCTGAGCCTGCTCGACGGAACACGCGGGCTTCCTCTCCTACGGGAGGAGGGGCGCCGTGTGGGTCTGCCAGACAACCATGTCGACGGGCTCGTGGAGCGGCTGGCCCGGGCCGGACTTCTGGACGACGCGACGGGCGGCGGTCCGGCCGCCGACGCCCTGCGGGCGAAAAAAGCTGTCCTTGACCGGCTGCGCCCTGATCTTGCCTCGCTCTCGCTGGTCGCCCCCGAGCCGGGCGACGGCATACGCCGGTTGGCGGCCCGCCGCTCCCTGCATGTGCAGGTGCGGGGCGCGGGCCGGGTGGGAGTGGTCTTGGCCGCCGCGCTGGCCGGCGCGGGCGTGGGTTATGTCGACGTACGCGACGGTGGCTGCGTCGAGCCAGGGGACGTGGCACCGGGCGGGCTGCCCGCCGACTCCATCGGCGAGCGCAGGGAAGAGGCCGCACGGCGGGCGGTGCGCCGGGCGGCACCGGACCGCCCGGCACGGCGCCGCGGACAGTCGCCCTCTGACGAAAAGGACCCCGGTTTCTCCCTGGTGATCATCGCACCGCGGGACGGCCTCGCCGCCCATGCACCCGACCCGACCGCCGCCGAACCGCTGATCGCTTCCGGAGCGCCGCATCTGTACGCAGGAGTCGTGGAAGGCACCGGAATCGTCGGCCCTCTGGTCCTGCCGGGCGGCACCGCCTGCGCGGGCTGTCTGGACCTGGGCCGCACCGACCGGGACCCGACCTGGCCGCGTCTGCTCGCGCAGTGGCGCTCCGGGCGGCAGCCACGCCAGGTCCCGGCATGCGATCTGACGCTGTCGGCCACGGTCGCCGGGCTGGCCGCGGGTCACGCACTCGCTTTCCTCGACGGGGAGTTGCCGTCGAGCGCGGGGGCTCGCTGGGAAGCGTCGGTGCCCGGTTTCGCCTGGCACGCACGGCCGGTGTGGCCGCATCCCGCATGCCCCTGCGGGACCGCGGACGAAGCTAAGGGGGAGCGGACCTCAAAGGACGACAGTCGGCAGGAGACAATGGCGGAGCAACAGCCGCACGCGGCTCGGCTGTCCGGTACTTGGAGGGCGCATGTCTGATCTTCCCCGGAAGGCGGTCACCCGGACCGCCAAGCTCGCCGCCCTACCGCTCGGCTTCGCCGGGCGGGCCACCTGGGGCCTCGGCAAACGGATCGGCGGGAAATCCGCGGAGATCGTGGGACGCGAGCTGCAACAGCGCACAGCGGAGCAACTGTTCAAGGTGCTCGGCGAGCTCAAGGGCGGCGCGATGAAGTTCGGGCAGGCGCTGTCCGTCTTCGAATCGGCGCTGCCCGAGGAGGTCGCAGGTCCCTATCGCGCGGCGCTGACCAAGCTCCAGGAGGCGGCCCCGCCCATGCCGACGCGCACGGTGCACTCCGTGCTCGAGGAGCAGCTCGGCGAGGACTGGCGCGACCTGTTCATGGAGTTCGAGGACAAACCCGCTGCGGCTGCCTCGATCGGACAGGTGCACCGCGCGGTGTGGCATGACGGCCGAGAAGTCGCTGTCAAGGTGCAGTACCCCGGGGCGGGCGAGGCTTTGCTCTCCGACCTGACCCAGCTCAGCCGCTTCGCCCGCCTTCTGGGGCCGCTGATTCCAGGGATGGATATCAAGCCGCTCATCGCGGAGATGCGCGACCGGGTGTCCGAGGAGCTCGACTACGGCCTGGAGGCACAGGCCCAGCAGGCTCACGCGGACGAGTTCGCAGACGACCCGGATGTGCTGGTGCCGGCTGTTGTACACCAGTGCGAGCAGGTGCTGGTGACCGAGTGGATCGACGGGATACCGCTGTCGGAGGTGATCGCCGACGGTACGGAGGAGCAGCGGGACCGGGCAGGCCAGCTCCTGGCCCGCTTCCTCTTCTCAGGCCCGGCCCGCACCGGCCTTCTGCACGGCGACCCGCACCCGGGCAACTTCCGCCTCCTGCCCAGCGGCTCCGGCGACCCCGACGGCAAGGACAGCTGGCGCCTGGGCGTTCTGGACTTCGGTACCGTGGACCGCCTCCCGGGCGGCCTTCCGCCGACCATCGGCAACTCGTTGCGGCTGACCCTCGACGGCGAGTCCGCAACGGTCTACGAGTTGCTGTGCGAGGAAGGCTTCGTCAAGGAGTCCATAGAACTCGACCCGGACGCCGTCCTGGGATATCTGCTCCCCATCATCGAACCGGCCCAGGTCGACGAGTTCGCCTTCACCCGAGGCTGGATGCGCAGCCAGGCGGCCCGGATCGCCGACCCCCGCTCCCCCGCGTACCAGCTCGGCAAGCAGCTCAACCTGCCCCCGTCGTATCTGCTGATCCACCGGGTGACCCTGAGCACAATCGGCGTGCTGTGCCAATTGGACGCCTCGGTACGGCTCCGGGACGAACTCGTGGAGTGGCTGCCGGGCTTTCTCGCCGAGGACGAGACCGCCCTGAAGGAGGAGGAGTCGGCCGCCGAGGTGTGAGCTTGGGGGCATGCGCTTGGGCTGGGCTCTTGGAGTCGACTTCCGCCGGTCTTCTGCCCTTCCGGGCGACCGCGCACCACCTTCACCGAGTGAACCACCGCCCGCGTGTGGGCCAAGCTGCTCCGACTGGTGGGAGAACCGCCAGCAGTGGTAACGAGATCGCCGGTCGTATCACCCGCCGCACCGGCGCCAGTGGAGAGGGGGCTGGCGAGACCTGGGGCTCGTCACGCGGCGGCCGAATCGGCGGATGGGCAGGCGCAACGCGCCGCGGGGGCCGACCCGTTCGGACCGGCCCCCGCGAGCAGCGGTTTGCTTCTGTTGTTGTCGCTGTGTGGCAACACGCCTTACTGCATGACCGCCATGGCGAGGGCGCGGCGGGCGCGCAGCGAGGCGCGCTCGGCCCGGCGCTGCATCCGGCGAGCGGTCACCAGGCGCATGGCCCGGCTCTCCCGCGCGGCCTTCTGTTGACCGACCCGGCCGCCCTGCTGGCGCG
>CBFGQM010000370.1:0-4649 GCA_965650905.1 uncultured Streptomyces sp. | reverse complement strand
TCGCGGCGTACAACAAGAAGCTCGGGATGTTCGAGCTGACCGGTCTGCCGCCGGCGCCGCGTGGTGTTCCGCAGATCGAGGTCTCCTTCGACATCGACGCCAACGGCATCATGCATGTCACGGCCAAGGACCTCGGTACGGGCAAGGAGCAGAAGATGACCGTCACCGGCGGCTCGTCGCTGCCGAAGGACGAGGTCGACCGCATGCGTCAGGAGGCCGAGCAGTACGCGGAGGAGGACCACCGCCGCCGGGAGGCCGCCGAGAGCCGCAACCAGGGCGAGCAGCTCGTCTACCAGACGGAGAAGTTCCTCAAGGACAACGAGGACAAGGTCCCGGGCGACGTCAAGACCGAGGTCGAGGCCTCCCTCGACGAGCTGAAGACCGCGCTCAAGGGCGAGGACACCGCCGAGATTCGTACGGCCACCGAGAAGGTCGCCGCCGTCTCGCAGAAGCTGGGCCAGGCGATGTACGCCGACGCCCAGGGCGCGCAGGCCGCGGGCGGTCCCGAGGGTGCCGCCGATGAGGGCGGCGCGCACACCAAGGCCGCCGACGACGACGTCGTCGACGCCGAGATCGTGGACGACGAGAAGGACCGAAAGGATGGTGCCGCGTGACGGAGGAGACCCCGGGCTTCGACGAGCAGCCGCCGCGCCAGCCCGACGTCCCTTCCGGCGCCACTCCTGAAGACGCTGAGTCGAAGGCCGCCCCCATGGAGGGGGCGGCCCCGGCCGGGGACGCGGCAGCAGCCCAGGCGGCAGCTCAGGCAGCACAGCAGACGGCAGGGCTGACGGCCCAGTTCGACCAGGTGCGCACGGCACTCGGCGAGCGCACGGCGGACCTGCAGAGGCTCCAGGCCGAGTACCAGAACTACCGTCGCCGGGTCGAGCGCGACCGGATCACGGTCAAGGAGATCGCCATCGCGAACCTCCTGACCGAGCTCCTGCCCGTGCTCGACGACATCGGCCGCGCTCGGGAACACGGCGAGCTGGTCGGCGGTTTCAAGTCGGTGGCCGAGTCGCTGGAGAGCGTCGCGGGCAAGCTGGGCCTGCAGCAGTTCGGCAAGGAGGGCGAGCCCTTCGACCCGACGATCCACGAGGCCCTGATGCACAGTTACGCACCCGACGTCACCGAGACGACATGCGTGGCGATTCTGCAGCCGGGGTATCGGTTCGGCGAGCGCACCATCCGCCCCGCGCGGGTGGCGGTGGCCGAGCCGCAGCCGGGCGCGCAGACGGTCAGGGCCGACGAGGCCGAGACGGCGTCCCACTACGCCGACTACGCCGACGACAAGGAGAGCGGTGGCCCGGACGAGGGCTGACGTCGGTGACGTACGGGGCGTACGGGCCGTACGCATGAACGTCGGGGCCGCGCGGTGCGTGAAAGGGAAGGAGGGACGTCGAGGATGAGCACCAAGGACTTCATCGAGAAGGACTACTACAAGGTCCTCGGCGTCCCCAAGGACGCGACCGAGGCCGAGATCAAGAAGGCGTACCGGAAGCTCGCCCGCGAGTTCCACCCGGATGCCAACAAGGGAAACGTCAAGGCGGAGGAGCGCTTCAAGGAGATCTCCGAGGCGAACGACATACTCGGCGACCCCAAGAAGCGCAAGGAGTACGACGAGGCACGCACCCTCTTCGGCAACGGCGGCTTCCGGCCGGGCCCCGGCGCCGGCGGTGCCGGCACGTTCAACTTCGACCTGGGCGACCTCTTCGGAGGCGGACCCCAGGGTGGGGCGGGCGGCGCCGGCGGCGGATTCGGCGGCGGGCTCGGGGACGTCTTCGGTGGCCTGTTCAACCGCGGCGGCGCCGGCACCGGCACGCGTACGCAGCCGAGGCGCGGCCAGGACATCGAGTCCGAGGTCACGCTGAGCTTCACGGAGGCGGTGGACGGCGCGACGGTTCCGCTGCGCATGTCCTCGCAGTCGCCCTGTAAGACCTGCTCGGGCACCGGCGACGCGAACGGCACACCGCGGGTGTGCCCGACGTGCGTGGGCACCGGCCAGGTCGCGCGCGGCTCGGGCGGCGGCTTCTCGCTCACCGATCCGTGCCCCGACTGCAAGGGCCGCGGTCTGATCGCGGAGAACCCCTGCGAGATCTGCAAGGGCAGCGGCCGCGCCAAGTCCTCGCGCACGATGCAGGTCCGTATCCCCGCGGGGGTGAGCGACGGCCAGCGCATCCGCCTGCGCGGCAAGGGCGCGCCCGGCGAGCGGGGCGGCCCGGCGGGCGACCTGTACGTCGTCGTGCACGTCGGCGCCCACCCCGCCTTCGGCCGCAAGGGCGACAACCTCACGGTGACAGTGCCGGTGACCTTCGCGGAGGCGGCGCTCGGCGGCGAGGTGAAGGTGCCCACCCTGGGCGGGCCCCCGGTCACGCTGAAGCTGCCGCCGGGCACGCCCAACGGACGGACGATGCGCGCCCGCGGCAAGGGCGCGGTCCGCAAGGACGGCACGCGCGGCGACCTGCTGGTCACTGTCGAGGTCGTCGTCCCGGTGGGTCTGACCGGCAAGGCCCGTGACGCGATGGAGGCGTATCGCGAGGCGACCGTGGGTGAGGACCCGCGGGCGGAGCTGTTCCAGGCGGCGAAGGGAGCATGAGGAGATGGACGGCCGTCGACGCAATCCCTACGAGCTGACCGAGGAAACCCCGGTCTACGTCATCTCCGTGGCGGCCCAGCTCTCCGGTCTGCACCCGCAGACCCTGCGCCAGTACGACCGCCTCGGCCTCGTCTCGCCCGACCGCACCGCCGGGCGCGGCCGGCGCTACTCGGCCCGCGATATCGAACTGCTCCGCCAGGTGCAGCAGCTGTCCCAGGACGAGGGCATCAACCTCGCCGGCATCAAGCGCATCATCGAACTCGAGAACCAGGTCATCGCTCTGCAGTCGCGGGTGGCGGAGCTGGAAGTAGCCCTGGACGGCGCCGCCGCGGCCATGCAGCAGCGCGAGGCCGCGGTGCACGCCTCGTACCGGCGCGATCTGGTGCCCTACCAGGAGGTGCAGCAGACGAGCGCGCTGGTGGTGTGGCGGCCGAAGAGATCGTCGGAGCAGTAGCGGCAGCAGCAGTGATCAGCAGTGCGGCAACTGCGCGAAGGGGTCCGGAGGTCGAGCCTCCGGGCCCCTTCGCGGTACATGGCCCCTGTATACGGGCCGTGTACGCGGTGCCCTCAGCCGGGGATGAGGTCGCCGATCGCGTCGATCGCGGGCATGGGTTCTCGGTGAGGTGGAGGTGGGTGGTGGCGTCCGGGTCCTGGGAGAGGGGGGCGGCTGCGGCCCCACCGTAGCCCTGCGCGTGAAGGCCGTACGCGCGCGGCACGCGGTGTTGCGTGACCGTCTTGTGGCCGCGGGTGGCCTCGTCATCCTCGCTCCCACCGGTCCTCCCGGCTTCCACCCCTGTCTTCGAAATCCACCACGCAGAGTGCTGTTGTGATCTTGTTAGCCGTCACTCCTTGACGCCCTGGAAACGTCCGCGTTGGCTTCCTGCTACCTGGGTTGCAAAGCTGCGCTCTCGTCCGGAAGGCACCAGAAGTGAACAGCCGTATGCGTCGTATGGCCATAACCATGGCCGCATCCACCGTGACTCTTTCGCTGGCAGCCTGTGGCGTGCGAGACGGCGCGGAAGCGAGGCCCACCAAGGGCGACGACATCACGGTGGGGCTGTTATTGCCGGAGACGGCGAACCAGCGCTACGAGAAGTTCGACTACCCCGTCATCAAGAAGAGGGTCGACGCGCTGACCAACGGCAAGGGGGAGGTCGCCTACGCCAACGCCGGCCAGGACGCCGACACGCAGAACAAGCAGCTCCGGCAGATGATCGACGACAAGGTCGACGTGGTGCTCCTGGACGCGGTTGACGCCCACGGCGTCGCGAGCGGCGTGAAGAAGGCCAAGGACGCGGGGATCCCGGTCATCGCGTACGACCGGCTGGCCGAGGGCCCGATCGACGGGTACGTCTCCTTCGACAACGCACTGGTCGGCGAAATACAGGGCAAGGCGCTCGCAGAGGCCCTGGACGAGGACAAGACCAAGAAGATCGTCATGATGAACGGCGCAGTCACGGACCCGAACGCCGCCCAGTTCAAGAAGGCCGCCCTCCGCGAACTCAGGGACAAGGTGGACATCGCCAAGTCGTACGACACCAAGGGGTGGAAGCCGTCGAACGCGCGGGCCAACATGGTTGCCGCGATCTCATCCCTCGGCGCCAAGAACATCGCCGGGGTGTACTCCGCCAACGACGGCATGGCCGGCGGAATCATCTCCGCACTGAAGGCGGCCGGCGTCACCGACCTGCCTCCGATCACCGGTCAGGACGCGGAACTCGAGGCCGTGCAGCGCATCGTCTCGGGTGACCAGTACATGAGCGTCTACAAGCCGTACCCCGAAGAGACCCAGGTCGCCGCCGAGATGGCAGTGGCCCTCGTCCGGGGCTTCCGCATCGAGTTCGACGCGCTCACCCGCGACCATGTCGACAGCCCGACGACTGAGAACATCCCGGCGCACCTCGCCCTCGTCTCCCCGCTGACGAGGGACAACATCGAGAACACGGTCATCGACGACGGCATTTACAAGGTTTCCGACATCTGCACGGCGAAGTACGAGTCCGCGTGCGAGGAGATCGGGCTGAAATAGGCGGGATCACCATCCCCGAAGCCGGGA
>CBFGQM010000369.1:0-4650 GCA_965650905.1 uncultured Streptomyces sp. | reverse complement strand
GGCACCTCGGTCTTGCGGCCCTTGACGACGATGTCCACGCAGAACTCCGTTCCCGGATCACTCCGCGTCGATGGCGGAGCATCTCCCTTTTGCACCAGGCTCCAGCAAGTCCCGGAGCCTCGGACTTGGTGACTTTCCACCTCCTCCTCCCCCGCAGGCGAGATCTCCACCCCACCGCCACGAGTGATTACAGAAAATCCACGGCACGGCATTCCGATATGCGAGGGACGGCGTCCGCCATTACCCTCACAACCGAACATATCTCGCCTGGACGGATGTCGTCACCCTTTACTGCCGTGTACCTCCATTCAGTTGTACTGAACCTCTCGTTACCTGCAACGACGCAACTTCTTACTCAGTTCCGTTTTCTTTCGAAGGAAGCCGGAGAGGCGGCGACGACAGCCGCACTGATCATGTCTTCGGTGCCGTCCGGACCGCCCGTTCCCGCGACCGCTTGTGGCCGATCCTCCCTGGCCCTCGTGGCTTGTGGCATCTCTTCCCCCGGCGTTCTTCGTGACACCTGGCCGTACGCACCGCCGGCCTGTGCGTAGACGCCGTCCCCCTCCGCGAGAGCGCCCTGCAAAGCCCGCGCCGCCTCCGTCAGGGACGCGCCCGTCGTCATCAGGTCGTCCACGATCACGACACCGCCGCCGTGGGCCAGCAGCCGGGCGCCACCGGAGGCCACCTCCAGGGCGCCCGCAAGATTGTCCAGGCGTTGCCGTGAGTCGAGCCCCGACTGGTCAGCCACCGCACGCCGCTGCCGCAGCACCGCGAGCACCCGGGCCGGCGTCCCCGCACGCCGCAGCTCACCCGCCGCCGCACGCGCGATCCGCCGCGTCGGGTCATGCCCCCGCGCCCGCACCGCCCGCCGCGCGGAGGGCACAGGAACGAGCAGCAACGGCGCTCCGGGCCCGCCGCCGAAGACGGACCCCGCCCGCACGGCTCCCGCGAGCGCCATTCCCAGCGGCCCCGTGAGCATCAGCGCGCCCCGTTCCTTGTGGGCGAGGAGCGCCGCCCGCACCTCGTCCTCGTACGGAGCCGCCGCGTGCACGACAGGCAGCCCCGGCGGCTCGGGCACCGGTCGCACCCGGCGCGGTGCGGCCCTCATCAGGGCGGCACGGCACCCCGGACAGAGCACCG
Organism: uncultured Streptomyces sp.; assembly: GCA_965650905.1. Lineage (GTDB taxonomy): Bacteria > Actinomycetota > Actinomycetes > Streptomycetales > Streptomycetaceae > Streptomyces. The sequence continues at coordinate 3,510 of CBFGQM010000369.1, read as the reverse complement.
TACGAGGCCTTCCGCAGCCTCCACACTCGGCCGGCAGCACCAGATCGGTGAGGTCCTGCCACCACCCTCGCATGCCCACCACTGTTACCGACGCCTGAGCTTCCCGGCCACTCCTGTGGACAACTTTCTGTGGACAACGCCACGCAACCGGCAGACCGCCGTCCCTCACACGGGGGGGCGCGCGGGGACCAGGAAATACCCAGGAGTAGCTGGAGAAAGCCCAAGAGTGGGGTCCCTTCCGGGACGGACACAGATCGGCTACCGCCTACGGACCGGATACCCCAGTACCCCAGTAATCCAGTACCGGCCACCACCGGCCACCACCGGCCACCACCGGCCACCACCGGCCACCACCGGCCACCAGCCACCGGCCACGCCGACAGACCGGCTACCCCGGATAAACCGGCGCCGTCCCCAACTTGACCACCTTCTGCCACTGCGAACCGGACGAGAGCCGCACGATCCCGTCCTCCGAGTGCGCCACCAGCGGCAGCCGTTCGTCCTCAAAGGCGGCGATCTCCTTCACACCGGTGAGCGCGGAGGGCGCCGGGCCGACCGGTGTGGAGCCGTCGACCTGGACGTACCGAATCTGCTGCACGCCGCCCTTCTCCTGCCCCACTACGACCAGTCTGCTGTCCCCGGCCCAGGACATGGCCGTGGCCTCCTCCAGCTGCGGCGCCACGGACCGCGGTTCGTGGATCGTGACGACGGGCCGTCCGGTTGCCCCGTCCTGCCTCTCGATCCGTCCGATGAGCAGCGAGGTCTTGCCGGCCTTCTGCACGATCAGCGCGATGCGCACACCGTCGGCGGCCACCCGCACCGCCTCGATCTGTCCCTCGATCCCGGGCGTTTTGACCTCCAGCGGCTCGTCCCGGCCCTTCTCCAGCAGGAGCAGCCGGGCCTCCCTCGGGTCGCGGTCGGCCACCCACAGGTCGTCGCTCGCGTCCCAACTGGGCGTCGTCAGCCCGTCCGCCTGCGTTTTCGCCTTGCTCCGGATCACGGGATCGCCGAGTGAACCGCCCGACGTGAGCGACCCGACGTACAGCGAACGCCCGTCGAGCGACACCCCGGCCGCGCTCTCCTCGTCCCGAGATATCGCGGCCGCCCGCAGCTCCGTGTCACCTTCACCGAGCGCACCGGGCACCGGAGTGGGCTCCTGGTTGGTGCCGGCCGGTATCCGTACGAGCCGGTGGTCGCCGTCGATGAAGTACTCGTAATCGGCATGCTTTCCCGTGCCGTGCGAGGCGATGATCTCGGCCCGGTTCTCGCCGAGCACACACAGCTGCGAGCCGTCCGAGCGCTGCAGCTCCACCTCGTCGATTCCCGTGGGCGTCAAGTCCTGGAGGGTGTAGAGGAGCTGGGCCGCCATCTCGCTGCACTGGGACTGCCCGACGCCATCGGCCTTCCTGTTCAACGGCACCGTCAGCTTGTTCTGGTCGTCGGGCGTAAGCGTCTGGACGCCCTTCCGCAGCGCCACACCGGTGGGGAAGCTGGACCTGACAACCGGCGCGAGCCACCTGGTCGGCCCTTTCAGGAGCGCCCTGACCATATGCGTCACCGGATCGACCTGCCGGCGCACGTAGACGGGATCGGCCACGGTCCCGGGCCGGTCGGCGCTTGGCGAGTTGGACGCGAAGTAGTACTTGTTGACGGAGACGTAGTGGCGCTGGAAGTCGGACCTGCCCAGCACCACGCCCTGCGGCAGTGAGTCGATGCGCCACTGCCTGGTGCCGTCCGCCTCCTCCTGCTGCGTGAGATGCACCCTCTCGTTGTACGTCCCTTCGGCGGGCTCGTACGCAAACTGCCTGTCCACCTCGGCGACCTTGTCGCCGGTCAGGGCGTACTCGTAGTCACCGGTCGCTTCCCGGCTGCCGTTGTGCTTCACGGCGCTCGGCCCGTCCGCGAGCACGGTGGTCGAACGGTAGGGCTGCCACGTGTTCCGGGCGTCCTTGGTCAGGTACCTTTTCGCCGTCTCGAACTGCGGATCGTCGCTGGTCAGCGCCTCGAGGAAGCTTTGCACGATCTCGTCGGGCCGAGCGTTCTCCCGCGGCGGCATCGCGAAGACCCGGACCTGCGCGTCCGGTCGCTGCGAGGCCTCGACATCGCGCAGATCCCCGCTGTCCGGCATCGAGGCGCACCCGGTCAGCAGAACGGCTCCGCAGCCGACATACGCCACTATCCGCATCGGACGCCGTCGGCCGACCCGCTTGCCGTCAGCGCCCACGAGTTTCCCCCCCCTTGCTTCAACTGACCGGGCTCCTCGCCGGTTCCCGGGTCGCCCTTGGGCGGCATCTCTCCAGGCTCCCCGGGCCCCTCGGGTACCGGGGCGGCACCGCGCGCGTCGACCGTGGGCCGCGGCACCACACGAGCGCCGTTGCCGGGCAGCGCCGCCGGATCCACCGCGCCCGCCAACCGCGGGGCCAGCAGCGCTCGCGGCGGCATCGGCGGCACGGCGCCGTCACCGGCCTGCGCGGGCACCGTCGCCAGCTTCTTCGTACCTCCGACGGGCACCCCCGCGTCGTTCGGCCCGCGGCTGCGCCGCGAGTCCTTGGGCTCCAGGGGTAGGGGCGAGCCCCTCAGCGGCTCGTCAGCGGTCCGCGGCAGTGTCAGCCGGAACTGCGAGCCGCCGCCAGGCTCGCCCCAGGCCTGCAGCCAGCCTCCGTGCAACCGCGCGTCCTCCAGGGCGATGGACAGCCCCAGCCCCGTACCACCGGTGGTACGTGCGCGTGCCGGGTCGGCTCGCCAGAAGCGGCTGAACACACGGGTCGCCTCGCCGGGCTTGAGCCCCACTCCGTAGTCGCGCACCGCGACCGCGACCGCGCCGCCCGCCGCGGCGAGCTTGACCACCACGTCCTTGCCCTCGCCGTGCTCCACGGCGTTGACGACGAGATTCCGCAGCACCCGCTCCACACGCCGCGCATCGGCCTCCGCGACCACCGCCTGCTGATCGCCGACGACCATGATCTGTGTGCCCTTGCGTTCGGCGAGCGGCTCGGCACCGCTCACCACCCGGCGTACGACGTCCCGCAGATCTATCGGCTCTGCGTCCAGAGCCGCCGCGCCCGCGTCGAACCGGCTGATCTCCAGCAGATCCGCGAGCAGAGTCTCGAACCGGTCCAGTTGATCGGCGAGCAGCTCGGCCGACCGCGCGGTGACCGGATCGAAGTCCACCCGCGCGTCATGGATGACATCGGCGGCCATCCGTACGGTCGTCAGCGGCGTACGCAGCTCGTGCGACACGTCGGACACGAACCGCCGCTGCATCCGCGACAGGTTCTCCAGCTGCTGGATCTGCAACTGAAGGTTCTGCGCCATCTTGTTGAAGGCCTCGCCGAGCCGAGCGATGTCGTCCTCACCGGTGACCTTCATACGCTCCTGAAGACGCCCGGCGGACAGCCGCTCGGCGATCCCCGCGGCCATCCGGACGGGCGTGACGACCTGGCGCACCACGAGCCAGGCGATCGCCCCGAGGAGCCCAAACCTCCCGAAGCTCCCGACCAGCCCGTCAGT
>CBFGQM010000368.1:0-4780 GCA_965650905.1 uncultured Streptomyces sp. | reverse complement strand
AGAAGCAGGCACTGGAACTGGTCCACGCCTTAACCCCCGGTTTCTCGGGTTCACTGGCGACCTCGCGTAATCGGGAACCGCGTATTCCTCAGCTCCTGACGGTTCGTGGTCAACGTGAGTGGTCGCCGGGGGCATAGTGACGCCAGGTTCCTCCGGACGCTTCGGCGATCCGGGTGGTGTGGTCGTCGTTGTAGCCGAGCATCCGGGCGATCACCGGGGCCGGGGCCTGGAGGACGAGTTGGCGGATTGCCGCTGTGCGTCCTGGCCGGGTCGGGAAGCCGAGGTGGCGGAGCCGGGGTGCCAGAGCTTCCGGGGTCATGGGTTGTCCGGCCCGGCGGCCGGGGAAGAGCCATCGGGCATCGGGGTTGGTCGCGGTCTTGGTGTTCGGCCGCTGCCCCAGGTAGTCCAGCAGCATTCCGTCGAACGGCGCCGGGACGGGCGACGGCGGGTCGCCGAGCCGGACGAGGACTTTGCCGTCCTCGTGCTGGATGTCGTCAGTGCTGAGCCTGGTGATCCGCGTCAGCGGCTGTGCGTAGAGAAGAACAAAGACGGCTGCGACGCGGTCCTGGAGCGGGATGTCGTCGCGGTTGACGAGCTGTCGTAGTAACGCGAGCCGCTGGTGCTGGGTGATCGGCGCGGGATTGCCTGTCGAGCGGTGCGGGATGGTGACGGCGGGCATGTGATTGGACCGCATGGCCCAGCGGAGGAAAGTGTGGGTGAGGCGTCGCGCGGTGTAGCCGCCTGCGTACCAAATATCGACCTCGGTCTGTGTGCAGTCGGCGAGGGCCCGTCCACGCTGGGCGAGGTGGTCGAGGAAGGCGATTGCAAGGTGGATCTCGTTGCGGGCCTGCTGGGTCTGGCTGCCGGTGAGCGGGCCACGGCCGGCCAGGGCGCGGAGACGTCGTTCGATGCGCCAGGCGGCGAAGAGCTCCAACAGCTTGCGGTGCTCGGGATCGCTGACGGTCGACAGTTTCTCGGCGCGCCACCGCTGGAACAGCAGCAAGTGCCGGTCGGCCGGCGGCAGGACGCCGCACTGCACAAGGAGATCACGCAGGTAGGCGACTGATCGCCAGGGCCTGAGTTGGCTCAGCCCCTCATGGGTGAGCGGAACGTGGCCGCGGGCCAGGGCCAGCAGATTTCGTTGAACATGAGGCAGTTTGGCCCAGGTGATCCCGCCCCAAGGGCGACTCACCTGCCGGAGCATGTCGAACAGCGGAAGAAGCTCGGGCCGGATGCTGCCGGAACCGTCGTCGAGTAGCTCGTGGAGGCGCTCGGCCAGGACGCATCGGCCGCAGACTCCGCGGCGGTAGCGCCGCGCTTCCTGGCCGCACCGTTCGCAGGTGAAATCACCGAGGCCACCGGCGCAGTCGGTGCAGAGCTTGGCGCCGTCGGCAGCGATCCCCGGGGTCAGCCGATCGACGCCGCAGCCGGCGCAAGTCCCGTAGGTCTCCAGGGCCTGGCCGAAGCACCGTCCGCAGAGGTAGCCCTCCGGCCAGTGGTTTGCCTTCAGTTGCACCGCCCGTCGGCATCGTGCGCAGAACAGGTCCTCGGCGCGGACGCGGGTGCGGCTCATCCTTCAGGCCGGATGCGGGCGCGCTTGGGCCGGACAGCCGACAGATCGACCACCGCGTCGCCGGTGGCGACCCTGCGGACGGATGCGTTCTCCGCCCTGGTGGCGATCAAATCCGCCGGGGTGCAGTCGAAGATGTCGCAGAGCGCGGCCAGCACCGGCAGGGACAGCCGCTCGGGAGTGCCGGTGACCAGGCGGTGGACCTGGGAGAGCGAGAGGTTGATGCCCCGCTCGCCGAGCGGCGGGGCGAGCTCGCTGGTTGTGAACATCCCGGCGGCGGCCATCCGCTCGCGCAACCGCCACTGGTAGCTGACCTGGCGTTTCATCAGGCCCTCCTCGCGGGCTTGAGCGCGGCCTCGACCGTGGCGTCCAGGGCCCGCCGCAGGGTGCGGGTGCGGAAGTCGGAAGACACGCAGGTATAGATGGCCGTGGTGGACGCATGATCGTGGCCGGCCTGCTGCTGCACGAACAGCGCGTCCCAGCCATCCTCGATCAAGTGGGTGACGTAGGACCTTCGCAGCGAGTGGAAATCCAGGACCGGATCTAGGCCGAGGTCGTCGCGGTAGGCGACGAAGCGGGAGTCCAGCCGTTGCAGTCCAACCCGTCGGCCGCGTTCGGACGGCCACAGAGCGGGGCCGTCAGCGTGCCGCATCGCGGGCCTCACCTCGCTGACCCACTGCTCGAGGATCTCGGCCGACCACTTCCACACGGACAGCACGCTGCGGCGCTTCGGGGGCGAGCCCTTCTTCGCCTTGCCGTGGCGGACGTAGCAGACGCCGTACTCGCCGAACTCCGCCCCTTCGGGGTTGCGGCTGAAGTCGGCCGTGTCCAACATCCGGGTCTCGTTGCGCCGCAGCCCGTAGGCGTACGCAGTCTTGAAGAGCATCGCGTCGCGGAAAGCAGGAAGCCAGCCCTTGCGGCCGCGTCCGCGGACCCGGCTCACCTCGTCGTCTGCGTGGTCGAAGAACGCTTGTAACTCGTCCCGGGTGAAGGCTCGTTTCGGGGCCTCGGCCTCGCACTCCTGCATGTGCACGGCGGTGTTCCACTCGTGACACACCTGGATCGGATGGGTGCCGAAGCGGCGCTCGCACTCGGCCGCCCAGCCGTAGGCCGGGTCGGTGGCGTAATCGCAGAACAGCCGCACCGCTCCCTGGTGGCCGCGCAGGGTCGAGCGCACACAGCCGCCGACCGCCCGAAGGTCGCCGAACCAGTCGTCCGCCAGCGCCGCGGACCAGCGCCACGGAAAGGCGTCCGCGTGCGTGGCGAATGCCCGCACCTTCCGCTCCCGGCCGTTGATGGTCGATAACGCGAGGTTCCGCGCCAGCTGCTGGTTCCGCCAGCCATCGAGCATCGCCTCGAAGACCTGCGCCTCCGGCCGCAACAGCGGCACCCCGTCGGCCAAGTGCAGCCGCACGCTCCCCGGTGCCAACCCGTCCTTGCCCACCAATTCGTCACCCTCCGTAGGTCGCATCGAGCGCGAGAATCTCGCATTAGATGCGAAACCCAGAGAGGAACGGCAGGCCAGCCATCCGATCGAGTGAAGCAGAACGACACAACCTCATCCTTCGGCTAACGTCTCAGCGGGCATGCGGCGAGGTCTCTATCCGCTGATCAGCAGCTTTTCCGCGGCCACTCGGCCAACGAAGCTCAATGTGCGTCCAATTCGCATCGGATGCGATTCGCGTCGGTCCCGAGCTGACCGAGGAGCTGTACAGCGACACCGCGGCGAAACTGTCCAAGGGCATTGGGGAGATCTTCGATGCGATGGTCTCCTGCCCCACGTACCAGGTGGTGTCGGGCAGCACCGTCGTCAACGTGGGTACGCAGGTGACGGCCGCCCCCGACCTGGGCGACGAGCGGTGGAGCGAGCTGCTCACGTACTCCGCCGGTGGGCAGCGCAGCGTCGTCGAGCAGACGGCGATCCGGACCGGCGACATCCTGGTGCTCGTCTCGGGGGCGCCGGGGCTTGTGGACGCCAACCTGGAGAAGGCTCTCGACAAGGCCGGGGCAGCCTTGTGACCACCCTGTCGGCGTCGTTCTGCGCCGACGTGCCGCATGACATTGCCGCCGTGTTCGCCGATTCCCTCAGCTCCAGTGCACCAGTGCTGCGCCGGGTGCTGTCGGAGAGCACACGCCACCGGCTCCTGCACGCTCCAGCAGCTCCAGGGCTTCCCACGCTGTGAAGCCGGGCCTCCCGTTGAGGAGGCCCGGCTTCGTGCTGCGGTGCCTTGTTCTGGCTTCTCCCAGCGCGTCCCCGCCCGCACTTGATGGACCTCGCATGGTCGTGGCGGGACGCGGGCCGTCGTCAGAAGGTGTTCGGGGTAAAGGGCCGAAGCGGGTGGATCATGAGGCCAAGCAGCCGGTCGAACTCGGTTCGGTCGTTCTCGCTCATGAGCTGGACGGCATTGCCGAGGTTCTTCTCGGTGAGCTGTTCCATGAACGGGGCGAGGAAACGCTGAAAGGCTTCCGGCGCTTCCTTCCATGTACGGCGGTACTCCCGGTGCCGCGTGAGCTGTTCGCTCACCTCTTCGAGTTCGACGCGGGTTGCGGTGAAGGCGAGTGCCTGTTCCTCCCTGCTGAAGGGGCGTCCGTCGCGGTGGCTGTAGGTGTTAGTGTCAGGCTGGCGCTTGAAGTCCGCGTCGCACAGGAGGGCGACGATCTCGGGTCGGGGTCTTCCAGACGTGGCTGAGTCGTACGAGATCATGCGTCTCGGCGGGGAGGCGACCCGCAGCTACCGGGTACTCACGGGCACCGTTCTCCCGCACGCTAAGCAGTCTCGGACCAAGCAGCTCAGGATGCTCAAGCGCCCCCTGCAACTCGTCGTCGAGGATGCCAGGGACATCCTTGAGCCGGCCGAGCCGGTGTGACCCTTCGCGAGGTCGTGTCCCGCGCCGTGGTGTAAGCGACCTTGCTCGACGCGTTCCGGTAAGCCGCGCGTCGGCCACTCCATAGGACACGGCTCCCTGGTCGCGCAGCGGCTGACCTGTCGTCAGCGCCATGTGCGGCCCCGCCCCGCGGCGAGTGCGGCGATGACCTGCGAATTCCGGCGCCGTGATCCGCTACACCACCTGGCGGGACGCCACCCTTCGCGACCGACCCGGCCACAGAACCAAAAGATGGGCGTGGCCTGGCCGGGCACGCGCTTCAGCGTGACGGCCCACATCAGACTTCGACGAGAGTCCGCGCCAGTCGTTGGCGCGGGCTCTCGCG
>CBFGQM010000367.1:0-4799 GCA_965650905.1 uncultured Streptomyces sp. | reverse complement strand
GGACCGCACGATGAAACGAAGGGCCCGCACCCGGCAGGGAGCGGGCCCTTCGTCATGCACCCAAAAAAAGCGCCGGGCCACGCCAACGAGGCGAAGGCCGCGCCAGCGGCGCAGCCGCAATCGAGTACAGCAAATCCCGTCAGGACCGCACAGGACAACGGTCACCAGAACCGCCGCCAGGGAGCGGGCCCTTCGACATGCCGCGGTGTCTTGACGGAGTCACATTCCCCCGGTATCCAGACGACAGGGCCCTGCAGGGGACTCGTAGCCGCTGGAGGTGTCGTATGACGGTGTCCGCCCGGCATGAGACAGGGGCCTTGCTCCGCGCCCACCTGTCGGCCGCCTCCGGGTATCGCCATCTGACGCGCCACTGCCCGATCTGCCATCAGCTGCTGAAGCTGGCCATGGAGCACGCCTCGGACGGCGCGGAGGGCCCAGAGGGCGTCACCGAGAGGGAAAGCCCTTCCACGGCGTGAGGGCCCGAGGGACGCTCACACACGCGTGACCGTGGATCGCGCTGGGCGCGCTGGCGCCAACAACCTTGCGACTGGCCCGAGACGGGCCCGATCCCCTTAGCGCAGGTGCATCACAGCGACAAGGACTCTGATGTGTGACAGGTGTCACTCCATAAGTTTTCAAACCCGCGGTACTTACACCTCACCTATAACGAGTCAATTTAATATGTGCAATTGCACCGCGTCCACAGGTCCCGCGCCAGAGATGCGACAGCCCCGCCCAGACCCAACAGGTCACACACGGACAGGCCCGTCACCAAAGGATCATGCAGGGCCACCCACGACCGCCCGAGAACACCCACGACCGCCCGCGACCACCCATCGCCGCCCGTGGACAGCGCACAAAAAAAGATCGCGCTGGACCCGGCGGAGTCCAGCGCGATCGACGACGCACCCTTGTTGCTTGTTGATCTGACTCGGGCGTAGGTTCTGTTGGGGCAGAACCCGCGTCGCTTGAAACTTTGGTTCAGGCAGTCCGGCATGCTGGGGAACCTACCGAAATGCCCTGCTATGCGGCTATTTAAGCCTCGCTGCGCTGCTGCGGGATGCCCGCGAGCAGAGCGCGGACCTCAGCCTCGCGGTAACGGCGGTGCCCGCCGAGCGTGCGAATCGATGTCAGCTTGCCGGCCTTCGCCCACCGCGTGACCGTTTTCGGGTCAACACGGAACATGCTGGCGACCTCAGCCGGGGTCAGCAGCGGCTCGGCATCAGGGGTGCGAGTCGTCATGAGCGGCCTCCTCGGGAGAACCGAACCTTCTCGGTTCATTCCTCTAAATTCTGCACCTTGACCCGCGTTGCCCGAAATGGCGGACGCGAGTCGAGTCGGTTATAGGACGAACGGCTTGTCCTCGGCACTACAACTACACCATCTGTCCAGCCGTGTCGGCCAAACCGATGGAATTGCCCTCCCAGGTGTTCATCAGCGACGGAAGCCGATGGACCATGCCATAGCGGACAGTCACGCCACCGTGACGATCAGTCACAGAGCGCGCGAGCCACTAGGCCCCCACGGCGTGCAATGCTGAGATTCCACCCAGAAGTAGGCAGAAGGAGTCTCCCCCGGACTCCTTGTCCTATTTTGACATGAGGGGGGGCGTTAGGTGCAAGGTCCGCGTTAGTGCCGTCCATCACGCTTAGCCATAAAGTTCAGGATCAGGACTTACGTGACGTCAGATCCTCTGGCACCCACGGCCCCTTGGTCACCGGCACCCACAGCCCTCAGCTCGCCACCGCGCCGGCCGCGCCGGCCGCGAGTCAGTTCGCCGACCGGCGGTCCCGCACCGAGCGCCACCGCTCCACGAGCCGACCGTACGCCTCCCCGGCCCCGACCCCGTCGCCGGTGCGCAGCGCCTCGATCCCCTCGGCGACATCGGCCGCCGAGTGGTCCCCGTCGAGCTGCCCCTCGGACAGGACGTGCACCAGGCCGCCGTAGTCAAGCTCGACCAGTGAGCGCGGATGGAACTCTTCCAGCCAACGCCCGACATCCACCAGGCCGTCGATGAGCGGCCCTTCGTCGATGGCGTCCCTGAGCGCCTTCAGGGCCCGCGCCACCCGCCGCCGCGCCTGCACCATCGGCGTCCGATAACGCAGTACGGGCGCGTCCTCGCCCGACCCCTTGGCGTACTCGCGCTCCTCATCCGAGACGAGTACGAACCAGTTCAGCGGCACCTGCCAGGTCGACGTGCGGATCCAGGGCCGGGCGTCGGGGTTACGGGTCAGCCACCGCTCGTAGTCCTGGGCGGCCTGGTGGCGGACGACCGGGGGCAGCACCGCGTCCAGAACCGGCGCCGGCAGGTCCTCGGCCAGCTCGCCCAGCGCCTGCCAGCCGCGCAGCCGGGTGCGCCAGGGACACACGCACACCACGCCGTGCACTTCCGTGACGAACCCGTCGCTGCTCTCGTGCACGGGTACCGGGATCGGTGGCGTGGGCAGCAGGTCGGCCAGGGAGCGGCGCAGCTCGTCCTGGTACGAGGGGCGGCTGGGGCGGCGCGCGTAACGGGCCCAGTGGCCCCGCTCCGGCTCCGGGAAGGCGGCCAGCGGTTCATACACGCGCAGATACGACGCGTACGGGACGATCACCGAGGACACCTTGGGCACGCTTGCTCCCTCCCCCGCGGGCCTGATGGAAAACCCTCGAAACCCACGCACAGACGCGCGGGAGGACACGGCGATTCGTCCGACGGCACATCGTGACCGTACTCCGAGGGAAGGTGATCTGGATCAACCCGCGAATGGCGGGCACGCGGAGGCTCTAATCTCGTGCCACGGAACCCGCCACCCTTACGTGGGCCCGCCCCAATCCGCCGCTACTTACCTGGGAGTCACCACAGTGACCGACGTAACCGGCAGCGCAGATGATGTACTGCACACCCCTGTCCCCTCGGATCAGGGGGGCCATGAGCAAGTCGTGCTCTGCCACGACCGAGCCAATGGCCTCAAGGCCGTCATCGCGATTCACTCGACCGCCCTGGGCCCCGCCCTCGGCGGCACGCGCTTCTACCCGTACACGTCCGAGGATGACGCCGTCGCCGATGTGCTGAACCTCTCGCGCGGAATGTCGTACAAGAACGCCATGGCCGGGCTCGACCACGGCGGCGGCAAGGCCGTGATCATCGGCGATCCCGAGCGGGTCAAGACCGAAGAGCTGCTGCTCGCTTACGGCCGGTTCGTGGCCTCGCTCGGCGGCCGGTACGTCACCGCGTGCGACGTCGGCACGTACGTGTCCGACATGGACGTCGTCGCCCGCGAGTGCCGCTGGACCACCGGCCGCTCGCCCGAGGAGGGCGGCGCGGGCGACTCCTCCGTGCTGACCGCGTTCGGCGTCTTCCAGGGCATGCGGGCCTCCGCTCAGCACCTGTGGGGCGATCCTTCGCTGTGCGGCCGCCGGGTCGGCGTGGCAGGTGTCGGGAAGGTCGGGCGCCACCTGGTGAAGCATCTGCTGGACGACGGCGCCGAGGTCGTGATCACGGATGTGCGGGCGGACTCCGTACAGCGAATTCTGGCCACCCACGCCTCGGGCGTCACAGCCGTGGAGGACACCGACGCACTGATCCGCGTCGAGGGCATGGACATCTACGCGCCCTGCGCGCTGGGCGGGGCGCTGAACGACTGCTCCGTACCGGCCCTGACCGCGAAGATCGTGTGCGGCGCCGCCAACAACCAACTCGCGCACGTGGGCGTCGAGAAGGACATCGACGACCGCGGGATCCTCTACGCGCCGGACTACGTCGTGAACGCCGGCGGTGTCATCCAGGTCGCCGACGAGCTCCACGGGTTCGACTTCGAACGGTGCAAGGCGAAGGCCGCGAAGATCTACGACACCACACTGGCAATCTTCGCACGTGCGAAGGAAGACGGGATTCCGCCGGCCGCCGCGGCTGACCGGATCGCCGAGCAGCGAATGGCCGAGGCGCGTCGGCACTAAGAGGTTCCGGAGTACCCGCCGACGGTGGTGGAGACAACTCTCACGTTCGTCGGCGGGTCGCACGCCGAGAAGAGGTTAATATCGCGGTTGACCAGCGAGGACGGGGCGCCTCGCAGGTCCTGGGCGAGGCGCGTTCTGCGGGCGACGTACCGTATGGGCGCGGGCTCAGGTACCGTGGAAGCCCTACGGACCGGTCTCTCCACGGAGAGCCCGTTCCAGATTATGAACGCGTGTCAAGACTCTGGGGCCGTCGAGCCCCGTCACCGAGGGGGTCGAGCCATGGGGCGCGGCCGGGCCAAGGCCAAGCAGACGAAGGTCGCCCGCCAGCTGAAGTACAACAGCGGCGGGACAGACCTGTCGCGTCTGGCCAGCGAGCTGGGCGCTTCGACTTCGAGCCAGCCGCCGAACGGCGAGCCGTTCGAGGACGACGAAGACGACGACCCGTACGCCCAGTACGCGGATCTGTACAACAACGACGATGAGGACGAGGACGATGAGTCCGGTCCGTCGTCGCAGCAGCAGCGTCGCGGCGCTTGACTGTCTTAGCAGCGCTTCACCCGGTCCGGGGCGGTTTCACGCCGGACCGGGTTTTGTGCTGTCCTCGCGTCATACCTGTGGCAATCCGTCCCGCGACGGGCCTCCGACGTCCCGCGACGGACTCGGCGACTGCAAACTAGGGCCCGTTCTGAGTTTCGGACTGGAGCAGGGAGCGGGGCGTGATGCGTGCGATCACAAGGCGCCGGAAGGTCCTCGGTGGGAGTCCCCCTGATCCTTAGGACCTTGGGGGAGGAGCTACTAGGGCCTACTAGGGTGTGTTTCGGCAATGCGGCGAGCGTGCGTGCCACGCCCCGCGGGCCCAG
>CBFGQM010000366.1:0-4802 GCA_965650905.1 uncultured Streptomyces sp. | reverse complement strand
CAGGCGCGGGTCAAGCTCGGTGCTCCGGAGCCTCCAAAGGCTCCGCGCGGTGAGGCGTCCGCCGAGGACGAGGCCGCCGTGCTCGCCCACCGCATGCTGGGCGCCGCGCCCGTGGAGCGCTCCCCCACGAACCTGCGTGAGTGGGCCGACGCGTGCTCGGTCGCCGCGCTGCAGGTGCACCGGCTGCTCGACGCCGCGGACGACGGCGTGTCCACGGTCAAGGCCCGCCGCGAGGGCCGTACGCAGGGAATGTCGCCCCTGGTCGCCGCCGAACTGCGCCGCCAGGTCGCGATATTGGAGGTACTTTCGGGCCGTGGGGCGGGCAGCGTGAGGCGGGCTCTGGAGCTGTCGTCGCAGGGGCGGCGGGTGTTGCGCGCGGTGGTGTCGCGACGGGCCCGGGGGCGGAGCTGAGCGCCTGCCCGCGCTGGTGACCGTCCTGCGTCCGTACTGCACCGGCCCTGCGCACCTCCTGATCCCGCGTGACGACGCGTGCGAAGGATGCTCTTGGCGAATGTGACGGCACAACAGGCGACCAGGCCCCATGCTGCGGCGAAGCGGGCCGTCCCTGACTGATCGCCCGTCCCTGGCTGATCGCGCTCACGTGACGGAGCCGCATGCTCTCACAGCCCCGCGCTCCTGACAGGGCTCGGACAGCCGAGGCCCTGTGCAGTGGGCAGGGCCTCGGCCGTCGGGCGTTCCCCGAGCGCCGGTCAGGGGGGAGTAGGCCGGCGCGGTGGGGCCACGGGGTGAGCATATCCGGCCATGGCCGAAACAGGCCCAAACACACCGTGCGCGCGGCGGGGCGCCCGGGTGTCACACCTGGAATCCGCTCGGGAAGGTCGTGAAGCGGTTCGAGGTGGGGGAGCAGGAGTCCCTGCCCACGCTCTGTCTGCAACTGCACAGGCGGGCGCGGCCGCGGATGGCCTTCACGGCACGGTCGGCGGTGCGGCTGACCGGGTGTGACATTGTGGGCAAGGTCGGCGCTGATCGCCTTGGGGCGCGCGGCCACAGTGATCTGTGGCGGGTGGCGCGGAATCATATGAACTCGGTGTGAACAAGGACAGTATTGGGCCAGGCAGGACAAACCCGCCTCGGACAGGCGGCCGAAGGGCAACTGGGCGGGGCCGTCGCCCGAGCCCAGGAGGGGGACGAGGCCGCCTTCGCGGTCGCGTACCGCCTCGTGCAGCCCCGACTGCTCGGCTACCTGCGCGGGCTGGTCGGGGACGAGGCGGAAGACGTGGCGTCGGACGCGTGGCTGGAGATCGCCCGGGACCTGGGGCGGTTCCGCGGGGACGGAGCGGGGTTTCGCGGCAGGACCGCGACCATCGCCCGGCACCGGGCGCTCGACCATCTGCGGCGGCAGAAGGTCCGGCCGCGGGCGTCGGTGCTGGAGCAGGACGTCCTGGAGCTCCCGGGCGGGCACAGCACGCATGACCAGGCCCTGGAGTCCATCTCCACGGAACACGCCCTCGGCCTGCTCGCCGGGCTGCCGCGCGACCAGGCCGAGGCGGTGCTGCTGCGCGTGGTGGTCGGGCTGGACGGTCCGGCGGCGGCACGCGTTCTGGGTAAACGCCCCGGCGCGGTACGCACCGCCGCTCACCGGGGTCTGAAGCGCCTCGCCCGAGATCTCGGCGCCGAAGGTGTGACGGATGACGGACCCAGGACGCTGGGGGAGTCGAGATGAACGGCAGACTAGGTTTGGGCAAGGACGGACTGGGACATGGGTGAACGGCACGGCGACGGCGGCTGCCCCGACCGCCGGGTCGCGCGCCCCGGGAACGGCTGGGCGAAGTCCGACGGCAGCACCGCGGCCGGTCCGCGGAACGCCCCCACCCTCGAATCCCTCCTCGCTGCCGCCCTGCGCGCGGACACCCTCGACCCCGACGCGGAGAACCGCGCCCTCGCCGCCTTCCGTGCGGCGCGGGACGCGGGAACCCACGAGGCGCGCACCCGGCGGCGGGACGACTGGCGGCCAGGTGCCGAGCGGTGGGGCGGGCGTTCGCTGTGGGCGACGCTGGCCGGGCTGCTGGCGAGTGTGACCCTCGGCGGGGTCGCCATCGCGGCGATCGGGTCGGGGGCCACCTCGGGCGGCGGCGATGACGGGGGGAGCGGTCCGCAGCCGTCGAGCAGCGCTCCGGACCGGTCCCCGAGCGACACCGCTTCCACTGCCGCACCCGGCTCCTCCGTACCCGGCCGTGGTGGCGGCCGCCCCGGCCGCCGCTCGTCCGTCCAGGACGCCGAGGTCCACTGCCGCGCGTTCGCATCGGTCGAGAAGCGCGGCAAG
This sequence comes from uncultured Streptomyces sp., assembly GCA_965650905.1. Classification (GTDB taxonomy): domain Bacteria; phylum Actinomycetota; class Actinomycetes; order Streptomycetales; family Streptomycetaceae; genus Streptomyces. Next base: position 2,518 of record CBFGQM010000366.1, on the reverse strand, counting down.
GCCCTCGAATCGGCCGCCCGGCGGCGGTTGGTGGATGCCGCGGGCGGCGAGGGGAACGTCGAGGAGTACTGCGCCGGGCACACCGGGCCGCCGACCGGGAACGCAGGCGGCGCCGACCGTGCGGGCGATGTCCCGACCACCACGGACAGTCGTAAGGGCGGCGTCCCGGCCGTCACGGACAACGGCGGCGAAGCGGTCAAACCCTCGACGGCTCCCGGCGGCGGCTCCAAGAAGGACGCGGCTCCCTGACCCAGGACGAGCGACGTTCGCCAACTCAGGCGTAGCCGGCGGCGTTCGGGCCGGGACACGAGTGCGGTGGTGTTGAAGCCGGGCCGGAGGGCGATCGAAGCGGGAGTTTTTGCCTCTCCTTGCCGGGTGGCCGGCACCGTTCGCATCCCCGTCCCGACGGGACGACGGCCGGGGCCGCCACCCCCCACAGGAGAGGCCCCGGCCGTCGCGCGGCACGGGCCGCGCGGCGGCCCGTACTCTCTACAGCGCCGAGGGTGCGTTTTTTGTCACGCGCCACCCGGGGGAGTTAGTTGCGTGTTGTACGGACATGGACGGCACCAGCTTTCAAGCCGTAACGTGCAATTCGCGCCGGATACGGGGCAGGTCCGCAGCCATCGATTGAGCGAGCACGATGGTGAGCAACCACGTCCGCGAGAGCGGCGCCGGTTCAGGCGCAAAGGGAGTGCGGTGCTGGGGGACGACGCGGAGCTGACCGCCGTGGTGCTTGCGGCACAGGACGGAGACGAGACCGCGTTCCGGACTGTGTACCGAGCCGTGCATCCACGGCTCCTTGGGTATGTACGCACGCTGGTCGGCGACCCGGACGCCGAGGACGTCACGTCCGAGGCCTGGTTGCAGATCGCCCGTGATCTCGAACGGTTCAGCGGGGACGCCGACCGCTTCCGCGGCTGGGCGGCCCGCATCGCCCGCAACCGAGCTCTGGATCACATACGGATGCGGGGCCGTCGTCCCGCGATCGGTGGCGACGAGACGGAGCTCACCGGCAGGCCCGCCGAGTGCGACACCGCCGGTCAGGCCATCGAGGCCCTCGCCACCGGCAACACGCTCTCCCTCATCGCCCAGCTCCCGCAGGACCAGGCGGAGGCCGTCGTGCTGCGCGTCGTCGTCGGTCTCGACGCGAAGACCGCCGCCGAGACGCTGGGCAAGCGCCCTGGAGCCGTCCGCACGGCGGCGCACCGCGGTCTGAAGCGGCTCGCGGAGCTGCTCGACGCGAATTCGGAATCCGCGGGAAGCCTGAGTGCCGTGCCCCCACCAAGAGAACCGCGCACCCGTGCGGTGTCGTCTGCGGGTGTGACGCATATGCGTTCGCGGACGCAGAAGGATGTGTGATGGCCGACGAGCAGTACACGTGGTTGAACCGCGATACCGCGGAACGACTGCTGCGCGGAGAGCCACTCGAATGCGCCGACGCCGACGCCCGCGACCGAGCCGGCCGGCTCGCCGAGGTGCTGGGCGCACTGGGCGCCGAACCTGCGCTGAGCAGTACGGAACTTCCGGGCGAGGCAGATGCGTTGGCCGCCTTCCGTAAGGCGCGCACCGGTCAAAAGGGCGAGCGGACGGCCCCCGGCCACCGCGACCGTCCGCACTCGGCAGCGTCCTTGGACGCGGGCCTCATTCGCCTCGGGCGCCCCGGGGTGGGCTGTCGCGCGTCCTCCTGGTGGGGCCGCCGCATGCGTTTCGGGCTCGCCGCCGCGCTGGCCGCCGGGGTGATCGGCGGCACGACGGCGGTCGGCATGAGCGGCTTACTGCCGTTCGGCGGCGGTGATCCGGAACCCGCCGCCTCGGTGTCCGTCGGCGCCACCCCGAAGCGTCCGCTGCTCTCACCGTCCCCCGACGCGACGCGGGGCGGCCGCCCCCAGGACCCGCGGCCCGACGGCGATACCGGCGGCCAGACCGGCGACGGCCCCTCCGCACAGAACTCACAGGGCTCGCAGGGTTCGGGCGACACGCGCGACGAGACGCCCGGCCGCGGGAACTCGGCTTCCGGGGGCGGCTCGGACGACACCCGCGAAGAGGCGCGCTCCCGGGCGCGGTGGAACGAGATGACCTCGGCCTGCCGAGACGTCCGCGACAGCAGGAACCTGGATCCCCACCGCCGACGCCGCCTGGAGGAGGCGGCGCACGGCGCCGGGCACGTGCGTCAGTACTGCGCGGGCGTCCTGAGGCAGTCCAAGGGCCAGGGTGGCACGAGGTCCGAGAAGAACGGCACAGGCGTCGACGACTCGAACGGCAACAACGGCAAGGGCAACAACGGCAAGGGCAACGACGGTAAGGGCGACTAAGCCCACTTACCCCCGGGCGTCGGCGGCAACGGCCAACACCGCGGCAGTGTGCTCCCGATGCCCGCGCCCCCCGCCTCCCCCCGGCCCGGGCCCGGGCGCCGGCCCCGGGGCCGGCCCCCGGCCGGTGCCTCGGCCAGCGGCCGGGCGGGATGTACGACGGCGGTGATCACCGCCGTCGTACAGGCCAGCCCGATCACGGTCAGCGC
>CBFGQM010000365.1:0-4827 GCA_965650905.1 uncultured Streptomyces sp. | reverse complement strand
ATAGAGCAACGGCCTCCGGAGCCGTGTGCGCAGGTTCGAATCCTGCCGGGGGCACCGGAAAATTAGGCCCTGACCAGCGGAAACGCCGGTCAGGGCCTTTCTTGTGCATGCCAAAACCGCAACGGCCAAGGTGGCCATGACCGCTTGGTCTCGCATCGCTCTGAACTGGGACTTTAGGGCGTCAGGCAGACCAAATCCCAATTGCCCGATCCCACGGAATTGCTTTGCGTGGGACATACGTGGGACGGAAGAACCGCAAGGCGGTTCCCTCACCGAGGGAACCTCGCCGTGACCTGTATGTTTGCCTATCAGGGCAGCTCGAAAGCACACGGAGGAACAGGCCGTTTCACTTTCCCGGACCAGGGTTCGATACTGCTGTCTGAACGGTTCACGCCTGCCTGGTGAGTGTCGGTACCAGGACGCGGCGGGTTACGGCATGCTGGGCGTATGAGCAGGTACGCCGCCGCGAGGATCTACGCGCTTCCGGAGTCGCTCGACGAGTTGGTCGGGCCGACCTCGGGCAGCGTGACGCTGCCCCGGCACATCGACTGGGGCCCGCACTACGAGTACGACCTCGCCGACGCAGCCGACCTGCTCCTCATGTACGAGCGGGTCATCCGGGAAGCCCAGACCCCGGCCGACCTGCGATCTCACCTGAACGTCGGCCTCCTGCGCCGGCACTGGATGGATCTGTTCCTGCCCTCCCCAACCCGTACAGCCTGGCAGGACCGCTTCCCCGAACTCGCACCGAGGGCGGCCGCGGCGTAGTGGACGAGCTGCACCGCCGACTGATCCGCATCGGGCTCGACGCGCTCGCCGACGACTTCGGTTACGCCCTGGCAGGCGGCTACGCCGTCCAAGCCCATCAGATCGTCAACCGGGTCAGCGACGACGTCGACCTCTTCGCCCCGATCAACCGGGCCACCGCCGAGATGCCTGCGGCCACCGAACGCGTCATCGCCGCCTATGAAGCCGCAGGCTTCACCGTGGAACTGGCCCACCAGAACCCCGAGCACACCTACACCCGGCTGAACGTCACTCACCCCGCCAGCGGCACCCAGAACAAGGTGGAACTCGTCGCCGAGTTCCTCCACCATCCGCCCGTGCCCTCCGAGTTCGGCCCCGTCCTGCACCCCGACGACGTCGCCGCCGGGAAGACCAGCGCCCTGGACGGCCGGGCAGAGGTCCGCGATGTGCAGATTCACCTTGCCCCAGCCCTCCGCGGGCAAGACGCAGTCCGGCAGGGTCACCGCGACCACCTCCTCGGGCCGCAGCCCGGCGTAGTACATGCCGGCGAACAGCCCCACCAGCCGCCGTCCGCGGGCCCGCCGGTAGCTGCCGACGTAGGAGACCGCGCAGAGCAAGCAGCGGGCCTGGGTGGGGTTGGCGACCACACGCGGATCGACCTGCTTGACGGTCTTGGCGATCCGCCAGTTGACGGTGGCCATCGGGTCGGTGCGAAGTCCGCCCTGCTCGATCGCGTACCGCACCGCGTTCACGAGGGTCATGCGCTTGTGCCGCTGAGTCTCGGCGGCTGCGACCGTGCCGTCCTGCTTGAGGCGCAGGGCCTCCAGTACGGCCCGCATCACGGCCGGATACAGCAAATCGGTCAGTGGACGAGACGCTCCCGCCACCCAGCGCAGGGCCAGCCGCACGTCGGTCGGCATACCGCGTGACTCGGGCCGGGGCACCACGAACGCCCAGTCCCGCAGCGCACGCCGCAGCAGGTCGTCGCTCGGGCGGCCCCGCATGTCCCGGAGCATCGCCTCGGTGATCGCGCACAGTGCGTCGTTGGTCTCATTCCGGGTCTTCGCCGCGATCTGCGGCCAGCGCATCCCCAGATACTCGAGCGCGAAGGCGTACCAACTGATCGGGGCCGCGCGCCCCAGGGGCGCGCCATCGCCCGTCCCCACAGAGACCGGCTCATTCGCGACGCCTCGCCGGACGGCCTGGACAAGCGCGGATCCCAGTTCATCGGCCAGCGCTCGGACGTCCGCCGTCCCTGACGCACGACGGGCCCTGCCCGGCCGCCCTGCGCTGACGATCCTGGCACCACGTCGCCTCTCAGGGACGCCGTGCACCTGATATGCCGAATACCTCATGGCGCCCACCACCTCTCTGATCAGGTGAACGCGCCACCCTCAGGCGGCAATGGCACCCCAGAAGCTCCGTCATTCCCCCTCAGGCAATGTCGGAGTGCACATGGAAGCGAGCTGCGGTTCGCGCCCTTCACGGAGTTTGAGAGGAGGATCAGAGGTAGGATAAGTGTCATGAGTGAGCCTACCGGCAAGTACTCGATCACCATGCCGCGCGACATCGCGGAAGCCGCCAAGGCCCGCAGTGGCCCCTCCGGCCTGTCCGCCTACGTCGCCGCCGCCGTCGCCCGCCAGATCGAACGCGACAACCTCAGCGAACTCATCCAGGTCGCCGAGGCCAAGCACGGGCCCGTCACAGACGAGGAGATCCAGGCCCTGCGCGACCAGCTCCACCAAGCCCGCCAGCAGCAGACACAAGGCGGGGCGAACGCCGCGTGACCCGCTCCCCCGCCATCCCCGGCGGCACCCTGGTCCTCGACAGCGAGGGACTGGCCAAGGCCGTCCTGCGCGACCGCACAGTCACCGGCTGGCTCGCCCTCGCCCGCGCCGACGACCTGCGCGTGATCACCTCGGCAGCCACCCTCGTGGAAGTGGTCCACCCTCGGATCAACCGCCCCGCCCTGGAATGGACCCTCTCCCGCCTCATCGTCGAACCGGTCACCGAGCCCCTCGCCCGCCACGCCGCCGCCCTCCTCGCCGACGCCGGGCTGCACGGCCACAAGTACGCCATCGACGCCATGCTCAGCGCCACCGCCCTCGCCGCCCCCGGCCCCATCACGATCCTCACCTCCGACCCCGAGGACCTCACCATGCTGTGCGGCAGACGCGTAACGGTGATCAAGATCTGATCTGTTCATCACCCCTGAGGAGTTGGGGCACAGCGCCGGCAACGCTTGTGATTGCGGCCACCCTTCGGCCCGATGTGCTCGGCGCCCCATGCTCTCGCCCGCGCATGGCCTGCCCGAACAGGCCGTCAGTGTGACGAACGCTCACGGTTTCGTGGGTCGTCACCGTTTCTGCTGCAGCGCACATCAGGAGTCTCTTCAGTAACCCTGTCGCCGCAGGGGCTCTGTCTTTCCTAGCATCGGAGCGTGAACCCGCAGAACAGCAACGGTGATCTACCAGTCCTTCGAAGGTGGCTGGACGCTGCGAAGTCCCACCCGCTGCGCTGGTACTTCGAGTACCGCCGACCAGGCTTGCACCCCAGCGTCGCCGTCGCTTGGTGGAACAACCCCATCCTGGTGGCCGTGGAGCAGACACTGACCATTCTGGAGACAGCGGCGCTCGTGGGGCTGGACGGCAAGCGCCGGGACTTTCGCGCGTTCACGGACATGAGCGAGGCGGGCATGCAGTTCTTCCGAACCCACCTCGCCGAACTGACGGTTGCCTCGCATCTGGCCCAGGCCGGCGTTCCGTTCCGGTTCAACACCGACCAGGGGCCCGATCTGCTGCTGCAGTGCGGGCAGGAGACCTTCGGCATCGAGATCGGCTCCCGACACCCGAAGAGTGTGACCGCCCTCAGTCACACCCTGAGCCGAGGGCTTCGGGCCCGTGGCCTGCCCGCGGCCGTGAGTATCCGGACAAAACCGGTTCCTCCCGTGTCCATCAGGGCAAGCGTCCGGGATGCGATCATCGAGGCGTTTCTCCCGGCCGGCGGCAGACCTGGAGTCTCCTACCTGCGAGTCGAAGCTTCCCCGGCACGGCCCGAAGACGGCATTCCGGCTTCCTGGCTGTCGATTCAAGTCAGCCGCGACCGTGGCTACACGAGCATGTCGGCTCCGTTCAACAGCCCTCACGTGATCGCGATGGCGCAGGACGTGGCTGCCAGCGTGCTCCGAGAGAAGCGGAAGCAGCGCCAGGCGAAGCTGATGCCGACCGTGCTGATCGTCGACCTGAGCGGTAACGACCTGCCGGATCTCCGGTGCTGGCCAGAGGTGTTCGATGCCCTCTGGGAACTCGGCGACGCGTTCCTCGCCGTCGGCGGCATGACCGTCAGTACCCGCAGTCGGGTGCCCGAACTGCGCTTCTCCCTCAACCCCTTCGTGGATCGGCACCTGCTGGTACGGGTCACGGCACTTCTCTCGGGATGCGGGATGTTCACCGATATGGCCCAGCGATTGAAGGGTGGCCAGCGGCGCGCAGGCTGATCGGTCGGACGTACCGGAACATCCCCAGCTGCACAAGGCGCGTTGGCAGGTCAGTCTCCCTGTCGCCACGTGCCGGCCCCCGGCCGCATCACGGCAGGGCTCGCATCGGCGAGGCCGACGAGCCAACTGACGGTTCAGGACGGCGCGGGTGTGTTGATTAGCCCCTCCCCCTCCCAACAAACGTCCAGGACCCCGTCAACTCACCTGTGGTGCGGTCTGCATGTCCAGGGCTTTGACGCAAGAGGATCGCAGCCCCACGCCGAGCACATCCGGACGAGTGGGATCGGCGCGATCCGGACCGTGGTATGCGCTGGCCGGCCTGAGACGGCCTTCGCCCGTCGGGCTGCGGCCGTCGACGAACCAGCCCAGCGTCCGACTCGCACGTTCGCCGTCGCGGTTCGTGAGGTCATGCCCTTCCGGCCAACGCCAATTGTCGTGGCTTCCGCCATACGACGGGACTGCTGAGCATCGGGCGACAATTAAGACAAGGCGGCTAGAAAGGTCATTCTAGCATCGCGGGGCGCGGAACCGGCGCCCATCACGAGGCGGCCGAACAACACGACAAAAAAGTCGGAACAGCCTTG
>CBFGQM010000364.1:0-4845 GCA_965650905.1 uncultured Streptomyces sp. | reverse complement strand
GCAGTAGAGAAGTAGAGCAGTAGAAGAGCAGTACGCCTGCCGTACGGGAGGCGTTCAGACCGAGGTCCGCCGGTCGATCAAGGTCCGCAACGCGCACGAAATGGTGTTGTGGTGGGATGCTCAGGTGCCCGACCGCCTCCCGTGGCCGGAGCAGGTGGCCTGACCAGCAAGGATGGGTGGAAGCGGAAGATGGACAAGCAGCAGGAGTTCGTGCTCCGGACACTGGAGGAGCGCGACATCCGGTTCGTACGGCTGTGGTTCACGGACGTGCTGGGCTTCCTCAAGTCCGTGGCGGTGGCTCCGGCCGAGCTGGAGCAGGCCTTCGACGAGGGCATCGGCTTCGACGGCTCCGCGATCGAGGGCTTCGCCCGGGTGTACGAGTCGGACATGATCGCCAAGCCGGACCCGTCGACCTTCCAGGTCCTGCCGTGGCGGGCGGAGGCCCCCGGTACGGCCCGTATGTTCTGCGACATCCTCATGCCGGACGGCTCGCCGTCCTTCGCGGACCCGCGCTATGTACTGAAGCGCGCCCTCGCCAAGACCTCCGACCTGGGCTTCACTTTCTACACCCACCCGGAGATCGAGTTCTTCCTGCTGAAGGACAAGCCGGTCGACGGCAGCCGCCCGACCCCGGCCGACAACTCCGGCTACTTCGACCACACTCCGCAGAACGTCGGCATGGACTTCCGCCGCCAGGCGATCACCATGCTGGAGTCGATGGGCATCTCGGTCGAGTTCTCGCACCACGAGGGCGCCCCGGGCCAGCAGGAGATCGACCTCCGCTACGCGGACGCGCTGTCCACGGCGGACAACATCATGACGTTCCGCCTGGTCATGAAGCAGGTGGCGCTGGAGCAGGGCGTCCAGGCGACCTTCATGCCGAAGCCGTTCTCGGAGCACCCGGGCAGTGGCATGCACACGCACCTGTCTCTCTTCGAGGGCGACCGCAACGCGTTCTACGAGTCGGGCTCGGAGTACCAGCTCTCCAAGGTCGGCCGCTCCTTCATCGCGGGCCTGCTCAAGCACGCCGCCGAGATCTCGGCCGTCACCAACCAGTGGGTCAACTCCTACAAGCGCATCTGGGGCGGCTCCGAGCGCACGGCCGGCGCCGGCGGCGAGGCGCCCTCGTACATCTGCTGGGGCCACAACAACCGCTCGGCCCTCGTCCGCGTCCCGATGTACAAGCCCGGCAAGACGGGCTCGGCCCGGGTGGAGGTCCGCTCTCTGGACTCGGGCGCGAACCCGTACCTGGCGTACGCGCTGCTCCTGGCCGCCGGCCTCAAGGGCATCGAGGAGGGCTACGGGCTTCCGCCGGGCGCCGAGGACGACGTCTGGGCCCTCTCCGACGCCGAGCGCCGCGCGATGGGCATCGAACCCCTCCCCCAGAACCTCGGCGAGGCCCTCACCCTGATGGAGCGCAGCGACCTGGTCGCCGATGCCCTGGGCGAGCACGTCTTCGACTTCTTCCTCCGCAACAAGAAGCAGGAGTGGGAGGAGTACCGCTCCGAGGTGACCGCCTTCGAGCTGCGGAAGAGCCTGCCGGTGCTGTAGGCACAGGTCAGCAGGCATTCACGTTTGATCAACGATCCGGGCCAGCACCATGACGGTGCTGGCCCGGAGTCGTCTTATTCGCCTTGGGACGTCTGGGGGCCGTCCGGCGCGGATTCGGTGACCTCGTAATCGGTCCACCGCTTTCCGGGTGCGTCCCTCGCTACTGGGCATCAGGTGCGTCCAGGCGCGCCGGATCGTGCAGGAGCGACTGATCGCTGCGCTGCCGCAGGTAACGGGGTCACTTCACGTAGTCCCGACCGGACAGGACCGCAGGTTGAACGCTGCTGGCGTCGGTTCCGTATCAGTAGGTCACAGGTGCCCCATAAGTCACCGACGTCCCAACAGTGCTCCAAGGGGGTAAATGGAAACAACCCCACCACTCGGTGCCGGACCAGCACCCGGCAGCCGCGCCCACAAACGCCGTTCCCACTGGCCGAGTCGACCGGCGACCGCGACCGCGACCGCGACGGCGCCCGGGCGGGCCTCGCGCCGGCACGCCGTGCCGCTCTCCCCGTCCAGGAGCAGGTCGACCTGAGCGTCGAGCGCGGTTTCGGTCCACGTCGCGCACGCGACCCCTTGAGAAAACACCCCGACCACCCCCGCGTATCGGCCAAGAACGTCGAGAGGGGGTGATCCGCGATGCCTGCCCACCGCACCTCACAGCTCTACGGCGATTCCTGGGACGCCGCCGAGATGCGGACGTCGCGGACGGGATGGGAATGCCCTAATAGAGAGATTGGAAAGATGGCACAGAACACGAAGGTTCACCGGAGGCTGCTGGCCGGTACAGCGGCGACACTTCTCGCGCTGGGCGGTTACCTCGTCACCGGAAGCCCCGCTGCGCAGGCGGCGGACCCCCTGCTGACCGGGATCAGCAAGACGCCGAAGGCCAAAGAGGACCTTGACGTCATGACGTTCAACGAACGAGACGCGACCCTGGACACCGGTGATGGTTACACCCGACGGCGAGACGTGCTCGCCGAGGCGATCTTCCGCGAGCTGCCGGACCTGATCGGGACTCAGGAGGGGGTGAAGTGGCAGCAGGACAACCTCTGGGTCGACCTGAAGAACAAGGGCCACCAATACGAGTGGTACGGAGATCAGCGGGAGTTCTTGCCCGACAATGTGCAGAGTCCCGACCAAGGCGAGACCGTCGGGATCTTCTACAACCCGGACCGGCTCGAGGACAAGGGCCACGGCGACTTCTGGTTCTGCACGGACAAGCCGGGTCTGAGCGGCGACAACCGTAAGGGCTGCGTGTCCACCGGCGACGGCTGGAAGGCCGGCAGCCCGCGCATGGCCACCTGGATCCACTTCCGCGACAAGGTCACCAACAAGGAGTTCTACGCGGTCAACACGCACCTGGACCTCGTACGGCAGGCGAAGGACCTCGGAGCGAACAAGGTCCTCGACCACATGGCCGAGATCAACAAGCGGAACCTGCCGGTCGTCCTGACCGGGGACTTCAACTCTCGGGACTTCGACACGGCGCACCAGATCTTCACCGACGCCGGCTACGTCGACGCCTGGAACGCGGCGAAGAACAAGGGCGAGGAGTTCAAGTCCCTGCGCGGCGATCAGGAACCGACGCCCGGCTTTCGTATCGACCACATCCTCACCAAGCCGGCGGCGACGGTCTCCGGCGCGGTGATGAGCACAATCAAGGACGGCAACGGCGTCTACCCCAGTGACCACCTGCCGGTGCTGGCCCGCATCCGGCTTCCGTGAGCACCCGCCCGGCAGGACGTCACGGCGGGCGGCGCCCCAGTGAACGTGAACGCCGGGACGGCCGACCGCTCGATTGCAGGTCACTGGCACTTCGGCGGGAGTCTTCCGAGGGCCGTCGCCAGCATAAGTTCCTCCGCAACAAGCGACAGGAGTGGGAGGAGTACCGCTCCGAGGTGACCGCCTTCGAGCTGCGGAGGAGCCTGCCGGTGCTGTAGGGGCGGGACGGACCGTCGCCCCCCGCCCGGCCGCTCGGGCGCTTCACTCAGTTACTCCGGTTAGGCTCGGGCCGTAGGACCTTGATCCGACGGGAGGCCCAGGATGATGGCGCCGGGGCGCAGGAGCAGTACCTTCACGCGGCTGCTGCGGCACGGCTTCACCGATCCGTCGGCCGCCGAGCGGCTCCTGGAGGGCGGGCAGCTGGCGCCCGTAAGGACCGACCCGGTGCTGCTCGACGCGCTCGGGGCGACCGCCGATCCCGATCTGGCGCTGCTCGGGCTCGTACGGCTCGTCGAGGCGCAGCGGGACCACGCGGGGCGGCGCGCGCTGCTGGACACGCTGATCGCGGCCAAGCCGCTGCGTGACCGGCTGCTCGGGGTGCTCGGCGCCTCCTCCGCGCTCGCCGACCATCTCGCGCGGCATCCGCTCGACTGGCAGGCGCTCGTCATGTACGAGCCGCGGGACCTGCATCCGGGCACGGCGGAGTTCGAGCGCTGGCTCGCCGAGGCCTTTGACCCGTTGTCGCTGCGGGTCGCCTACCGGCGCTGTCTGCTGTCCATCGCCGCGCGCGACGTGTGCGGAACCATTGATGTCGCCGAGACCGCCGCCGAACTCGCGGATCTCGCGACCGCCACGCTGCGCGCCGCGCTCGCCATCGCACGGGCCGCGGCCCCCGAAGACGCCGCGCTGTGCCGGCTCGCGGTCATCGCGATGGGCAAGTGCGGGGGCCACGAGCTGAACTACGTCTCCGACGTTGACGTCATCTTCGTCGGCGAGGCCGTGGACGGGGCTGACGAGCAGAAGGCGCTGCGGGCCGCGACCCGGCTCGCCTCACACCTGATGCGGATCTGCTCCGAGACCACCGTCGAGGGCTCGATCTGGCCCGTCGACGCCAATCTGCGGCCGGAGGGCAGAAACGGTCCGCTCGTACGGACCCTGTCCAGCCACCTCGCCTACTACCAGCGCTGGGCCAAGACCTGGGAGTTCCAGGTCCTCCTCAAGGCACGGCCGGTCGCCGGCGACATCGAACTCGGCGAGGAGTACGTCGCCACGCTCGCGCCCCTCGTCTGGCAGGCCGCCGAGCGCGAGAACTTCGTGGCCGACGTGCAGAAGATGCGGCGGCGCGTCGTCGAGAACATCCCCGTGGCCGAGATCGAGCGCCAGCTGAAGCTCGGCCCCGGCGGACTGCGGGACGTCGAATTCGCCGTGCAGCTACTGCAGTTGGTGCACGGGCGGGCCGACACGTCGCTGCGCAGCGCCACCACGCTGGACGCCCTGAAGGCGCTGGCCGCGGGTGGCTACGTGGGACGGGTCGACGCGGTGCAGCTCGATGACGCGTACCGGTTCCTG
>CBFGQM010000363.1:0-4848 GCA_965650905.1 uncultured Streptomyces sp. | reverse complement strand
CCGATATCGGGGGCGAAACCGGTTTCGGGTCGGGGTGAAACCATGAGCCCTTCCCGAAACCGGCCTTGCAGGCCCCACAGACGACTTCATGTCGGTCAGTCGCTGTCCTCGACGGCCGGCACGTCCGCCCACCGCAGGCCCTTGGCGCCGCCGCAGCACTCCCGGATCGTCAGCTGCTTGGTGGCCACCTTGAAGGGCTTCAACGCTGCACTCAGTGCTGTCGACGCCCCGGCGGCGTCCATCTCCAGCCACGGCCGGTACAGGTCGGCTCTGTAGGCGGCCAGGGCCTCGACGAGCCGATGGGAGTGCACGGCCTCCACCCCGTCCGGCCACACCGCGCGCACGTGGTCCACGACCGTCTCAACGTCCAGTTCCTCGACCTGCTGGCCGACGGATTGCCCGGACAGGGTGCCGGCCGCCGTGCGCAGTGCGAGGGCGCGCTTGCCGATGTCCTCGGCCTCGGTCTGCTTGATGAACGCGGCCCGCACGGTGATGCCTTCACGGCCGCGGGCGAGGATGCCGGTCCCCTGCTCGTCGACGGAGATGTCGGTGGCGCGCAACCCCCTGTCGTAGGCGCCGGTCCCCAACACGTTGTTGTTCGCTCGCCAGTCCATGACGGCGAGGCACAGACGGGTGCCGACCGAGCTGGAGACGGACGACGGCAGGCTGGGTGCGTCGGGGTTCTGGGTGAGCAGGATGAGGATGATGCCGTAGGCCCGGCCCTTCTTGATGAGGCGGGTGGCGAGGGCCGCGGCCTCTTCCTTGTACTCGGCGTGGGTGAACAGCTCCTGTACCTCGTCGATGACGATGACGCGGGGGCCGAGGTCCTGCTCGGGGTACTTCTCCGCCAGGGCGCGGGTGACTTTGCGGCCCTCGGGGACCTCGGATGCGGGCAGGCTCTTGATGAATTTGGCGCGGCGCTGGTATTCGGCGATCCCGGAGCGCATTCCGGCGAGGGCGGCCTCGAGGTCTTCGTCCTCGTCGCCACTGACGTAGCGGTGGCAGATGGGCTTGACGGAGTCGAGGTCGCCGGAGCCCTTCAGCTCGTAAATCCACAGTTCGGCGGTGGGGTCGAGGGCGACGCCGAGGACGATGGCGAGGGCGCAGGAGGTTTTGCCGGAGCCGGGGATGCCTCCGACGAGGAGATTCGAATACATCAGTGTGATTTCGATGAGGTTGCCTCGCGGGTCGAAGCCGTAGGGCAACGGCTGGTAGACGTCCGCCTGGCCCTCGCGCATGAGGGGCCACAGCTTCCGGCTGGCCTTCGCGGGGTCGCGTTGGGCGACCCACAGGACGAGGCGGCCGGGGTGGGCGGTGCGGTCTGCTTCGGGCCACACGGTGGAGATGGGGCGGCGCATGGCGGCTGCCAGGGCGGACCGCTTCTCGAGGACGGCGGTTGCTTCGATGCCCGGGGGGAGGTCGACTTCGGCGCGCCAGCCGGGGCCGTCGCGCATGACTTCGGCGGCGAACTCGACGCCCTTGCGGCCCTTCTTGCCTTCGATGCCGATCGCCGCCAGGGCGTCGAACACCTCGGTGGAGTCGAGGCGGCGCAGCACGTTGGTGGCGACGTATCGGGTGATGAGGGGGGTGTCGCCCTTCTTGCCGTACAGGCCGACCAGGGCGGTGGCGGTGATGGCTGCGGTGAGGGTCCAGCCGGGTACGAGGAACGAGCTGACCAGGCTGGTGATGCCGGTGGTGGTGGCGACGGCCAACGATGCGATACGGCGGGGGCGGACGCGGCGGGAGTGTTCGCGGGACAGGGCGAGCCAGGCTTCGATGTCCGCGGAGGCGGCGGCTTTGGCTTCGACGGGCCGGGCTTCGGTGTCGGCGACCCAGCGACCCCAGCGGACGATGAGCCGGCCCGCACCGCGCGGGGAGCGGAGGAGGAGGCGGGCGAGGTAGACGGGGGCGCGGAGGGCGTGGAAGGCGGTGACGTGGCCGTAGTAGGAGGCGGTCCAGCGGGTGGCGTCGATGAACTTCGCGGCGTTGCGTAGGAACGTGGGGATGACCGGGGGTGCTTCGGCCAGGTAGGCCTGTTTCTCGGCGAGCCATTCGCCGTCCGGGGTGGCGTCCTTGGGGTTGTCGACGGGGCGCGGTTCGGCGTTCTCGATGACGTCGATGACGGTGTGCGTGGCGGCCGGGGACGCGTCGGCGTCCTGGGCGTCCTGGGCGTCCTGGGCGTCTTGGAGGACGATGAGGGCGTCTTCGGGGGCGTCCTTGTGGAGTTGGACGACGGTGTTGGTCATGCTGGGTCTCCGGTCGTTCGGTTGGGCGGTCCGGGGTCCGGGGACGGCGGTCCGCTTGGCGGTAGGACGCCGTCCCCGGGGCGTTACTTGCTGTTCTTGCGTCGGAGCGCCTGGCGCTCGATCCGTTCGATGCGGCGTTGGAGGTCGGAGAGGTCGACGCGGCCGGTGCCGTCGTCGGCCAGGCCGCGCTTGCCCATACGGGCCACCAGGGCGGCGACGCGGACCTTCTCGCCGGTCGTGAAGTCGCTGAACTTGAGGTCGTCGGCCATGGTCACTTCCCCTTCTGGAAGTCGCGCCACATCGAGCGCAGGATGAGCAAACATGCCGTGGCGCAGCACGCCCCGATGGCGATGGCGACGGCGAACAGGGAGGCGACAAGGCCGACCGACACCACCACCCCGCCGATCACCAGCCACTTTTTCGCGTCGAACTCCGGCTTCGCGAGTCCATTCGGCGGACCCGCGAGCTGCTGCGCGTTGAGTAGCTGCTGTGCGGCGAGGATCGCGGCAATCTGCCGGGTCAGCTCCGTGTTGTCCGCGGCCGCGACCGCGTCCCGGGCGGCCTTGGACAGTTCGTCGCTCATGCCGTCCACCCCCGCACGGTGCGGGTGATGCGCGGCCACAGCAGGACGCCGGCGGCGAATGCCAGCACAGCAGGCTGTGAGACGACCGCGGCGACCACGGCCAGGACGACTGCGAGGAGTGCCGGGTAGGCGACGAGGAGAGCGAGGGCGGCTCCGAAGATGATGCGCATCATGCGTATCCGCCCTCCATCGGCTTGGCCGGGGTCTCCGGCTGGGGCTTCTTCGCGGCCCGTGAGAGGGCGGTGCGGACGTATGGCTCGGTGACGACCAGGCGCCGGTTGAGGGCGATGTGCTCGGCGATATCGCGGGCGGATGCGTCCGGGCCGAGGGTGGATGCGGCCTCGACGACGATGCCCTCCATCGTGAGGGGCTCCAGGGCCGGGTGCGGGTCGCTGACCTGCTGATGCGCGGGCGCATCAGGTCGATGCACCTCGTACTCGTCGGGCCGCTGTCCGAGGATGAGGGCGACCTGTACGGCGTCGACGACGACCCCGTAGGAGACGAGTAGAGAGGCCAGCTCGGGCGGGGGCGCATCAGGGTGCGCATCAGCCGCGATGCGGATCACTTCGGCGGGGTCCATCTCGGCGAACTTTTCCCGCAGCACAGCCTGCGCCGACCGCGCCGGAGCGGGACTTGCTTCCTTCTGGGAAGCCTGTCCGCCGTACATGGTGGCGAGGGCCGCATCAGCTCCGTCGCGGACCCGGTGGCGCTGGACGTCGACCAGGCCGGCGCCGAGCTCGGTGTCGCCTACCCCCACGTACTTCGCCAACTGCCAGTACCGGCGGACGGCGCGCTTGCGCTTGCGGTCGTCGGGGTGGCTGTCGGCGACGGCGCGGTGGAAGGCGAGCTGGCGGGCGGCGTCGGCGTTGTGGCGCATCACCTCTGCGTCGACGCCTGTGGTGTAGACGACGATGCTGCGGGCGATGAACCCGAGCCCTTCGGCGGCGCCGGACATGGCGAGTGGGGTGACGGCGTACACGGCGGCCTCGCGGACGCTGCCTGCGATGGTGATGCCGATACAGCTGGCGGACGCCGGGGAGAGCCACATGCCGGCGCGGACGATGGCCGGGGAGGACTGGCCGAGCATGGTCCGCCCGAGCATGACCATCGCGAGGATGAGGGTGAGGCCTTCTCCGGCGGCGACGACGCCGGCGGCGGTTGCCTGGCGGTGGAATTCGGAGACGGTGTTGCTGTAGGTGCCCCAGGCGCCGAACCCGCCGACGGCGAGCATGAGGGCTGCGGCGGCGGCGAGGACGATGTTCTGACCGCGGGTGAGTTCGCGGTGGGTGATGTTGCTGGTCATTCGCCCACCTCCGGGCGGGGCAGGGCGCGGCACTTCTCGGCGTGGGCCTGGGCGTCTCGCTTGGCGTGCGGCAGCCACTCCTCGACGCGGGCCTGTTCCTCCTCCGGCGAGTCGCTGAAGGCGCCGTTGGTGTTGGTGTGCTCAGTGCTGCCGCAACCGGTGCAGGCACCCGCGAGCAACCCGCTCTTGGTGGAGTAGGTGATGTCGACGGTGGCGCCGCCGACGGTCAGGTAGCGGGCGATGACGCCGGGCTCCCCGACGGTCTTGTCAGTGTTCATGGATTGTCTCCGGGGCGGCGGCGCGTACGACGAGGTGCGCGCACAGGGTTGCGGCCTCACGGTCCCGGCGCTCGTTCGCGTCGAGCAGCGCGGCCAGCAGGCTGGTTACGTGCGGGAGGCGCCGGGGCGACCGGCCCGCCGCGCGGATGGCGGCGGACTCGGTCGGACGCGGGATCGGGAAACGGGTGGTCATCAGCGGGTGCCTGCTTGTTCGTTGCCGTGGGCGCGGGCCAGGGCGAGCTGGTCACGCGCAGCGGCCTCACGGGCCTGACGCGCGGCATAGTCGGCGGCGGCCTGGCGCTGCATCTCGGCGACACGCTCGGCGGTGCCCTGGCCCGGGATGGCGGTCATGCCCCACACCCCGGGACACGGTGGGTACCGGGACGGCCGGAGCGGCGCCCGTTGACGGTGGCGAAGGCGCTGCCCGGGCCGGTGGCG
>CBFGQM010000362.1:0-4852 GCA_965650905.1 uncultured Streptomyces sp. | reverse complement strand
CGACGACCCCGAGGCCAACACCGGCGGCCGCGACACCCAGTTCCTCACCAGCGACGACGGCCTCGACACGTTCCTCAGGGACATAGGCACCACCCGCGCGGCCCTGGAGAAGAACGACAACAACGCCATCAGCGTCCGTGACCAGTGGATCGTCGGCTGGGAGTTCGGGGAACCGGGCCCCTGGTCGAGCCTCACCCGCGAGCGGAAGAATCCGGCACCCACGCTGGACATAGTCGTCAACTGGTCGAAGCCCGGCCACCCCATGGTCTACGCGGTCTCCCGGACGACGCCCTGATCCACTCCGGCTCCAGCCGTCGGGACGCCAAGGTCGGAGCTGTGCGGACCGGGCGGGGAAGCAGCCCACGGAGGACAGTTGTGTCATGGGAAGTGTCAGCGGTTCCCGGGCAAGAGCCACTGATCCGGGTCCGTCGGCCAAGGGCTTGCGCCGCGGTGGGTACGCTCCGCTGCGGGAATACGCGGTGATCGGTGACGGCCGCACCGCCGCCCTGGTCGGCACGGACGGGTCGGTGGACTGGCTGGGCCTGCCCGACCTGGACTCGCCGGCGGTGTTCGGCGCCTTGCTCGACCGCACCCGCGGCGGCCGGTACACGCTCGCACCGTCCGTACCCCACTGGACCGAGCGCCGCTACCTGCCCGGCACCAACGTCCTGGAGACGACCTTCCACACCAGCCATGGCACGGCGCGCGTCACCGACACACTCACCCTGCACCACGACACGACGCTCGCACCGACGCGGGAGCTGCTGCGCCGCCTGGACGGAGTGTCCGGGACGGTGCCGCTGCGCTGGAGCGTGCAGCCCCGGTTCGGCTACGGCACCCGCCACACCCGGATCGTCCGGCGCGACGGTATCCCCGTGGCGGTAGCCGGGAGGGACGCCCTCGCGGTCTGCGCCTGGGGCGCCGGCGAACCCGTATGCGACAACGGAGCCATCAGTGGCCACGTCGAACTCGCCGCGGGCCGGCGTGCGCTCATCGCGATGCCGTTCGCCCATCAGGAACCGCTCGTGCTGCCCGCCCGCGCCGAGTGCGAGGCACGCCTGGGCGCGACCTGTGCGGACTGGCGGAGCTGGGCGCACGACCGCCTGTACACGGGACGGTGGAAGCACGCGGTGATGCGCAGCCTTCTGACACTGAAGCTGCTGGTCTACGCCCCTTCCGGTGCGGTCGCTGCGGCGGTGACGACCTCGCTGCCGGAGGAGATCGGTGGCGAGCGGAACTGGGACTACCGCTTCTCATGGGTGCGCGACTCCGCCTTCACCCTGGCCGCGTTCCTGCAGTTGGGCTGCCCAGCGGAGGCACACGCCTACTTCTGGTGGCTGATGCACGCCTCCCAGCTCACCCATCCCCAGCTGAGCGTGCTGTACCGGCTGGACGGTGGCCGCCGCACTCCTGAGCAGACCCTGTCCTGGGAGGGCTATCGCGGCTCCTGTCCGGTCCGCATCGGCAACGCCGCGGTGGGCCAGATTCAGCTGGATGCGTACGGCGAGCTGATGCAGACCGCCTGGCTTTACGCCCATGCCACGGGATGCCTCGACGCCGACGTCGCACGCCGTCTCGCCGAGCTGGCCGACTTCGTCTGCGCGTGCTGGCGGGAGCCGGACGCGGGCATCTGGGAGGTGCGCAGCCCGCCCCGGCACTTCACCCAGTCGAAGATGATGTGCTGGGTGGCACTCGACCGCGCCATCGACCTGGCCGAACGTGGGCTGCTCTCCACCCGGCACCTGCCCCGCTGGCAGACCATGCGCGACCAGATCCGCGCCTTCGTCGAGACCCGCTGCTTCTCTCCCCGCCGCAACAGTTATGTACGTTCCGCCGACAGTGAGGATCTGGACGCCGCCGTCCTGCTGGGCCACCTGTACGGATACGGCGGCGATGATCACCGCATGCCGGCCACGATCAGCACGCTGGACCGCCGGCTGCGGCACGGACCCTACGTCGACCGGTACTCGGGAGAAGACGGCCTCGCCGGCAACGAAGGAGCGTTCCTCGCCTGTTCCTTCTGGCTTGCCGAATCCCTCGCCCGCACCGGCCGCCTGCCGCAGGCCATCGAGCTGATGGACGAGCTGGTCGGCCTGGCCAACGACGTCGGCCTCTACAGCGAGGAGATCGACCCTGCCACCGGCGACTTCCTGGGAAACCTGCCCCAGGGCCTGAGCCACCTGGCGCTGATCAGCGCCGCCCGCGCCATCAGCGCCGCGAGCAAGGACACGGCATGCTGAGCGCGTGGGGAACCGCCGCGGGAGCCTTCGTCGGCACACTGGCCCTGACGACCGCGCTGCGCGCCGCCAGCGAGCTGAGCATGACCCGCATGGACCTGCCGTTCCTCCTCGGCACGGCGGTGACCGTCAACCGCACCCGTGCCAAAGCCGTCGGCTACCTGATGCACTTCCTCAACGGGCAGGTCTTCGCGTTCGTCTACCTCGCTGTTTTCGCCGCCATCGACCAGGCCGGCTGGTGGCTGGGCGCCCTGTTCGGACTTGCCCACGGCCTGTTCGCCGGCACCGCACTGGTCAACATCCTGCTGCCGCTGGTCCACCCGCGCATGGGCAGCCCCCTGACCAGCGCTCCACAGACAGCGCTGCTGGAACCACCCGGTTTTCTGATGCGCAACTACGGGCCCGGCACCCCCGTGGTCACCGTCCTCGCCCACATCGGATACGGAGCGATCGTCGGCGGCTTCACGGATTTCGCACCCTGATGCGCAGCCCATGATGCCGACACGGCCACGCGGACACGCCGGTGAACCCGTGTGCTCGTACCCGTTGACGCAGCTCGCGGCCCGGGAGCCGGGGGTCGGCGTCAGACGGCGTGGCCGAGCCTGAGCTCGGTCCAGATGGTTTTGCCCTTCCGGGAGAAGCGCGCTCCCCAGCGGTCGGTGAACTGGGCGACCAGGAACAGTCCGCGGCCTCCCTCGTCCTCTGTCGTGGCGCGGCGCAGGTAGGGCGAGGTGTGGCCACCGTCGGAGACCTCGCAGATCAGCGTGCGGTCCCGGTCCCGGAGCAGTCGGAGGCTGATGGGCTCCTCCCCGTAGCGAATCGCGTTCGTCACCAGCTCGCTGACGACCAACTGGGTCGTGTAGGTCGTGTCCTGCAGACCCCACTCCTCGAGTTGGCGGCTGACACGGGTGCGGGCGGCTGCCACGGCCGACGGGTCACGCGGCACCTGTTGGCTGATCATGCTGTCGGCGTTCAGGGCGTGGACGCGTACCAGGAGGAGTGCGGCGTCGTCTTGCGCCGACCCGTCAGACCGTGCGGCGATGATCGAGTCGCAGGTCTCGGCGAGACTCGTGCCCGCGCGGTCCATCACACGGGTCAGAGCCTTGAGCCCCACATCGGCGTCGTGAGCCCGGTCCTGTACGAGGCCGTCCGTGAAGAGGGCGATTCGGGCGCCCTCCGGCAGGTGGATGTCGGTGGATTCGAAGGGCAGCCCACCGATCCCGAGGGGTGGGCCAACGGGCAGATCGAGGTGGGTCGCCGGCTGTCCGGTGAGGGCGACCACGGGTGAGGGGTGGCCGGCGCTGGCGACCGAGAGGGTGCCGGTGACCGGGTCGTAGACGCCGTACAGGCAGGTGGCGCCCAGTGCCGGGTCTTCGAAGAAAGGAGCGGAGATGCGGTGAATGCCGATGTGAGCCTGGGCGACGAGATCATCCAGACGGGTCAGAAGCTCGTCGGGCGTCAGGTCGAGAGCGGCGAGCGCTTGTACCGTGGTGCGTAGCCGCCCCATGGTGGCGGAGGCGTCCAGCCCATGCCCGACGACATCCCCGACCACCAGGCCGACGCGCGCTCCGGACAGCGGTATCACGTCGTACCAGTCGCCACCGACCCCGAGGGGCCCCGCCGCCGGAACGTAGCGATGCGCAACCTCCGCGGCCGTCGCGTCGGGCAGCCTTCTGGGCAGCAGACTGCGTTGCAGTGCGAGAGCCACACCATGCTCATGCGTGTAACGGCGCGCGTTGTCCAGGGCCACAGCGGTACGCGACACGAGATCCATGGCCAGCGCCTGGTCCTGCCCGGTGAATCCATGACGCGGCGGGGCGCGTGTGAAGGACGCAGTGCCGAGCACGGCGCCGCCGGCCTCGAGCGGGAGGACGATGCGGTGGGGGACACCAGCCGCTCGCGACCTGCCGAAGAAGCCGAGCCACGGCTCCGGGACGAGGGGCCGTGTGGACGACCGCTCCGCCACGCGCCGCAGTGCGCCCCTTTCCTTCCCTGGTGATCCGGATGGCGCACCGGTCACCACGTACTCGGCCACCCGGATCTCGGCACGGTCGGCGAACTCCGGCACGGCGGCGCGAGCAAGGTTCTCGGCCGTACCGACGACGTCCAAGGACGCCCCGATCCGGCTGGCACGTCCCAGGAAGGCCAGCCGGACGCCCTCCTCGTAGCGTTCCGTGATCTCGAAGGCGGACTCACAGACTCCCAGGGGCTTGCCGTCGGCGTCCTGAAGCCGGAAGTAGGAGCAGGACCAGATCCACTGGTGCTCCGGATCAGCCGGCGTGGGACTGCCGTACATCACATCGAAGACCGGTTCGCCGGTCTCCAGTACGCGCGCGATGATCTCCTCCAGGTCCGCGTATCCCGGAGGAGACAGGACCGCCCCCAGGGGGAGGAGATCGTTGATGTGTTGACCCATCCATTCGTCGGCAGCGAACCCCAGTTCCTCGTACAGATGATTGTTGATCCAGTGGACGCGCAGGTCTGGGCCGTAGATCGTCAGCACGATGGGTGACTGTTGAACAGGCCGTCGAGGAGGGACCGGTCGGTCGCCCACCGTTCGGCTCGTTCCGCCTCGGCCGCCACCACGATCCACGCCGCGCCCTCCGCGGGGTGGC
>CBFGQM010000361.1:0-4878 GCA_965650905.1 uncultured Streptomyces sp. | reverse complement strand
TAGAGCAGCTGACTCTTAATCAGCGGGTCCGGGGTTCGAGTCCCTGGCGGCGCACAGCGCGAAGGCCCTCCACTGACGTGGGGGGCCTTCGAGTTTCCTCCCGCCCGCCAACTGCCGCTCCACCAGCCGTCCGACGCACAACACCGGGCGCCTCAACGTACCAGGGCGGGAGGTAGGCGGCCCTTGCCGATGTGCGCCAACAGGGCGCGGGCGAGCGTCGACTCCCCGGCGCCCGGCGGACCCGCGAGGCCCAGCACGGCACACGGCACGTGAGCGGTCGGTTTCCAGGCGTCCGCGGCGAGCCCGGCGAGTGGGCGTCGGCCAGGGTCAGCGATCTCCATGCCCTGTGTAGAACGCCACCGTCAGGTCCTTCACCAGGGCCTTGCGCTCGTAGTCGTCGAGTTCGACGAGCCCGCGCGTCGTCAGGCGGGTCACCGTGTCCTCCACGGAGTCGACGACCGAGGTGAGGACCTTGTCGCGGTTCCGGGCGTCCAGCGCCGCGATTCGGCGGCGCTGTATCACGGCCGCGATCTCCGGGGCGTACTCGATCCGGACCGGCTGCGCCGAGAACACCTGCAGCCCGACCGCCCCCGCGTCGGCCGCCACCGTCCGGGTCAGCGCGTCACAGACGGCGTCGGCGTCCTTCGCCGAGGACACGTCGGCCGCGCCGGGCACGCCGGGCACGTCCACCGGCGACTGCCCGAGCACCCGGCCGAGTCCCGCCTCCACACACTCGCGCAGGTATCGCTCGTGGTCCTCGACCCCGAGCGCGGCCCGAGCGGTGTCCCTGACCCGCCACACGACTAGTACGACGACACGCAGGGGGAGCCCGTTCGCGTCCACCGCGGCCATCGGCTCGCTGCGCCAGTGCCGCAGCCGCACGTCGATCCGGCGCCGCAGCAACAACGGGTTCATCCACATGAGGCCGGTACGCCGGACGGTGCCCCGGTAGCGCCCGAAGAGGCCGAGCACCCAGGCGCGTCCGGTCCGACCGCGCGCCAGCCCGCCCAGCCCGAACAGCCCGAGCGCCCCGGCCCCGGCGAGCGCCGCCCACTGCGGGACACCGAGCCCGGCACCCGCGTACACGGGCAACCCCACCGCCTCCACCACGAGCGGTGGCAGTACACCCGCCCACCAGGCCGCCAGCGCGCACCCGGACACCCCGCAGCTGCCTGCCAGCACCCCCAACGCACCCGGCAGCACCCGCGCCGGGCGCTCGGCCAGCTCGGGGTCGACGATCGGCACCGGCCGCGGCGTCACCGGCGCCCGCAGGGCCGACCGCGGCTGCTCACCCGTACAGCGCCGATTCCCCACCACGGCGGCGCCGACCGGCACGGACACCGCCTCCGGCTCGTCCCGGAACAACAGGTGAACCGGGATCTCGGTGGTCGACTCGTTGTGAATCAGCCGCGCGCCCCTGGCGCCGGCCTCCGGAGGACCGTCGGACTGCCGGGCCGCTTCAGGATCCCGCTCAACCCGCTCACCCGGCTGGCCCCGCTCATCTCGCTGGCCCCGCTCATCTCGCTCATCTCGCCCAGCGTGCTCAGCGTGCGCACTGCGCCGGCCGTGTTCGTCCCGCTCACTCAGCTCGCCCTGCTCGGGCTGCGAAGTCGTCGTTCCCATCCGTATACCTCCATGCCTCCACAGCCGTCAGGAAAAGAGCCGCCGCCACGTCTCGGGCCCCGGATAGCCGTCCGCCGCCCCGCCCCGCCAGCCCTGCGAGCGCTGGAACGCCTCGACGTTGCGCCGGTCGGCCTCGCTCCAGCGCGGTCCCGGCCCTCTTTTGTAGTGCTTGCCGAAGCCCTTCTTCACAAGCTTCTTGCCGAGTTGGGTGACGTACGTGTTGTTGGCGCCGGGACGGAACAGGCCCCGGCCCGGAAACCCGGGCACGCCGTGCGAGGCGGCGCCCCCGGCCGGGGGCCGGGAGGCTCCGGAGCTCTTCGGTCCGATGTCCCTCCCCTTCCCGTGCACCAGGTACGACCATGTCGTCGGCCCCGGCAGCCCGTCCGCGTCCGCTCCCCTCCAGCCCTGCGCCCGCTGGAACGCCTGGGTGGCCCTCCGGTCCGCGCCGGACCAGCGCGGGCCCGGACCGACGGCGTAGTAGCGACCGGCGCCCCGCTTGACGAGCATCCGGCCCAACCGGGTGATATGCGCGTTGTTCGCGCCGGGACCGAAGGAAGACGCACCGGGATAGGGATGCGCCGCCGGGGGCGACGTTCCGGAGTCCCTGCCCCCGGCATCAGCCGCCCGCAACCCCTTGTAGCGGTACGGCACATAGCTGTCCGAATGGTTCCAGTAGGCGAACGGAGTGACCTGTCCGCGGACGCGCGGGCGGGCCGCCTCGTACGCGAGGTAATGGGTGTGCATGTAGTTCGTCCAGCCGCCGAAAATCACGACGTGCGAGCCCTTCCTGGGATCAGCCCGATTGTGGAACAGCAGAATGTCGCCGGGCAGGAGCTCATCCCGGGAAATACGGACGCCGTACTGGGCGAGGCTGCCCGTCCATTCGTTCTGGCCGAGGTTCCAGGCCATGGAGACAAAGCCCGAGCAGTCCTGCCGGTATCCGTCGGGCCAGTACGTGCTCATGCTGTACGGCACCTGCGCGGCGACCCATTTCTTCGCCCGGTTGATGATCTCGGTCCGCGTCGTCGACGTCGCCTTGAACGTCGCCAAAGGGCCTGCCGTTCCATACAGTGGCGACTTGCCGCCCTGCGGGGTATCGGGCTCCTCAGCTGCGGGAACGCTGGGCCGCTGTTGGGCGTGCGCGGCGGCGAGGGCCGGCACCGCCTGCCCCGCGGCGAGCGCGGTGCCCGCCGCGGCCGCCAGGACGAGCGCCCGGTGGGCCGCCGGACACCCGCCCAACGCGCCGGGCAGGGAATTCGGCCCGGCATGCCGCCAGTGCACACATCCGGGGCAATCGCAGTCGCTCGCGGGATCGAAATCCTCGAAACTCGGAGCCGCCATACGGTTCCCCTCACACTCCAGGTGGAAATGTCCGCTCTTCTGCACGCTCGTCAGTTTCTCAACTGTCCTCACACACCGCATGTTGACGGTCCGAATGATGTACGGGGCGGCAAGCGGCGCACAGCGGGGCCTCTCGCCGCCCGGCCAATTCGCTGTGCGCGGCGAAGGCCCGGCCCCGGACCCTCGGAGGTGCCCGCCGCGCCCGCGCCGGGCGTCCCGCCTTTCGCCGCTCTCTCGCCATGGCGCGCGATTTGCGGGAGCGGATCAACAGGCTCGTCATCGACGTCGGCTGCCCTCGGGGGCGAGCCTGCCGACCGAGCCCGGGAGGCGTTTCTGGGACACCTTCCACCACGTACGCACGGACCTCATGGACCTGCCGCAGGACACCAAGGTGACCTGTCGTCAGCACCGGGAGACACTCGGCGCGGTGCGCTCCGGTGATGCCATCCGGGCGGAGAAGGCGATGCGGGAGCACTTCGGCAACATCCGTATGCGCGTGACCGCAACGGCACCAGACGAGACCAACCGGCGTCCCATGAGCGGGAATGACCGGTAGAAACCGCGTTGCGCGCGTCACGATGAACGCCGTAGAACCCCGGGCGACAAGAAGCTGCGGTGACAGAGCAGTTGGGGGCTGGTGCCCGACAGGCAATCACACGGACGGACGCCCGACTCCTCCAGCCGCGCGCGGTCGCCCCGTCGACGCCTCTACACCTGGTCGATGTCTCTACACCCGGTCGACGAGATCCGCGATGGAGTCCACGACCTTGGAGGGGCGGTAGGGATACCGCTCGACATCCGCGGGCGTGGTCAGCCCGGTAAGCACCAGGTACGTCTCCATCCCCGCTTCCAGCCCGGCGAGGACGTCCGTGTCCATACGGTCGCCGATCATCGCGCTCGTCTCGGAGTGCGCGCCGATGGCGTTGAGACCCGTCCGCATCATCAGCGGGTTCGGCTTGCCGGCGAAGTACGGCTTCTTGCCGGTCGCCTTGGTGATCAGCGCCGCCACGGCGCCGGTGGCGGGCAGCGGGCCTTCCATCGACGGCCCGGTCTCATCCGGATTGGTGCAGATGAAACGGGACCCGCCGTTGATCAGCCGGACCGCCTTGGTCATGGCCTCGAAGGAGTACGTACGGGTCTCGCCGAGGACCACGTAATCCGGGTCGTGGTCGGTGAGCACATACCCGATGTCGTGCAGCGCGGTCGTCATGCCCGCCTCGCCGATGACGTACGCCGTGCCGCCGGGCCGCTGATCCTCCAGGAACCTGGCGGTGGCCAGGGCGGACGTCCAGATGTTCTCGACGGGCACGTCCAGGCCCATCCGCTGAAGGCGGGCGTGCAGGTCACGGGCGGTGTATATCGAGTTGTTGGTGAGGACCAGGAACGGCTTCCCCGACTCCCTGAGCTTCTTGATGAAGGCGTCGGCGCCGGGGATCGGCACACCCTCGTGAATGAGCACACCGTCCATGTCGGTGAGCCACGATTCGATGGGCTTGCGCTCTGCCATGTGCCGTCTCCTGCCGTACGCGATGCTGCGTGCCTGCGTATGCCGTGCGGGTGTAGGGGGACGCCGCCACAGCTGTGTGCCGACGTCCACAGCCTAGCCACCGGCCGGATCATGGTGGAGGGGCCGACCGCCATGTGGGCTGGAGCGGGGACCGCCGTGGGAGGGGAAGGGCAGCGTCCGAGCAGGGTGGGGCGGGGCGGGGCTGGAGCGAGTCCGGTGTTGGCCTGGGCTCAGCGCCGGCGCCGGGCCTCGAACAGAGCGCCGATCCCGGCACCGAACAGCACGAGCGCCGCCCCGAGCAGACCCAGCGGCGCATCCAGGCCCGTTGCGGCCAGCTCCTCGGCGAAGGGCAGTCCTTCTCGCGCGCCTTTCGAACGGGAGGCGAAAGGGGAGGGCGTACGGGACAC
>CBFGQM010000360.1:0-4952 GCA_965650905.1 uncultured Streptomyces sp. | reverse complement strand
CGCGGGCGTGCCCGTGGGCTGGGTGGTCCTAGCCCGCCGCGAGCGGCGCGACCGGACGCCGGCCGCGGCATCGGCGGACACGCCACGGGCGGCACCGGCCGCCGCATAGCCCGACGCTGCGCGCACCCGGAACTCCACGCTCACCCTGGGCGCGCTGCTTGCATGCGGCGACCAGGACCTGGTGGGTACCGCCCTCGCCCTCGTCGACGAGGAGGGGCAGGATAGCGGGCATGGATCTTGGACTGAAGGACCGTGTCTACGTCGTCACCGGGGCCACCCGCGGCCTGGGCAACGCCTCCGCGCGTGAACTCGTCGCCGACGGTGCGAAGGTGATCATCACAGGACGGGACGGGAAGACGGTGACCGAGGCCGCCGCGGCACTCGGCCCGAACGCTCACGGGATCGCCATGGACAACGCCGACCCCGCGGCCCCGACAGGTCTGATGGCGGCCGCGCGGGAGCGGTTCGGTGGCTTCGACGGGATCCTGATAAGTGTGGGCGGCCCGACTCCCGGCCTCGCCGCAGACAACACGGACGAGCAGTGGCAGTCGGCGTTCGAGTCCGTCTTCCTGGGCGCGGTCCGGCTGGCCCGCACGGCGGCCGCGGAGCTTGACGCGGGCGGTGTCATCGGCTTCGTGCTCTCCGGCTCGGTGCACGAGCCGATCCCCGGCCTGACCATCTCCAACGGCCTGCGCCCGGGCCTTGCGGGCTTCGCCAAGTCGCTCTCGGACGAGCTCGGGCCGCGCGGCATCCGCGTCGTCGGCCTGCTCCCGGCCCGTATCGACACGGACCGCGTCCGCGAACTCGACGGCCGCTCCCCCGATCCGGAGACCACCCGCGCTACCCACGAGTCCCGCATTCCGCTGCGCCGCTACGGCACACCGGAGGAGTTCGGCCGCACGGCCGCTTTCCTGCTGTCACCGGCAGCGTCATATCTGACGGGCATCATGCTGCCGGTGGACGGCGGGGCGCGACACGGCTTCTAGGCCCAGGAGGTCTGGAGGTCCTGGAGGTCCCAGGAGGTGCCGCTCAACTCACTCGCTCGGCCCGGTGCTTGACCCCGCGGAGGCGTACCTCCGTGGGGAGCGCGGCCAGGCCGGCGGATTCCCTGGCGTGAGCGAGTGCGTGCGTCGTCAGGCGGTGCAGCGCGTCACCGGGGTCGACGTGCGGTTGAAGAAGAAGTTGGACCCGCGCCTGGGGGATGCTGCGGCGCCCGGTCAGCGCCGCGTGCGCGCGCTGCACGCCGTCCAGCGCGCCCGCCTCACTGGCCAGTACGCCTTCCAGGGCCCGCCCGCGCACCAGCGCACCCTCGCCGTCGCCGGTGTCGACGAGCACCTCGGCGAGCCGGCGGCGGCGCAGCACCGCCGTCAGCCACCACAGGGCGAGCAGTACGGCGACCGCGAGCACGGCGATGACGGTGGGCCACCACCACCCCTCGTCCCGCCACCGCGTCCGGTCCGCATCGCTCAGCAGCACGTCCCGCCGCCCGTCGTGGATCCACCACGAGGGCGGCTCCAGGCCCAGGCCGACAGCGAGAACGGAGCCGCCTGCCACGACCAGGAGCAGCCCCGCTAGCCCCAGCAGGACACGGTTCACGATCCTCAGCACCGGCCGTCACCCCTTCCTTCGCGGTCGCGCGACACGTACCGACAGGGCGGGCTGCCGGGCCAGCCCCAGCTCTCTGATGCCGTCGGCGAGCGTGGTGTCCAAGTCGTCGCGTACGGCGTCGAGTTCACGGAAGTGCGACACCACGCGCACGTCCACCTTCCTGCGCCCCACCCGGACCCGTGCCGAGCGCACGCCGGACACCTCCATGGCACGGTCGCGCAGCACCATGGCGGCCGCGCCCCGGTGCAGACCGGCCCGTACGTCGGCGTGGGTGCGGCGCATGGGCAGCACGTCGCGCAGTCCGGGTGTCGCGGCGAGCACGAGCAGCCAGACGCCGAGGGCCGTCGCTACTCCGGCTCCGACGAGCACCCATACGTTTTCGAGGGGCCGCTCGGCGAGCTCCCGGGCCAGGGTCCTGCGCCATGCCATGGCGGGCCGGTCGAGGCGCACGGCGACGACGTCGTACAGCATGAGTCCCGCGCCGGCCACGATCAGCAGCGCGAGGATGCCCGCCGGGACGCGGCGCACGGACCAGAAACGGCCGGTGCCGTCGTCCGCGGCGTCGGCGCTCGGCAGCGGATCGTACGCCGCCGCGGACGCGGACTGGCCGCGTTCGCTCTCGCCCGCTTTCTCGATGACAGGCATCTGCCGGGTACTCTCAGGGCCCTGGGACTCGCTCACTGCGTCCTCCCGTGTGCCGCACGCGCCTGCGCCGAGCGCAGCCGCTCCACCTGGACGGCGACCTCGGACACGCCCATTCCCGCCAACGTCTGTACCCGATGCGCGACTTGGCGACGCACGGCGGCGCACTGGCCACCGATGTCGGAAGGGTAGTCGAGTTCGAGGCTGATCCGGACGCGGGCGGTGTCGTGGTGCACGACGACCGCGGCGTGCGGCGGCCCGACGTCCGGGGGCAGCACGTCGAGTGCCTCGAGCGCCGCGCGCGAGGCGATCTTCGCGACGACCCGGTCGGCGATCCGGGTCGCTCCGCGCTCGGCCGGCTCGACGGCCCGGCCGGGGCCGTCAGGGCCGTCAAGGCTGCCGGGGCTGCCGGGGCTGCCGGGATGAAGGGACGCAGCGGCCCGGCCGCGCTCACCGGGCATGTGTCACCGCCGCCGCCCGCTGCGGGTGCGGAAGAAGTCACCGAGTTCCAGGTCGCCCGCCAGGAACCGGCCGACCACGAAGCCGATGGCGCCAAGCGCCGCCACCAGGATGAAGGCGCCGAACCCGCCGAAGTATCCGGCGAAGCCCAGCGCCATTCCGGCGATCATGCCGATCGCGGCCATGCTCATGCTGCGCTCCTCTGCGCGTCAGACAGGGGCCGGTGCTACGGAATCAGATGAGGCCGGTGCTACTGAAGGCGGGTCTCCGACTCTTCTTCCTCTTCCTCCGGCAGTTTGACATCGCTGACCGCGATATTGACCTCGACGACTTCCAGGCCGGTCATCCGCTCGACGGCCGAGACGACGTTCTCGCGCACGGCGCCGGCGACGTCGGTGATCGAGACGCCGTAGTCGACCACGATCTCCAGGTCGAGTGCCGTCTGCACCTCGCCTACCTCGGCCTTCACGCCCCGGGTCACGGATTTCGCACCGCCCGGGACCCGGTCGCGGACCGCCCCGAAGGTGCGCGAGAGCCCGCTGCCCATCGCATGTACCCCGAGCACGTCGCGGGCCGCGAGCCCGGCGATCTTCTCCACCACACCGTCCGCGATGGTGGTACGTCCCCGGGATGCCGGGTCGCCTCCTCCGCGCTTGGTCACGCTTGTCCTGCGTGGCTGTACATCCGGCGCCCCCTTCTCACTCTCGGGGGTGTCCGTCCGGTTCCGCTGTGTCATCTCGGTCATCGCCGTGCGTCCCTTCCGGCTGGTGCTTCTGTACTCACCGTAAGTGTGGTCGCACGGCCCCGCAGCCGGAGATGCGGCAGGCTGGAGCAATGACCGCGGACCGGTGGACCCAGGCAGTACGACGTCAGCTCAGACTCGGCAGACTTTTGCCGTTGGGCGGAGCACGAGACGGTGCGTGGCTGACCGAGTCGGCGGCGGACTCGGTGCTGCGGCGGGCGTCGCGCCACGTGCCGGGCGTCCGCCTAGGCACGCTGCGGCTCGCGCTCGCCGACCCGGAGCAGACATACGTGGCCGCCGTACCGCCTCCGCCGAGTGCCCTGCCGCCCGGGCCGCTGCGGATCAGCGGCGAGTTCGCGGCCACCCTCGCGAACGATGCCCCCCTCCCCACGCTCGCATCCCGCCTGCGCACGGCCCTCGCAGCGGCGGCGACGGATCGGCTCGGACTCACGGTCACGGAAGTCGATCTGCGGGTGACCGGGTTGCTGGAGGAAGGCGATGCGGGCCCGACGGAAGGGGATGAAACCCGCGTACGCCCCGATGAGCCACAGGCCACCGCAGAGCCGGAGCCGTACACGGAGCCGGAGGACAACGAGTCCCGCGTGGTCGAGGCCGCGCTGGCAGTCCCGGGCGTTGCCGGGCTGACCGGCGTGCTCGGCGGCCTGGCGCGCCCGGTGCACATCGAGGAGCACGCGGGCGACGCCGCCCTGCCGCGCCGCCACGTCCGCGTGGAGATCGCGGTGCGAGCGGACCGGCGCACACTGGACGTGGCCCGCGAGGTCCGCGCGACAGCGAGCCAGGCACTACCGGACCATCCGTCGGTGGCGGTACTGGTGACAGTGGTAACGGCCTGAGGCGTCCGGTAAAGGGGCGCGGGGCTGCGACATGACAGCATGCGGCTCCGCCTCCGGCGCGACCAGCTATAACAACACGGCGCGACCAGCTACAACAACACGAGCCCGCAAGCGTCGCACTCGAAGACACGCATGCTGAGGGGCAGCTTGGCTTTCACCACACCGCAGCGCGAGCAGGTCTTCGTGGAGGGGAACCAGCGGTCGGCGACGACCAGTCGTGTGCCGCGCCGCCGGGTCTTGTGGGTGAGCCGGCGTCGGATCTCGCCGAACGCGGCATCCGCACATGCGGCGGGACAGGCGCCGTTTACGGCCCATCGCGGCGACGTTGAGGTCTTCGACGACGATCGTGCCGTACTCACAGGCGAGACGGGTCGTCAACTTGTGGAGGGTGGCCTCCCGGAGGTTCGCCACCCGGTGGTGGATCGTGTTTCGCGCCTGGTTCGCCGTCTCCCAGCGCTTCGACGCCTGCTGTCCGGTGCGCTGCGGAGCGCTTCGCGCTAGGGCGCGTTTCGAAAGTAGCGCCGTCCGCCCGAAGGGCGGGCCCGGCGGCGTCTGGTGCGTGCGATCGCAAGGCGAAGGGTCGCCCCGACACTGGGCGTATCGGGGTGAGCCCGACAACGCTGCGAGCGTGCGTGCCAGACGCCGCG
>CBFGQM010000359.1:0-4963 GCA_965650905.1 uncultured Streptomyces sp. | reverse complement strand
GGCCCGGGCAGGGCCGTGGCGAGAGGCGCGGTGCGTGGCTCGTCCCCCCGGATCCCTGCTGCCGGATGCCTGCTGCCAGATCCCTGCTGTCGGACCGGTGACCTCAGGGTGTCGTCAGCACACCCGTCACGGTCGAGCCGCCCGCAGGAACTCCCGCAGAATCCGCTCGCCCGCGGCGACACCCCGCTCCGGAAGAGCGGTGATGGCGGGTGCCGTCCACCCCGCGTCGGCGAGCTCGCCGTGGCCCGGGCGCCAGCCGCGGTCCGCCGCGAGCAGCAGGTCGGCGTCGAGAAGGGAGTCGCCGGCCGCGAGGGTGAGGTCGGCTCCGGTGCGGCGGGCGACCTCGCGCATCGCGGCACTCTTGGTGAGCGGCTTCGGTACGGCGTAGATCTTGCGGCCCTGGAGGGAGACGGTCCAGCCGCGGTTCTCCGCCCATACGGCCAGTTCCTTCACCCAGTCCTCGGGGAGCAGTTCGCGTTCGACGACGACGTACGCGAAGAGGTCCTCGGCGACGCGGTGCTTGCGGACCCAGGCCGGCTCGGCTGTGGCCGTCATGTGCTCCCGCACCTCGGCCAGCGAGGCGCACTCGCGGGCAAGGCGTTCGGTCACCCGGGCATGCCACTGGGGGTCAAAGACACCGTCGACGAGGAGATGGCCGCCGTTGGCGCAGATCGCGTATTTCGGGGCGGGGCCCGGGAGTCGGATGCGCTGGTACTGCTTGCGGGTGCGGGTCGTGGTCGGCACGAAGACGGCCTCCTCGCCGAGTTCGCCGAGTTCGGTGAGCAGCCCGGCCGCGGTCTCGGTCAGGTACGACAGCGGCCTGCTCTCGTGCACCTCGACGCAGAGCAGCCGGGGCGCCCGCTCGTCCGGCATGGTCAGCGCGAGCGCGGCGGAGGAGTAGATGAGCGTGCGATCGAGGTCGCTGGCCACCAGTACCGTCATCAGACCGTCACCGCCTTGCCGTCGGCGCCGGTCGCCCCTCGGGTGTACTTCGGGTGGATCAACCCGACGCAGGTGTACGGGAGTTCGGCCACCTCCTCGACGGGCACACCCCGCTGTTCGGCGAGCAGGCGTACGTGGTCCAGGTCGGCGCCCGCACCGGCGCGCGCGAGGATCTTCCAGGGGACGCGGCGCAGCAGCACGCGGGTCGTTTCGCCGACGCCCGGCTTGACGAGGTTCACGTCGCGGATCCCGTACTCCTCGCTGATCCTCTCGACTGCCGCCCAGCCCTCCCAGGTGGGGCTGCGGTCCATCGAGAGCAGCTCCTTGACCCGGGTGTCGATCGCCTCGCCGACCTCGCCGAAGCGGTCGGAAACGGCGTCCAGGAAGTCGGCGGAGTCGTCCGCGTCCACGAGTTCGCGGTAGAACTTCGCACCGTGGAAGTCGTGCTCACCGACCAGGTCGTCGCGCAGCACCGTACGCGAGATCAGCCCGGACACGGTCGAGTTGAGGCAGGCGGAGGGGATGAGGAAGTCCTCGCGGGTGCCGTAGGTGCGTACGCAGGAGCCGGGATCGGCGAGGACGGCTATCTCCGGGTCGAAGCCGGTGATGCCGTCAATGGCCTCGAACTCCTTGAGGGACTGGGCGAGTTCGCGGCTGATGGCGCCCTTGCCGGTCCAGCCGTCCACGAAGACGACGTCGGCCGGGTCGTGGTGGGCGGCCAGCCAGCGCAGCGCGTTCGCGTCGATACCGCGCCCGCGCACGATGGAGACGGCATAGTGAGGCAGGTCCAGGCCGTGCCGGTCCTTGGCCCAGCGGCGCATCAGGATGCCGATGGGAGTGCCCGCGCGGGCGAGCGACACGAGGACAGGGCGCGGCGACCGCTCCATCAGCACCGTTTCCGTGACCGCGCCCACGGCCTGCGCGATGCGCGCGGCCGATGCGTCCAGCGCGGCACGGAACAGCTCCTGGTACTGGGCGCTCGGCTGGTACTCCACCGGCAGCGACTCCGCGTAGTGCGCGCCCCCGCTCTGGATCGCCTCCTCGCGCTCCTCGGTCGGTGCCTCGAGCCGCGTGTCCGAGAGATCCCGCAGCAGCCAGCCGACCTCGTCCGGGGCGTACGAGGAGAATGCGGGGCCGCGGAGGGGCTCGGACAGCATGGAGGGCCTTTCGGAGGTATCCGGCTCGGGGGACGCGCACGCGGGGACGTACGACGGTGGGTACCCGCCGTCACCGGCGGTGGTACCTGTGCCGACGGGGACGTACGAGGGCACGACGGCGAGCAGCACGCTCGGGGTGTGTGCGGCGAGCCGTGCCAGCAGGCCGTCGGGAGCGTGCAGTTCCGGGGTGTCGGCCACGGAGTCGACCACGGCGACGACGGCGTCGAAGCCGGCGCCCGCGACGTTGTAGGCGTAGCGCTCGCCGGGGCCGTCGCCGGGGTGGTCGTGGGCCGGGAAGACGAGGCGGCTGCGTATCGCGTAGCCGGGGTCGTCGAGAGCGAGGACGGGGGAACGGGTGGTGGTGGAGTAGCGGACCCCGGCGTCGGTCCCCTTCTTCAGGACCCTCTTCTCCAGAGCGACGCCCAGCCGCAGAGGCGCGTACATCAGCTCCTCGAAGCCGAGGACGAGGATGCGGCGAGCGTCCGCCGGGAGGGCGTTGGCGAGACGCTCGGCCATGGCGGGCAGTGCGCCCTCAAGGCGTGTTCGGTGCTCGGGTGTGAAGCCGTGCCGGCCGCCGTCGGGCAGCCCCTGAGGCCAGCCGAGTTCCACGCGCGCGACCGTGCCGGGCCGCGCAAGCGGTGCGGGGGCCGCAGCCGCCGTCTCGTTCTCGTGCTCGGCGACCAGCGCCTGCCCCTTCTCCAGTACCCCGTCGGGCAGCCGTACGGTGCCTGAGGCCGCCGCCACCAGGTCCACCCGCGCGCCGATCTCGCGGGCGAACGCGGCGAGTCGGCCCCGGTCCCTGGGGGAGCGCATGTCGACGAGCGCCACGATGACGTAGTGCTCGCGCGGATAGCGCTCGTGCAGCACACGGATCGTGTTGAGGACCGTGTTGCCGGTGGAGAACTCGTCGTCCACGAGGACCAGCGCCCCGTCGCCGACGAGCAGCCCGGGGTTCTCCGGCAGCAGCAGGTGTGAGGTGGCGTGCGAGTGGGACTCCTCGAAGCCGCCCGCGCGGGCCACGCCATCGACGGGCCGCCGTGTCGAGTGCAGATAGGTTCCGTGGGCCAGACCGTCGGCGACCAAGTGGCCGAGTCCCGTGGCCGTCTCGGCATATCCGAGCACCACGGCCCGCTTGGCCCCCCGGATGCCGAGCAGGCCGCTCACCCGCAAGCCCAGTTGGTACCCGGCCCGCCAGACCGTGAGCGGGCTCTGCGGCACGTGTTTGCCCAGCACGTTCGACACCAGCAGATGCGCGCGCTTGGGATTGCGCCGCAGCGCGAGGCCCAGGAGATCACTCAGCTTCTCGTCACCGAGGAGCTCGACTCCGAGCCGCTCGGCGACCCATGTCCCGGACCAGACGCCCGTCCCGGTTCCGGTCGCGTCATTCACCACGTTCGTCATCAGATCCCTGGGTTCAGCCGGGCAGCCCGGCGGCGAGCAGCTCCACGAAGCCGATGTCCTCGTTCGCGACGCCGAAGACCTCGGCACGCTGCAGAGTGCGCTCGGCCCAGGCGCGGTGCGGCTTCACCTCGTTCATCTTGTTCGTGTACGCGGACCGCATGACGCCCCCGCCGCCGCACTCGGGCCGCAGGATGTCCTGCGCGTCGCTGAACTCCTCGTGGCTGACCACGGACAAGGCGTGCACGGGCTGCACATGCGAGGGGTGGATGCAGGTCTTGCCCTGCAGGCCGTTGGCCCGGTCGAGGGCGATCTCGCGCAGCAGGCCGTCCATGTCGTGCTCGATCAGCGCGTTGCGCAGCTCCTCGGCCTCCGGGGTGAAGGGGCTGCGGCGCAGCTGCGGCTTGAACATGCGCTCCTGGACCCGGAAGTACTCCCACACGGGCCCGGTCACCGTGAACCCGGTGCCGTCGGCCCGCCCGAGCACGTTCACCACGTCGGCGATCACGGAGGCCACGATCTGCACGTCGTACGCGGTCATGTCGGGCGCCCTGCGCAGCCCGTAGGACGAGCAGAAGTCGGTGACGCCGAGTCTGAGCGCGAGCACCTTGTCACGGTACTTGTCCACGGCGCGGTAAATCCCCTCCAGGGTTGCCCCGCGCGACTCCCTGTACAGAAGATCGGGCGATTCGAGGACGGGCATGGCGAACAGTCTCCGACCGCCCGTGGCCTCGGCCGCGGTGAGCGCCTCCAGGAACGGCACGCCCCGCTCCTCGGTGAACTTCGGCAGTACGAATCCGGACAGCAGCCGTGCCGCGGGGCCGAGCCGTTCGACGAGGTCCGGGATCTGCTCGGGGGTGCGGACCCGGATGAACAGCAGCGGCAGCTCCGTCTCTGGGCAGCGTTCGGCCAGGTACGAGAGCTGTCGGACCAGGTTCTCCTCGGCGTCGGCGACATCCGCGTCGTCTATGGAGTCCTCCAGGCACAGCACCATCGAGACGACCCCGCGCGCGGTCTGCTTGACGATGTCGTCGGCCAGTCGCGACCTGGTCGCGGGGCTGTAGAGGGTGGCTCCGAGGGCTACGGAGAGCACCCGGGACGCGGAGTCCGCGGTGAA
The DNA here is from genome assembly GCA_965650905.1 of uncultured Streptomyces sp. GTDB lineage: Bacteria > Actinomycetota > Actinomycetes > Streptomycetales > Streptomycetaceae > Streptomyces. The sequence goes on along the minus strand of CBFGQM010000359.1, from coordinate 349 downwards.
GACGCATGGCTCCTGGTGGAAGAGGCGCTGCCGCACCTCCGGGGCGATCTGCCCGAAATGACGCATAAGACTCCCCCGGGGCGACTGACGGCCTGACACCATGCGGCCGGTAATAGTACGTAGAGATCCACGTCAAGAGTTCCCGCTGGGTATGAAGTTCAGGTAACGCGGAGAAACCGAGCGGTGTCGCCCACGCACACATCCTTGCCGTGGTCGGCTTCGCCGTGTGTGACGTCCCGCGGCTGCGGGCGTACCCCCGCGTTGTCGTGACCAGGACCGAGAGGGCAGGATGATCGCTTGACTTCCTCCCCCGCCTAAAGGCGGGGGATTCCAGCGGTCGCCCGCTGGG
>CBFGQM010000358.1:0-4991 GCA_965650905.1 uncultured Streptomyces sp. | reverse complement strand
GGTATGGGTGGTAATGCGTAGAGAGCCTGTCTCCGGTCCGGTAGCCCGGGGGTGGATTCCGAAGCTCGGGCGCCGGGAGTCCCGAGAAAAGCGCCCCCGGCGCCGACTCCGGGAGCCGATTGCAAGATCCAACCGATCAGAAAGCCGGGCGAGTTTACCCATCCCAGCCGATATCTATGCGCCACGCGGGCAAATTTTCTTCCTCTAACGGACTGAAGTTCGTTGATCGCGGGTCGCTTGGCCATGGCGTCGCCCTACCCTTTAAAGGGTGAACCAAGTGATGTTCCGAGAGTCCGAGGCCGAAACGTCCGGGGATGCCGTGCTTCCCGGCACGCTCCCGGAGGGCCTGCGCGCCGAACTCGTCGCGTTCCGCCGCGACCTGCATATGCACCCGGAGCTGGGCAACCAGGAGTTCCGCACCACCGCGGCGATCAAGGCGCGGCTGGAGCGCGCCGGACTACAGCCGCGGGTGCTCGCCATCGGGACCGGACTCATCTGTGACATCGGCGACCCGGACCCGGCCCGTCCCATGCTCGCTCTGCGCGCCGACATCGACGCGTTGCCGATCCCGGACACCAAGGCCGACTGCGCCTACCGGTCGACCGTGCCCGATCGCGCGCACGCCTGCGGGCACGACGTCCACACGACCGTGGTGCTGGGCGCCGGGCTCGTGCTGGCCGAGCTGCACCGGCAAGGGCTGTTCAAGCGGGCCGTACGGCTGATCTTCCAGCCCGCCGAGGAAGTGCTGCCCGGTGGTGCGCCGGACGCCATAGAGTGCGGAGCGCTGGAGGGCGTCGGGCGGATCGTCGGCGTGCACTGTGATCCGAGGGTCGACGCGGGCCGTATCGGGCTGCGGCACGGCCCTATCACCTCCGCCTGCGACCGGCTGGAGGTCGCGCTGGACGGTCCGGGCGGTCACACCGCGCGACCCCACCTCACCACCGACCTGGTCACAGCCGCCGCCCGTGTGGCCACCGACGTACCGGCCCTGGTCGCCCGCCGAATCGACGCCAGGTCCGGGCTCGCGGTGACCTGGGGCCGTATCGAGTCCGGGCACGCCTGCAACGTCATCCCGCAGCACGCCGAGCTCTCCGGGACCGTACGCTGCCTCGATCTCGCCTCCTGGCGGGCCGCGCCCGACCTCCTGCACGCCGCCATCGACGAGATCGCCAACCTCTACCGGGCCAAGTCGGAGATCAACTACGTCCGCGGGGTCCCGCCGGTCGTCAACGACCCCGCGACGACCGACCTGCTGCGCGAGGCGATGGCAGCCCGCTGCGGCGCGTACTCCGTCGAGGACACCGAGCAGAGCCTGGGAGGCGAGGACTTCTCCTGGTACCTGGAGCACGTGCCCGGCGCGATGGCCCGGCTAGGGGTGCGTACGCCCGGCGAGTGGGGCGTCCGGGATCTGCACCAGGGCGACTTCGACGCGGACGAGTCGGCGATCACCGTGGGGGTCGAACTCTTCACCGCCGCCGCCCTGTTGGACGCCGAGCGCTGACGCCATTCCCGCTCATCCCCTACCAGGTCGTCACAGCGACCCCGTACGACTCACGCTGCTCGTCCTGGCGCTCTCCGCGCAGCGCCTGCGGATGCCGAACGCGGACGCGAGCCGTACAGGAGGAGACAGGGCGGGTGACCTCGTCCGAGACTGGCTCCATGAGCGATTCCATGTCTGGCTCCTTGGCCGGCTCCATGACCGTCGACTGGGAGGCCCTGCGGGCGGCGGCCCGCGAGGCCATGTCCCGCGCGTACGCCCCGTACTCGGGCTTCCCGGTCGGCGCCGCGGCTCTGGTCGACGACGGCCGGGTGGTCTCGGGCTGCAACGTCGAGAACGCCTCGTACGGGCTCGGCCTGTGCGCCGAGTGCGGACTGGTCTCGGCGCTGCAACTCGGCGGGGGCGGGCGGCTGACGCACTTCACGTGCGTCGACGGCGAGGGCGGGATCCTGATGCCGTGCGGGCGCTGCCGTCAGCTGCTCTTCGAGTTCGGCGGTCCCGAACTGGTCCTGGAGACCCCGGCCGGGTTCCTGCCGCTCTCCGAGCTGCTGCCGCAGGCTTTCGGGCCGGAGCATCTCCGCACGTAACGCCCGGCGGCCCCTCCTTCCCCCGGAGGGGCCGATGCCCTTCGGAAGGAAAGCCTTGGCCATGGACGCCATCTCCGTCATCCGCACCAAGCGGGACCACGGTGAGCTCAGCGATGGACAGATCGACTGGGTCATCGACGCGTACACCCGTGGTGAGGTCGCCGACGAGCAGATGTCGGCGCTTGCCATGGCGATTCTGCTGAACGGCATGAACCGCCGCGAGATCGCCCGCTGGACCGCCGCGATGATCGCCTCCGGCGAGCGCATGGACTTCTCGTCACTGTCCCGGCCGACTGCCGACAAGCACTCCACGGGCGGCGTCGGCGACAAGATCACGCTGCCGTTGGCGCCTCTGGTGGCGGCCTGTGGTGCGGCGGTTCCCCAGCTGTCCGGGCGGGGCCTCGGCCACACCGGCGGCACCCTCGACAAGCTGGAGTCGATCCCCGGCTGGCGCGCGCTGCTGTCGAGTGAGGGGATGCTGTCGGTACTGGACGGCGCGGGCGCGGTGATCTGCGCGGCCGGTGACGGTCTGGCGCCCGCGGACAGGAAGCTGTACGCCCTCCGGGATGTCACGGGGACGGTGGAGGCGATCCCCCTGATCGCTTCGTCGATCATGTCGAAGAAGATCGCCGAGGGTACGGGTTCGCTGGTCCTGGACGTGAAGGTGGGCTCGGGTGCCTTCATGAAGACGTCGGCCGACGCCCGTGAACTGGCCTCCACGATGGTCCAACTGGGCACGGACCACGGCGTGAAGACCGTCGCCCTGCTGACGGACATGTCCACTCCGCTCGGCCTGACGGCGGGCAACGCCCTTGAGGTCCGAGAGTCGTTGGCGGTCCTGGCGGGCGGGGGTCCCGCGGACGTGGTCGAGCTGACACTCGCCCTGGCCCGCGAGATGCTCGACGCGGCGGGACTGAAGGACGCGGACCCCGCGAAGGCGCTGGCGGAGGGCTCGGCCATGGACGTGTGGCGTCGCATGATCGCGGCCCAGGGCGGCGATCCGGACGCTCCGCTGCCGACCTCCCGCGAGCAGCACGTGATCAAGGCTTACTCCTCGGGCCTACTGACCCGCCTCGACGCGTACGACGTCGGCATCGCCGCCTGGCGCCTGGGCGCCGGCCGCGCCCGCAAGGAGGACTTGGTGCAGGCGGCCGCCGGCGTCGAGATGCACGCCAAGCCGGGCGACCCGGTGACGGAGGGCCAGCCCTTGCTGACCCTCCACACGGACACCCCGGAGCGCTTCGCGTACGCGTTGGAGGCGGTCGAGGGCTCGTACGACATCGCGGCGCCCGGCACACACTTCACGGCCTCGCCGGTGGTGTTGGAACGTATCGTCTGACCTGCCGTTTCCCTTTCGGGTGAACGGGATCGGTGGACCTGCACCGGTCCCGTTCGAAGCGGCGTCCGCCTGGGCGGCCGCGCCCGGTGGCCTGGCCGGCGATGAGTTCCGCGGCGCCACCCGGTCTACCGTTCGTGGACGCCATGACACCCGACGTCATCGTGCTGGCCGGCCCCGTCACCCGTGACGAGGCGCCGCGGCTGTGCGAGGAGGTGCGCGCGAGGCTCGAGGCCACCGGCGCCGGTGTCGTCGTCTGCGACGCAGCGGGTCTCGGTCCTCCCGGTCTGACCACCGTCGACGTACTGGCCAGACTCCAGCTCGCCGCTTGTCGCGCCGGAGGCCGGATACGCCTGCGCGAACCCGACCCGGCGCTACGCGCGCTGCTCAGCCTCGTCGGCCTCAGCTTCGAGGTGGAGGGGCAGCCCGAAGAGCGGGAACCAGCGCTTCGTGTCGAGGAAGCAGTGGAACCCGGTGATCCGGCCCGCTGATATCTCCAGGACCTGCACGGCCCAGGGGGTGTAACCCCCCTCGCCCGGGTCCGGCTTGTACTGGGCGAAACCCGGCAGACCGTTGACCGCTACCGGTACCAGGTGCGAGTGCGCGCACGGCGCGCCCAGCGTCGTCATGAAGCCCGTGATGTCCTCGGGCCCCCTCAGCCACAGGTCGAACGGCGGCATCGTCATCACGGCGTCCTCGTGGAGCAGCGCCGTCAAAGCCGGCATGTCGTATCCCTCGAACGCCGCCACATAGCGCTCCAGGAGCTTCTGCTGCTCCTCGTCGAGCGGGTCGGAGGTGGCGGCCTTCGCCCCGGCGGGCTTGCTCTCGGCGAGGGTCGCGCGGGCCCGCTGGAGGGCGCTGTTGACCGATGCGACCGTGGTGCCGAGCAGCTCTGCTACCTCGCTCGCCTTCCAGGCCAGGACCTCGCGCAGGATCAGTACGGCCCGCTGCTTGGGCGGCAGTTGCTGCAGGGCGGCCATGAAGGCGAGGCGCACCGACTCCTTGGCCACGGCGGCCTCGGCCGGGTCGCTGACCGTAGGCAGGACGCGCGCGTCCGGCATCGGCTCCAGCCATGTGTGGTCCGGGCGCGGGGTCAGGGCCGCCTGCGCCAGTGGCGTCGAGTCCGTCAGGTCCATGGGGCGGGCCCGTTTGTTGCCCGCCGTCAGCATGTCCAGGCACACGTTCGTCGCGATGCGGTACAGCCATGAGCGCATCGAGGAGCGGCCCTCGAACTTGTCGTAACCGCGCCAGGCGCGCACCAGTGTGTCCTGCACCGCGTCCTCTGCCTCGAAGGAGGAGCCGAGCATCCGGTAGCAGTACCCCGTCAGCTCGCCCCGGTGCTTCTCCAGCCGGACGTCGAGGTCCTCCGCCATCGCCGTACCGTCGCTCATGGCCAACCACCCCTGTGGCTCATTTTGTCGCACGCGCCTTGCGCGCCAGCACTTCGGAAGCTACCGCAGGCCACTGACAATGGCGCCCGGAGCGCACGAAGGCCGAGGTCACGGGCGACGTGGATGCTGCGCGGGTTGCCGATGATGAACACCGGCTGTTCGACCTTGCGCCTGCGGTA
>CBFGQM010000357.1:0-5012 GCA_965650905.1 uncultured Streptomyces sp. | reverse complement strand
CCGGTTTTCCGGGATCCGGTTTTCCGGGATCCGGTTTTCCGGGATCCGGTTTTCCTCCCAGATACTTCGGGAGAACCCCATTGGGGCACAGCTCCTTGAACTCCTCGACGCTCTTGAAGTCACGCGAATCCTTCGCCAGCGTACCCTGCGGAAATTTCGTGGTTTCCTCTTCGATAGGAGTCACGACCTTGATTCCATAGGCCGTGTAGAGGTAGGAGTCATTGGCGCCGATGGAGGTATTGTGGATTTCTACGGTCTCATTTACGGAAGACTCTATCGCTCTCTGACTGAAGATGCCCCAAGAGACCTTTCCGTAGTCAGCCGGAATCGAATAGCTCTGACTAGATCCGAACGTCGTCGACCAGCTGTAGCTCAGGCCACCCCCAATTCCGGGGCCGAATTCCTTGATCTTACTGAACACAGCACCGGCGCCACTGAGGATTTTGAGGTCGAATTTGACCGATGCCGAGGCGCTTACGGTGGCTGTTTTGGCGTAGGAGATTTGCTTGCTTACGGACGGTTGGTTACCTGGCTGGCAGCCGGCCACGTCATCGGTGACCTTTTCCGGCGGCAAATTGATCTCTCTGCCGCTCGTAACCTCCGAAGCGAAGGGCTCACAACTGTAAGCGCGGGGGGAACGCCTCTTCTCTCCCTCGCATCTCATGATGGGGTCGCTGGGGTCGACCACCGTCTCGTTGTGACGAGGACTCGGCTCGCCGGGGACCGCTTGCGCTCTCGGCAGGATGAATGCCGCGCCGACGGCAACCGCAGCGATTCCGATACTTACGGACCTCATGACTTTCATTGCATTCCCCTCGAACCGGTTTGAACGCGGATTTCGCGTCCGGTAGCCCCTTTCCCGATCTCTCTTCAAAGTCAAAACTAGCCCGCCCGATGCGGACCGCCAGGCAATATATGGTGAATCGGAAATGAATTACAGGGGAACGGTTATCGTGCAACGAATGGAAACTTGACGACAGGAAGAGCGTATCTGGACAGGACCTGAATCTATTGTTTCGATTGGAACCAAGTAGTGGTGGGCCGCGCCGACGGCGTCGGTTAGGGGCTTCGCGTCGCCGGTCTCATCCGCGATCAGGCACGGCGTCGCCGTCGTCCAGATGCCCCACGGCCATCAGGTCCTCGAACAACCCGCGGTGCCGGTCATGCGCTGTCGTCGGCGCGGCAGCTGCCGCGTCCTGAAGTTGGGTCACACCTCGTGATCGGTGGAGGCTGTCCTCGTACCCGGCGCCAGCCCCCACCCCGCCGACCAGCACAGACATCTACCGGATCACGATCTGCCGCTGCCGTGGTAGAGCGGGCCCGCACCCTTGCCCAAGGAAACGCTTTCTCCCACGGCCAAACGGCGAACCCCGACGCTCAAGCAACCTGCCATCACCGACAGGTAGGGACATTTGCCTCTAGCGGTCAAACGGGATCCCTGGAAAGACTCGTCGCCCAGAGCTGGAACGCCGGCGATCCAGCTCTGCACACGTGCGACTCGTACACGAGTCGTTTCGAGAAGGAGTCATCGCCACCCACGCGAGGCTCACCCGGTGGTGCGGTGATGCAGGCCAAGCGGCCATGGCCGCAACCGGACACAGCGGAGCCGAGACGGGCTTTACCAAAGCCTTCGGACGGTGAGGCGCGCCGACTCCACAACCCCAACCCCACAAAGGGAACATCCTCCATGCATGCACGCACCCGCCGCCGGCGCCGTACAGCGGCCATCGGCATCGTCGCCGGCGCCCTGACCCTGCTCACCGTCGCCGCCGCCAGCAACGCGGTCGACTCCACCACCCCCTCCTCCACCGCCGCCCCCAATACCCCTTCCACCACCGCGGTCGCCAGCGGGGCCATACCGCCGGCGCTGCTGCAACGGCGCAACGAGGTGTTCGACCGCATCGCCCGGCTCAGCACCACCCTGGGCAAGCGCGCCGACTTTGACTTCTCGGTCGGCGTGAACCCGAACACGAACACCCTCGTGGTGGACGTGTTCAGCGACAAGAAAGTGAAGCTGCCAGATCTGGGCGCCGCCCTGAAGTTACAAAACCACGTAGGCAGCCAACTCAGTGAGAGTTCAGGCGTCTCCGGCGGCGCATCGACCGAACGACCTCTCATCCGAGATCACGTGGATGTTTGCACCGTGGGCTTTGCCGTACGCATCAACAACAGCCCGAATGCACCCACCGGGTTCCTCACCAACGCCCACTGCTTCGACGAGACCAAACCCGCCGCCAGCAACAAGTTCCGCATCAGGGCGGACAACGGCACCACTATCGACGGCGTGGGACACAAGTACGCGAACCGCCCTGCTGACGCTGATTGGGGAGTCGTCGCCCTAAAAAAGGAAATTGACCCCGATGAGGCGCTGGGGCAGGTGAAAGCCTTCGCCAACAAGCCCACCCTTCCGGTAACCGGGTTGCGTGAGCCGTTTGTTGACATGACGGTGTGCAAGCACGGGACTACCACACAAACCACGTGTGGGGAGGTGACGGCGGTCGGCGTGAGGAGATCATTCGAAAACATCATCTCGGACGACTTGATCCAAACCAACGTGTGCGTAGAAGATGGTGACAGCGGGGGTCCGCTCTTCACCGACCCCACCCCGAACGCGACCACGGTTGAGGGGGTCGGCCTCGTCAAGGCGACTACCGTTCTTCAGGAGCCGAACGGGAAAGAATGGGTCTGCGGCGAGAAATTCGGCGAGCCGAACGTCGCCTGGTTCGAGCCGTTGAGCCTGGTCCTGACGCAAGCCAACGCCCAGGCCCCACAGAACGACATCAGCCTGCTGACCCAGTGACAACCTGTTTCTGAACCCCGGGCCTGCCGGACCGGGCAACCCTGCCCTGTACTGTCACGGCAACTGTAGATGCGGCTGCGTCGTGAGTAAGCCAACCGCCGAGGGATCTATAGCCGGTTTCACCGGGGGCGGTATTGCACGGCGCTTTCACTCACGCCCTCGGGCACCATTCGCTCCAGCTCCAGGAAAGTCCCGACACCTTCCAGGTCATCCACGCACAGCGAAATACCGTCGAACCGCGTGGGGCGCGTATGCGCGAAGTTGAACGCCAAGCCGCACGACGGCTACACGCTCCGCCGCACCATCGAAGCGCCCGACAACACCCGCCAGGAAGACACGCGGCAGTCCGGGGCGCTCCTGGTGGCCCCTGGAGTCCAGGGCACAGCAACGAGGGCGGGACGCTCCATGTGAAGCGTCCCGCCCTCGTGACCAGTCTGGGCACCCCCGTTGGTGCCAACGGTTCCCATAAGCCTGTCCAGTCGGGACGACAGGATTTGAACCTGCGACCCCTTGACCCCCAGTCAAGTGCGCTACCAAGCTGCGCCACGTCCCGATGCGCTCCGTCGCGGTGAACCGCGTGATCGCGAACAGAACTTTACCCCACGCCCCCGGGTTGCTCCGTAGAGACGAGGACGAGAGGGATGGGGAGGGCAAGGGCGAAGGACATCGGGCGAGGGACAATCGGCGTATGAGCGGGACTTCTGATGCCGGACGGGACCGGGACGCCGAGGGGCGGGCCCGCAGCGCGCGGCCGCGGGACGGACTGGGGCGGCCGCTGCCGTACGGGGCCGACGGGGTGGAGCGGCAGCCCGAAGGGGTCGTACGCACGCCCGAGGAGACGGTCGTCGAGGCGCAGGCGCTGTTGGAGGCGGGGAGGCCTTTCCATGCGCACGAGGTATTCGAGGACGCCTGGAAGTCGGGGCGCGAGGAGGAGCGAGCGCTGTGGCGGGGGCTGGCGCAGCTCGCCGTGGGGCTCACGCATGCGGCTCGGGGGAACGTGAAGGGCGGGGCGCGGTTGTTGCGGCGGGGAACCGGGGCGGTCGAGGAATGGGGGACGGAGGACGGGCGGGAGCGGCCCTATGGCATCGATCTTGCTGAACTCCGCGCCTGGGCAAGGGAGTTGGCTGGTGTCCTGGAGCAGGACGGCGCTGCTGTGGACGCGGCGGCGTGGGCTCCTCAGCTGCGCGGAAGCAAGGAGTAGCGGGCGAGTGTGACGCCTGGTGGGGCGTACTCGACGTGGGGGATGGCGTAACGCCCCATCTGTTCTGGTCAGTGCGGTGACCGGAGTGTCAGTGGCGTGGGGCAGACTCGGGGGTGTGCGAAAGATTCATGTCATCGGCATCGGGGCGGGCAACCCGGACCAGCTGACCCTTCAGGCAGTCAAGGCACTGCGGAGCACGGACGTGTTCTTCCTCCTGGACAAGGGCGCATTGAAGTCCGACCTCGTCCAGCTGCGCCGTGACATCCTCGACGCGCACATACCGGACGGGGAGTACCGGCTGGTGGAGGCGCGCGATCCGGAGCGGGACCGGTCCGCCGGGGGTGCGGGCTACTCCCCCGCCGTCGGCGACTGGCGCCGCGCCCGCGCGGAAATCTACGAACGTCTGATCGCCGAGGAACTGGGCGAGGACGAGTGCGGGGCGTTCCTGGTGTGGGGCGATCCCGCGCTGTACGACAGCACGCTCGGGATCCTGGAGGAGATCCTCGACCGGGGCAGGGTGCTCTTCGAGTACGACGTCGTGCCCGGCATCAGCAGCGTCTCGGCTCTCGCCGCCCGCCATCGCACGGGCCTCAACCGGGTCGCCCGGCCCGTCCAGATCACGACGGGTCGCCGCCTCGCCGAGGGCTTCCCCGAGGGTGTCGACGACATCGTCGTCATGCTCGACGCCCACCAGACCTTCGAGCGGTACGCGGACCAGGACATCGATATCTACTGGGGTGCCTACATAGGCACCCCGGACGAGATCCTCGCCTCGGGTCCCCTCTCGGAGACCGCGTCCCGCATCGCCGGACTCCGTGCGGAAGCTCGGGAGCGCAAGGGCTGGATCATGGACACGTACCTGCTCCGCAGACGGCCGCGGGGGTAGGCGGGCGCCTCGAACGTCGGGCTTCGGGTCCCGCCCGCGTGGCGTCGAGCGGGTCGGAATCCGGTCCGAATCAGGGTCCGGATCCAGGTCAGGGTCCGGATCCAGGTCAGGGTCCGGATCCAGGT
>CBFGQM010000356.1:0-5024 GCA_965650905.1 uncultured Streptomyces sp. | reverse complement strand
CGGTGGAGGTGGCCGCGGCCGGTGGGCACCATCTGTTCCTGGAGGGCCCCCCGGGCGCGGGCAAGACGATGCTCGCCGAGCGCCTGCCCGCCATCCTGCCGCGGCTCGTGCGGCAGGAGTCGCTGGAGGTCACGGCGGTCCACTCGGTCGCAGGCCTGCTGCCTCCGGGTAAACCACTGATCGACGTTCCGCCCTACTGCGCACCCCACCACTCGGCGACGATGCAGTCGCTGGTCGGCGGTGGGCAGGGCGTCGCGCGGCCCGGCGCGGTGTCCCTGGCCCATCGAGGGGTGCTCTTTCTCGACGAGACACCGGAGTTCAGCGGTCAGGCACTGGACGCGCTGCGCCAGCCCCTGGAGGCGGGACATGTAGTGATCGCCCGCAGCGCGGGTGTCGTGCGCTTCCCGGCGAGGTTCTTGATGGTGCTCGCTGCCAATCCGTGCCCCTGCGGCCGCTTCTCGCTGAACGGCGACTCGTGCGAGTGCCCGCCCGCCATGATCCGCCGCTACCAGGCCCGGCTCTCCGGGCCGCTGCTGGACCGTGTGGACCTCAGGGTCGAGGTGGACCGTGTCACGCGCGTGGAGCTGACCGACCGCGGTGTGCGAGGCGAATCCACCTCGACCGTCGCCGATCGCGTACGCGCGGCCAGAGAGCGCGCTGCCGCGCGTCTGACGGGCACACCTTGGCGGACGAACGGCGAAGTACCGGGGCGGGAGCTGCGCAGCCGGTGGTACGCGTCGCTCGGCGCCATGGACGAAGCCGAGCGGGGCCTGGAGCGGGGCCTCCTCACGGCCCGCGGCCTCGATCGCGTACTGCGCGTCGCCTGGACCGTCGCGGACCTCGTCGGACACGACCGGCCCGACAGGACGGATGTCGCCCTCGCCCTGCAACTGCGCACCGGAGTCCCGCGCGGGGTGCCGATGGCGATCGGGGCGTCGTCGTGAGCGGGGACGACGGGCAGCTTCACCGCGTCTTCCTCACGCGCGTCTTCGAACCCGGGGACGAGGTATGCGGGCGCTGGCTCCGAGAGTTCGGGGCCGGGGAGGTGGTACGGCGGCTCGTCGGCGGTGGGGAGCAGTTGACGGGGGTGACGGACAAGCGGTGGGCGGGCTTGCGGGCCCGTGCCCAGCGCGCGGAGCCGGAGCGGGACCTGGCGGTGGCGCGGGATGCCGGGACACGGTTCGTGTGTCCTGGGGACTCCGAGTGGCCGGCGCAGTTCGACGACCTGGGAGACGCACGGCCCATCGGGCTCTGGGTGCGTGGGCGGCCCAGCCTGAGGATATGGGCGCTGCGCTCCGTCGCGGTCGTGGGCGCAAGGGCCTGCACCGAGTACGGCGCCCATATGGCCGCCACGCTCGGCGCGGGGCTCGCGGAGCGGGGGTGGGTCGTGGTGTCCGGGGGTGCGTACGGCGTCGACGGCGCGGCCCATCGCGGTGCGCTCGGGGCCGGTGGGGCCACCGTCGCCGTGCTCGCCTGCGGGGTCGACCGGCCCTACCCGCGCGGGCACACCCAGCTGATCACCAGGATCGCCGAACAGGGCCTGGTCGTGGGTGAGCTGCCGCCCGGTGCTCATCCGACGCCGAGCAGGTTCATCCTCCGCAACCGGGTCATCGCGGCGCTGACCCGCGGCACGGTGGTGGTCGAGGCGGCGTACCGCAGCGGGGCGCTGGTGACGGCCAGGGCGGCCCAGCGGCTGGGGCGGTTCACGATGGGGGTGCCCGGTCCCGCCACCAGCGGGCTCTCGTCCGGGGTGCACGAACTTCTGCGCGGGGACGCCGTGCTGGTCAGCGATGCCGCCGAGGTCGCCGAGCTGGTCGGCGACATGGGCGACCTGGCACCCGACCGGCGCGGGCCGGTGCTCCCGCGCGACCTCCTGGACCCGGGTGCCGGGCGCGTACTGGCGACGCTGCCCGCTCGGGGGGCCGCGTCGGCCGAGGAGATCGCCAGGGGCGCCGGGACGAGCGAGGACGACGCGGTCGGGAGTCTGTACGAACTCCGATCACTTGGGTTTGTCGAACGACACGGCGACGGCTGGAAGTTGACACGCCAGGCGATGGTCTCCGTCCACACGGACCGGGGCTGATGCTCACCAAGCGTGTACGGCCGTCTGGGCGACACCCCCGATGCCCTTGGCAATTCCCGCAGTTGACGCCTCGCGGCGGTCACACACGGCAACGGAAGTGTCCCGTGGGGCGCCCAGCGGAACGTATCTGCGCACAATGAATCCCCCCTCCTTCGCTCACTGCGACTCTCCAGTCACGCTACGCTCACGAGGATCCCGACTCAGACAGGCAACGCGACGCAGACCGACAGCTCACTCAGGCACCCCCAGTTCACGGCAGAACGGCACAAGACGACGAATGCCCCAGCACACCTCCGGGTCTGACCGGGCAGCAGTTCCCCCTGCTGCCCGCGGCGGCGTGCGGCCGCCCGCGCCCTCGACGCTCGACGAGCTGTGGAGGTCCTACAAGGCGACGGGTGACGAGCGATTGCGCGAGCAGCTGATCCTGCACTATTCGCCGCTGGTGAAGTACGTCGCGGGCCGGGTGAGCGTGGGGCTGCCACCCAATGTGGAGCAGGGTGACTTCGTCTCGTCGGGGGTGTTCGGGCTGATCGACGCGATCGAGAAGTTCGACATCGAGCGGGAGATCAAGTTCGAGACGTATGCGATCACGCGGATCCGGGGCGCGATGATCGACGAACTTCGGGCACTGGACTGGATTCCGCGATCGGTGCGGCAGAAGGCGCGCAACGTCGAGCGGGCCTACGCGACGCTGGAGGCGCGGCTGCGGCGCAGTCCGTCCGAGGGCGAAGTGGCCGCCGAGCTGGGCATCGAAGTGGATGAACTCCACTCGGTCTTCAGCAAGCTGTCGCTGGCGAACGTGGTGGCGCTGGAGGAGCTGCTGCACGTCGGAGGCGAGGGTGGCGACCGGCTGAGCCTGATGGACACGCTCGAGGACACCGCGGCCGACAATCCCGTGGAGGTCGCCGAGGACCGGGAGCTGCGGCGGTTTCTGGCGCGGGCGATCAACACCCTGCCCGAGCGAGAGAAGACCGTGGTCACGCTCTATTACTACGAGGGGCTCACGCTCGCCGAGATCGGCAATGTGCTCGGGGTAACCGAGAGCCGGGTCAGCCAGATCCACACGAAGTCGGTGCTCCAATTGCGGGCGAAACTCGCGAGTTTTGGGCGCTGACATCGCTGAATCGTCCCTTCCGCTTTCTGGTCGGTCTGACTCGGCCTCTGCGCGCCTGCTGAGTGATTCCCGCCATGGATGGTCCGTCCGTAAAGTGGACGTGTGCCAAGGATTCGAGCGGCCTCCGTGGCCGAGCACCGGTCGATGCAGCGAGCCGCCCTGCTGGACGCGGCACGGTCACTGTTGTCCGAGGGCGGGACGGAGGCGCTGACGTTCCCGGCGCTCGCCGAGCGCACGGGACTCGCGCGGTCCTCCGTCTATGAGTACTTCCGGTCGCGCGCGGCCGTGGTCGAAGAGCTCTGCGAAATCGACTTTCCGGTATGGGCCGCCGAGGTCGAGGCCGCGATGCCGCCGACCGCAACGCCCGAGGGCAAGGTCGAGGCGTATGTCCGGCAGCAGCTCGCGCTGGTCGGAGACCGGCGGCACCGGGCCGTGGTCGCGATCTCCGCGAGCGAGCTCGAGGCGGGCGCGCGCGAGAAGATCCGCGCGGCGCACGGCGGGCTCGTCGCGATGATCGTGGAGGCCCTGGGCGACATGGGCCATGAGCAGCCCCGCATGGCTGCCATGCTGCTTCAGGGGATCGTGGACGCCGCGGTACGGCGGATCGAGCTGGGCGCGACCGAGGAGCCCCACGTCATCACCGATGCCGCCGTCGCGATGGCTCTACGGGGCGTACGGGGCTGAGCCCGTACGGGTAACCGCTCTTTCCCCTCGGGTCGCCAACGCGGGTCGGGGACCGCGGACGCACATCACGTGTCAGAGACCCCGCGGGCGTCCTGAGCCGGCGCGCCCTCCGATACGCCGATGACCGGCAGGAGGCGTGACGGGCCCCGGTGGAGCAGCCATGGTGGCAGCAGGGAAAGCGGGTCCAGGTAGACGTCGGCCCGGCGCAGGCCCCAGTGCAGACAGGGTGTTGTGCAGTGGGAGCCCGTCGGTTCCACTACGCCGACCACCTCGCCCGCCGCCACCTTCACTCCCGTCTTCACCGTCGCGCGCACCGGCTCGTAGGTCGTGCGCACAGGGGGATCGCCGGTGCCGTCCAGCTCCACCGAGACGACTCCGCGCCCCGCGACCCGGCCCGCGAAGGAGACGCGGCCGGGGGCGACGGCCCTGACCGGGGTGCCGCTGGGAGCGGCGAGGTCCACGCCACGGTGGCCCCGGCCGTACGCGCTCGCCGGCGGCTCCCAGCCGCGGGCTACCCGCGGGCGTATCCCTACGGGCCAGGCGCGGCCGACAGTCGGCACTGCCTGGTCGGCCCCCGGCAACCCGTCGGCTTTCGACACCGCCCGCCCGTCGGCCCTCCGGTACGCCGACCACCCGTCGGCCCATGGCGTCGCCACGCCCTCCGCGCCGCCGGCGTGGGTCGCGGCCGTGGGCGAAGCGGTCCCGAGGGCGGTCACCGTCACGCCCAGCAGCAACACCAGCCACGTACGAATACATCGTTCTGCTCGCATGCGAGAAAGGCTCCCGCGATACGGCGAAGGGAGTGGATCAAGGCCGGGATCTGTGGAATACCGGCCAGTTGTGGACAGCGGCGTCACCCGGCGCCTCGCGTGTCCCGTACACTTCTGATGGCGATCCGGGTCACCGGGTCGACTTCGCACGCCCCGACACCGGCCATTACATGCCGGTGTCAGCGCCCCTCGGTCCTTAACGGCAGGCGCATCGCGGGCGTCAGGCGCGGGTGCCGTCCGGCACGCGCGGCACAACCGAGAAAACTCAAGGAGAACGGCCATGGCCGTCGTCACGATGCGGGAGCTGCTGGAAAGCGGCGTCCACTTCGGTCACCAGACCCGTCGCTGGAACCCGAAGATGAAGCGCTTCATC
>CBFGQM010000355.1:0-5033 GCA_965650905.1 uncultured Streptomyces sp. | reverse complement strand
TAGGGTGCGTTTCGAAAGTACTGGTCATAGCCACTCGTTGATAGCTGCGACCAGCACGGTCGCCTGGTAGCGGACGGCGAGCTTCTCGTATCGCGTGGCGACCGCGCGGTGGCGCTTGAGGCGATTGATGCCGCACTCCACCGCATGGCGTTCCTTGTAGTCGCTCTTGTCGAACTTCGGCGGCCGGCCACCGTGCGAACCGCGTTTCTTGCGGTTGGCTATCTGGTCGCGCTTCTCCGGGAGCGTGGCTTCGGACCGGGTGACGCGGATCGGCGGGCCGGTGCCGCGCGACGGCGACGGCGATCGCATGCACGCGCCCTGAAGTCCGGGGGTCCAGGATCAGCGCCCCCCGGAATCGCCCGTGCCTGCGGTGTCGACTTCGACCTGCGGCGTGACGAGCCCTACCTGGCGTACGGGAAGCTTCAGGACAGCCTGAAGGTCGTCACGCGCGACGAGGGCGACTGCCTCACCCGCTTCGAGTGCCTCCTGGCGCAGACCGAGGTCCACACCTACGCGTGGACCGAGAACCCGCTCGGCATCAGCGGCTACCACCTGGTCAGCAGGAAAGCATTCAGCGGGGCTCACTATCCGCTACCAACGCGCCGATGTCACCCAGCGCGCCCCCAAGACATCGGAGAAGCGGCAATATCGCTGTTTTGCCTGGGCATGGTCTCGCTGTTCGCATATGACGACACGACGAGGCGAGGTGAGTGACATGGCCCAGGCCGCTACGGAGCGTGTGCTGCGGGAGTTGGAGCCGTCGGCCGAGCGGCTGGTGCGGCGGCATCTGGAGGCGGCGCGGGACTGGCTGCCGCATCAGTTCGTGCCGTGGAGCGCGGCGCGCGACTTCGACGGGCCGCTGGAGGGGGCGGCCTGGACGGCGGAGCAGTCGGCGCTGCCGCAGACCGTGCGGGACGCGCTGATCGTCAACCTCCTCACCGAGGACAACCTCCCGAGCTACCACCTCCTGATCGCGACGCGGCTGGGACGGGACGGCGCCTGGGGGACCTGGGTCCACCGGTGGACGGCCGAGGAGGACCGCCACTCGGCCGTGCTGCGGGCCTTCGTCCACGCCCGTCGTGCCGTCGACCCCGTGCTCCTTGAAGAGTTGCGGATGCGGCACGTGGCAGTCGGGTACCGCAACGACGCGCCGACGCTGCTGCATCTGCTGGCCTATCTCACGGTCCAGGAGCTGGCGACCCGGCAGGCCCACCGCAACACCGGTGCGGCGTGCGGCGACCCCGTGGGTGAGGCGCTGATGGCCCGGATCGCGGCCGACGAGAACCTGCACATGCTCTTCTACCGGGGGCTGTTCGCCGACGCGTTGCAGGTGTTCCCCGACGAGGCGATGGTCGCGCTGACCGACGTACTAAACGACTTCAGCATGCCCGGGTTCGGTATCCCGGGCTTCCGGGCGCGGGCCGCGCGGATCGCGGCAGCGGGCATCTTCAACCTCGACGTCCACCGGGAGTACGTGGTCCTGCCGCTGATGCGAGCCCTCGGCGTGATGACACTGCCCGGGCTCGGCCCGACCGGCCGGCAGGCACAGGAACGGCTCGGACGGTACCTGGAACAGCTGGAGGAGCAGGCGCTGCGCACGCGCCGGCTCTGTGCACGCACGCATGAACGCGGGCGAGGTGCCCGCTCATTGACCACTCGATTAGGAGACACGGAATGGAACAACCCGCACTTCCCGAACCGCTCATCGTCCTGGTGACCAACCATCTGGACGTGAAAGTGGCCCCCGGCGAGCTCTCCGCCGCGACGACGCTCGAAAGCCTCGGCATGGACTCGCTGTCGCTGATGGAACTCACGGTGGCGGCAGAACAGGAGTACGGGATCATCCTGCCCGAGGAGGCCGCCGACCTCGACGCCTCCTGCACGCTCGGTGACGTGGCTCAGGTGTTCCGCCATGCGTCCTGAGATCGCGGTCACCGGGCTGGGGCTGGTCACCCCGGCGGGACACACGGTGGAGGACAACTGGGCCGGTCTGTGCGAGGGCCGATCACTGGCCACACGGGACCCGGGACTCGATGGGTTACCGGTCGACTTCTCCTGCCAGGTGCCGGACTTCGACGCCGAGCGTGAGCTGGGCCGGTCGTACGCGCTCAGGGTGGACCGGTTCATCCAGTTCGCCCTGGTCGCCGCGCGGCGCGCCGTCTCCCATGCCGGCCTCGACCCCCGTACCTGGCGCGGCGAGCGCGTGGGAGTCCTCCTGGGGGTCTCCTCCAACAGCCTCGACACGTATCTGCCGGAGTTCCGCCACCTCGGCGAAGACAGGGCGGACCGGGTTTCGCGGCTCACGCTGCCGCGCAGCATGCTGAGCATGCCCGCCGGTGAGGTCGGGATCGACCTGGGCGCGCGCGGCCCCAACTTCGCACCGAGCAGCGCCTGCGCCTCGGGGGCGACGGCGATCGGGGTGGCACGGGACCTGCTGCTGTCGGGGGCGTGCGACGTGGTGCTGGCGGGCGGCAGCGAATCCGCCCGGTCCCGCATGATGGCCACCTGCTTCGCGCGGCTGCGGGCCCTGTCCCGGCGCCGGGAGGACCCGGGCCGGGCGAGCCGGCCGTTCGACGCGGCTCGGGACGGATTCGTCCTCGGCGAAGGCGCCGCCGTCCTCGTCATGGAACGCCTGTCCGACGCCCGCGCGCGCCGGGCCGAGGTGCTGGCCCGGCTGAGCGGGTACGGAGCCAGTGCCGACGCCCACCACCCCATCGCCCCGCACCCCGAGGGCGACGGCGCGGCCCGCGCCATCACCGCGGCCCTGGAAGACGCGGGGTGCAAGTCGCAGGACGTCGGCCTCGTCAACGCGCACGGCACCTCCACCCGGCTGAACGACGCCACCGAGGCCGCAGCGCTGACGCAGGTCTTCGGTGACCGCGTCCCGCCCGTCACCGCAGCCAAGGGAGTGATCGGCCACGCGCTCGGGGCCGCCGGGGCGATCCAGGCGGCATACACGGTCCTCGCGCTGCGCCACGGGGCGGTCCCGCCGGTGGCGAACTTCGAGCGCCAGGACGGAGACCACCCGCTCAACGTCGTAGCCGGGCAGCCCCGCCCGACGGCCGCGGACGTGGGACTCAGCTGCTCCTACGGATTCGGCGGGCAGAACGCGGTCCTGCTGTTCACGGCTGCCTGAGCCCGAAGACCGGGGACCGGTGGCGGTACCTTCCCGCTCGAACCAGTTCGAACGTCACCGATCCCGCTCAACACGAGCCATCCCACATGTGGTGCACGGAAGGGACGACGGAAGACGGATGAGACTCGACTCAGGTACGAAAGGCGTGCGGCGGAGGGCCTGGGCGGTCGTCGCGGCCGCGCTGCTGGCGGCGGCGTGCGCCGCGCTACTGGTGCCATGGGCGCTGTCGGCGTTGAGCACCGGTGGGGCGGTCGCCACCGGAACCGAGGCGGAGCGCGCCCGGCGGACGGCTGAGCGGCTGGGCGTGCCCTCGCCCGATCTCGTGCTCGCGGTGTCGGCGGAAACCAACGGCGAGGACGGGGCCGGCAAAGGCGACGCCGCCGCGGCGGCACCCGTCCGGGACGGGACCAGGGCCGTGCTGGCGACGCTGACCCGGCGGCGGGACGTACGGACGGCATGGTCCGAGGAGACGACCGGCGACCCGTGGCTGCGGTCGAAGGACGGCCGGGCCCTGCTGGTCGGCCTGCGGCTGAAGGGAACCGACAAGGAACGCAAGGAGACGGCCCCCGAGGCGGTGGCCGCCGCCCGCCGGGCCGCCCCCGGCCTGCGGGTGGAGCCCAGCGGCGAGGTGTGGGCCAACCGGGAGATCGACGAGACCATCGAGCGCGACCTGCGCCGGGCCGAACTGCTGGCCGCGCCGGCTCTCTTCGTCCTGCTCGTCTTCGCCTACAGGTCGGTGGTCTCCGCGCTGCTGCCCGTGGCCGTGGCCGTCCTCGCCGTCGGCTGCACCCTTCCGGTGCTGGGGCTGCTGGCGCAGGTGACCGACATCTCCCGGCCCGCTCTGAGCGCCGCCGCCGCGGTCGGTCTCGGCCTGGCCGTCGACTACAGCCTCTTCCTGCTGAGCCGGGTGCGGGAGGAGACCTCGCGGGGCGCGGACCTGGAGGCGGCGCTGGCTGCGGCCCGCCGCTCCGCAGGCCACTCGGTGGTGTTCTCGGCCGCCGCCGTCACCGTCTGCCTCGCCACCGCCCTGCTGGTGCCGGTGCCCATGCTGCGCGGGCTGTCCCTCGCCGGCATGGTCGTCACCGTGCTGGCGGCGATCGTCGCGCTGACGGTGCTGCCCGCCTGTCTACGGCTGCTGGGTTCCCGGGCGCAGGCCGGGGACCCCCTGGCGCGATGGCGGCGTACGCGTACGGGGGATGGAAGCCTGTTCTGGCGGCGTACGGCCGCGGCGGTCACCCTACGGCCGCTCCTGACCGGAGCCCTGGCAGTCGTCGTACTGGCCCTGCTGGCCGTGCCGTTCGCGCATGCGCGGCTGGGTCTGGTGGACGAACGGACGCTGCCGCCGTCCGCTGCGGCGGCCGCCGCAGCGGACCATGTGCGCACCGGGTTCGCAGTGCCGCCGGAGCGACTTCTCACCGTCGTCGTCACCGGACCCCAGCCGGGCGCGAACGGCGCCGGGGTATCGAGGAGGTACGCGATCAGCTCGCGCGGCTGCCACACCTTGGATGGATTCGCGGTGAGGTCGCGCGTGAACTCCGGCTTGAACTCGTAGCGCACGATGCCGCTCGTGTGGTTCATGAGCATGCGCAGCGTGATGTCGTCGCCGTTCGGCAGCCGCGTACGACCCGCATCGTCTTTCCACCACGGCTCGTCGCCGAGGTACTTCGACAGCGGATCGTCCAGTGCGATGCGTCCCTCGTGAACGAGCTGGAGCACGACTGCGGCGAAGAACGTCTTGCCGACGCTGCCGGCGAGCATGCGGTCGTCCGGCCGCATCGGTGCGTTTGCGACGCTGTCCGACTCGCCGACCGCGACGCCGAAGCTGCTGCCGTCGGCGAGTACGACGCCGGCCGTGGCGCCAGCGAACCGGCCGTTCGCGTGCAGCGAGTCGAGCACG
>CBFGQM010000354.1:0-5036 GCA_965650905.1 uncultured Streptomyces sp. | reverse complement strand
CAGCGACCCGCACAGTGCCGTGGCACTGCCCGTCACGTACGGGTCGGTGCCGGCCGGTCCGCCCTCCTTCGCCGTCTGCCCAGCGAGCAGCGGGCGCAGCTGGTCCGTCGTGGCCTCGGCGCAGGCCAGCGGCCCGGCCTGGACATACGCGACGACGAGTTCTGTCTGGTGCACCCGCAGGTCGTCGCGGTCGAAGTGGAAGTGCAGCTCACGCCGGACGGTGAACAGCGAGGCCTTGGCCCCATCGTCCGCTCCGGCCGGCCGCAGGGCGTAGACGAAGGTGTGGTCGGCGGTGACCTCCAGGGTGCCGGAGTCGGTCTCGGCGGCCTGCAGCGTGCCGTGCACCCGGATCTTGGAATCGGCCAGTTCGGCCCGGGAGGGGTCGAACCGGACCAGCCAGCCGGTGGGGGCGTGCCGCCCGTCCGCGGCCGGGTGATCGAAGCTCTGGTCGAACTGGCCGAGCTGCCGCGGGTCGAGCAGCAGCCGTACGGACCCGATGGTGCCGCCGGTGAGCACCTCCGGGTCGAGCGCGGACTCGACGAGGTAGTCCTTCGCGGTGGTGAGGGCGGTGACGACCTGGCTGTCGGTGAAGTGGGCGGTGCGCCGGGAGGCGGGCATCGTGATGCCCTCGGCGCCGATGCGGAACTGGTCGGCCGGGCTGTGCGCGTACAGCTTCTCGACGTCGGCGGCGCCGGGCACCGCGTCCTGCGGCGAGAGCGGTATCACCGTCATCCGCAGCGGCTCGGGCGGCTTCGCGGCGGGGGTCTGGTACGGGTGGCGTACACCCATGTAGATCGCGGTGCCGAAGGCGACGGCGATCAGCAGGACGAGGATCAGCGCCTGCCGGGACAAGCCGCGGCGCAGCGGCGGTCGGCGCCGTACGGCCGGGGCGTGGTCGGCGATCCGCTCCTGGGCGGAGAACTCCTGGAGACGGGCAGCGCGGACGAACGACTCGTCGAAGACGACGGATCGGTACTCGTCCTCGCCGCCACCGGAAGCGCCCTCAGGTGCCCCTTCAGGTGGGTCTCCTGGCCCGTCCATGCTTTCAGAGTAGGTCTCTTGGACCTCAGGTAAACGCGGTGCTGTGCGACAAGTTCTTAGGGGATGACGCGCAGGTTCCCGGAGCACCCTCCAGGGCGGTGAAGGTGCTCGTCAGCAGGTCAGAGGCGTGTCCAGTTGCGCGTTTCGCGATCTCCAGGAAGTTGCGAGTAACTCTGGGAACTCAGGTGCAACTCCAGTAATCTCTCCGCTTGTGTCAGATTCCGAAGGTCGCACCCTCACCCTCGTGCCGCCTCTCAGCGCCGCGGAGGAAGGGTCTGGCCCGATCGAGACCGATTTGGCCGATGTCGTTACGTTCAACGGCGACGCCAAGCCCGGATATCCGCTCAGGACGAGGACAGCTTCTTTGTCGACGCGCTCACCGAGTACCAGTGGGCGCGGGACGCGGCCGGGCTGGCGCCGTCGACGATCGACCAGCTGATCAAGCCTGTTGTCGAGGTCTGCGACTTCTACGGCACCGTTCCCTGGCAGCTGACCCCGCGTGAGATCGACAAGTACTTCGCGGGCCCGGGGAAGCTCGCCCACCACACCAATCGGCAGAAGCTCAACCACATCGACGCGTTCTTCGCGTTCCTCGAGCAGCGGTACGCACACGAGATCATGATGCGGTTCGGGGCGGCGGTGGAGTCGCCGATCGATCCGTTCAACAGGCCCCACCATCGCGGTGACTTCGGGCTGAGGATCCCGCCCTCGCAGACGGCGATGAAGGAGTTCTTCGCGCGCTGGCGAGAGCAACTGCCCTACGTGCGCAAGTACGCGGTCGCCTGCCGCGACTACGTGTGGGAGCCCGAACTCGCCGGTGACTCCTGGGGCGAGGGGTACTACCTGGGTCTGCTGCCGCGTGTCGTCGCCGAGTTGGACCCGACCCGACCGTACGCGGCGGGCGGCCGACGGCCATCCTCTACGACAACGACATCATGGCCGTCGCCGGGAACGCCGTCGCCGCGAAACTGGGCCTCTCGGTGCCGCGCGACCTCTCCCTGCTCGCCTGGGACGACTCACAGCTGTGCCAGCTGACCCACCCGGCGCTGTCCGCGATGAGCCATGACGTACACGGGTTCGGGCCGCCGTTGAGGTAGGGCCGGGGACCTTGTCGTGCCCCGGCGGACGGCTCCGGGCCACGACAAGGTCCTCGCCGACCATGCGGTCAGGAGCCGCCGCCGGCCACCAGACCCCGGTCGCGCAGCCAGGTCAGGTGCCCACGCGGAGTCGAGCCGTAGCCGCCGCCGTGGTCGGCGTACCGCCACACGCGGATGTCGCGCTCGCCGGCGTAGACGCTGTACGCCGCGTACACCGTGGACGGGGGGCAGATCGGGTCCATCAGACCCACACTGAACAGGGCCGGCGCGGTGGCGCGGGCGGCGAAGTACACCCCGTCGAAGTAGTCCAGCGTCGCGAAGGCGCGCTCCCAGTCATCTGTCGAAGTCCTCCGGGGCGATTGGGGCGGCGCGGTAGGCGAGCAGGTCGTCGAGCGGGATGTCGGTCAGAGGCATGGGGCGGTTCCGTTGTTCTTCAGGTCTGGCGGGGACGGTCCGGTCGGCCGGTGCCGTCCGGGGCGGCTGCGGCCGTGAACGCGGCTTGACCGTTGACCACTGTGTCGGATGTATGACAACCTCGTCTATACCTATTTCCGCAGTTCAGTAGAGGTTTACGTAACATGCTCTTTCCCTCGCTGCCGCCAGGGTTCGTCTTCGGCGCCGCCACCGCCGCGTACCAGATCGAGGGCGCGGTCGCTGAGGACGGCCGGGGCCAGTCGATCTGGGACACCTTCGCCCGGATCCCCGGCCGAACGCATGACGGCGACACGGGGGACACGGCCTGCGACCACTACCATCGTTTCGCCGAGGACATCGCTCTGCTGCGCGACCTCGGCGTCCGCTCCTACCGGTTCTCGATCGCCTGGCCGCGGATCCAGCCCACGGGTGCGGGCCCGGTGAACCCGAAAGGGCTCGACTTCTACGCCCGGTTGGTCGACACCCTGCTGGAGAACGGCATCGAACCCGCCGCCACCCTGTACCACTGGGACCTGCCCCAGGCCCTGGAGGACAGCGGCGGCTGGCGTGTGCGCGAGACGGCCGAGCGGTTCGCCGAGTACACCGCCCATGTGAGCGCTGCCCTGGGTGACCGGGTGCCCCGGTGGATCACCCTCAACGAGCCGTGGTGCAGTGCCTTCCTCGGCTACGGGGACGGGCACCACGCGCCCGGCGCGGCCGAGGGCACTCCCGCGCTCGCCGCCGCGCACCACCTCCTCGTCGGCCACGGACTCGCCCTCGCGGCGCTGCGGGCCGAGGGCGTTCGCGAGGCGGGCATCACCCTCAACCTGGACCATGTCATCCCCGCCACCGGCTCGGCCGAGGACGCCGCGGCGGCGGTGCGCGCGGAGACCCAGCACAACCTGATCTGGACCGAGCCGCTGCTGCGGGCCCGCTACCCGGAGACGGAGGGCGAGACCTGGGCCGAGCTGATCCAGGAACCCGGCTTCCGCAGGGACGGCGACCTGGCGGTCATCTCGGCACCGATGGACTTCCTGGGCATCAACTACTACACGCCCGCCGTGGTGCGTGCCGCCTCGTACCGTGAACCCGACCCCGCCCGCCGTACCGCCATGGACAACGCGTTCGCGGGTGAGGCGCTGCCCGGTGCCCGCCTCACCGACATGGGCTGGTCGGTCGCGCCGGACACACTGGAACACCTCCTGGTCTCGCTCCGGCGCCGGTACGGGACGGACCTGCCCCCGGTGTTCATCACGGAGAACGGATCGGCCGAGGCCGACACGCCGTCCGCCGACGGCCGTGTCCACGACACCGACCGGATCGCCTATCTGACGGGTCACACCAACGCCGTCGCCCGTGCCGTCGAGGCGGGCGTGGACGTCCGCGGCTACTACGTGTGGTCGCTCCTCGACAACTTCGAATGGGCCTACGGCTACAGCAAGCGCTTCGGCATCGTCCACGTCGACTACGCGACCCAGCGCCGCACACCGAAGAGCAGCTTCCACTGGTACAAGCAACTGATCGCGGCGCAGGAGGCGAGTCACTAGCGGGCCGGGAACGCCGGCTCCCGTGCAGAGGAGGGCTCCTGTGCGACCGGGGCTCCGGCCGCCGGGGAACAGGTCTGAACCCGCCCGGCGCCAAGGGCGCAGGGCCCCCGGGGGTCGACTCCCCATCGGCAGGCCCACCGTCGCGGCCGTACGGGACGTCGCGCTGGGCAGCGGGCACCGAGATCGTCCTGGCCGGCGACCCGGTCGTGGCGGCCGAGGACGTACTGTTCGGGCTGCCCGGGGTCAAGTACGGCAGTCGCGTGGCGAGCGGCGCCTCGCGCGCTTTGACATGTTCTCACCAGAAAAGCACAGGATGACGGGCCCGCTCTACCGGATGCTCGGCGAGTATGGGTGCGGCGACGGTGATGGCCACGGACGGCCTCACGGCGTACGCGGTACCGCCGAGACCGATGGCTGAGAGGGGTCGGGCGCGGTCGAGGGGCCCGTGCCGCTTCCCTGCTCGAGGCCCGTCGGGGCGGGGGGCGGAACCTGGTTCTCGCGGCTCGACGAAGCGCCTCGGTAGACCGCCATGAAGGCGAGCGCCACCATGCCGAGGCCCATCACGAGGGCGAGCATCCAGGCAACCGGGCGGCGCCAGCGGACCTGTTTGCCATACGCCCCCGCGCTTTGGTAGCCGCCGTGCCGGACGTCACGGTCGTCGAGATCGTCCAGGTCCGGGTCGTGGCCGAACTCACCGCGGCCGTCGGGGCCGAAGCCGTCCTCGTAGCGCTCGTCGTCGAGGGGGCCCCGAGTATGTCCCCGGCGCGCATCTGCCTCAAAGGCCTCGGCGCGCGCCTGCGCGGCGGCAAGGAGGCGTTCGACGGCAGTCGGCTCATGGACCGTGGCCCCCCGGACGAAGGCCTCGTCGAAGACCACGGAGGCGAACTCTTCGTCCGCACTCTCGTGGTCGCGGTCGTCGTCGGGCTCCCAGCCGTCA
>CBFGQM010000353.1:0-5063 GCA_965650905.1 uncultured Streptomyces sp. | reverse complement strand
CGACGGCGAACGTTCCCTGCCGGGACACTAGGGCGTCGAGTGCAGCCGCAGTGCCCGCACCCCTCCGCCGGTGAGCAGTTCGACGATGCGCTCACCGGCCGGCTTGCGCACCGCCATACCGCACTCCGGACAGGTGAAGGAGTAGAAAGTCGTCCGGGGCGTGGCGCCGATCGCCAGGCGTAAGGCGCTCGCGGAGAGTTCCAGGCGGGCGCGGCAGTCGGGGCAGGCGGCCCTGAACACCACGGGGTCCACTCTCGTCATCCCCGAGAACGCAGATGTTGCGGACATTTCTCCCGCATCAGACATCGCCGACCTGCTCAAAGACCTTGCTCCTGCCTGCCGTACAGCCTGCCTTGAACTCCGTGAGGCCCGTCGTGCGCGCTCGGCACGCTCCGCGACCCGCCGTGTGCGCCCGCGGGTACGTCCACTGCGTCCGGTCGCTCGTACCCGTCGTATGCCGCGAGCGCCTCGCGGGCCGCCCGGCTGGCGCTGTCCACAAGCTCCCGCGGCGAGACGATCCGGCCGTCCCGGCCAAGCCGCAGCGCGAGGCGACGCAGCGAGGCGGGATCGGGCGTACGCAAGGTGATACGCAACCCGCCGTCCGGCAGCTCATCCGCGCTGTCGTGCGGGTAGTACTCAGCGACCCAGCGTCCGCCGGGACCCACCTCGACGAGCACCTCGGGATCCTCGGCGGCAGGCTGCACAAGCCCTTCGGACAGGTCCCGCAGCTCGATCTCGGGCGGCGCGGACGGCTCGTCCAGGATCCGGATCTCCGCGACCCGGTCCAGCCGGAAGGTGCGCCGCGCCTCGGAGCGGCGGCACCACGCCTCGACATAGGTGTGACCGACGCTGACCAGGCGGATGGGGTCGATCTCCCGCTCGGTGACCTCGTCGCGCGCGGGCGAGTAGTAGCGGATCCACAGCCGGCGCCGCTCGGAGATCGCCCGGTCGACGTCCGCGAAGACCCCGCCTTCGGACTCGAAGGTGACCGAGAGCCGAGAGCTCGCGCCCGCCGCCTCGCCCGCCGCGGCCTCCACCTTCGCGGTGGCCCGCAGCAGCGCCTGCCGGTCGCTCTCACGCAGCCCGGGCAGGGTGGACACGGCCCGTGCCGCCACCAGCAGCGCGGTCGCCTCGTCGGCGGCGATACGCAGCGGCTCGGCCGCTTCCGCGCCGAGAGCGCCCGGATTGCGCCACCAGATCCGCTCACCGTCCGTGTCGATGTCCAGCAGATCGCCGCCCCGGAAACTCGTCCCGCACAGCGGCAGCACGTCGAGGTCGGAGATCAGCTCGTCCTCGGTGATCCCGAAGGCCCGGGCGACGTCGCCGACGCGCGCCCCCGGACGCTCACGCAGATAAGTCACCAGGGAGAGCATCCGCCGGGTCTGGTCGATGGCACTCGCCGGCCTGGCGGGTTTTTTCACCACTTTCCTACGTCCCCTCAGTCCTTGGCCACGGCGCGTAGCCGGTCCACGACGTCGGCCCGCAGCTCGGCGGGCTCAAGGACCACCACATCAGGCCCGAACTCCACGAGCCAGGCGTCCAGTCCGTGCCCGTAGGGAATTTCCAACTCGTCCCACCCGTCACCCAGTGCGCGTACGGAGACGGCCTTGGCCCGCAGTGGATAGCCCGCGCCCCCACGCAGCCGGATCAGCGCGGAGCGGTCGGCGGTCTCCCCCGCCCAGCTCGCGACCGTCTCACGCACAGTGACGACGTCCGGCACCTCGGCGGTGAACTTCCCGCCGCGGGTACGGACCTTGCCGGTGATCCGCGAGAGCCGGAAAACCCGCTCGGCGCCCCGGTCGCGGTCCCAGCCCGCCAGGTACCAGTGACCGCGCCAGCATTCCAGTGCCCACGGCTCGACAAGGCGGGGCTCCGGACGGGCCGCCGTCGCCTTGCGGTAGTCGAAGGAGACCGGACGGCGGTCGCGGCAGGCGAGCATCAGCGGCTCGAAGGCGGCCTCGTGCACGGGGATGCGCGGCTCAAGCGCGCCATGACCCTCATACGGGTCGACGTCCTCGGGCAGTCCGGCCGCGCGCAGCTTCTGCAGGGCGCCGCTCGCCGCGCCCGCAAGCCGGGCCTGCTGCCAGACCTTGGCGGCCAGCCCGAGAGCGGCGGCCTCCTCGGCGTCGAGCGTGATGGGCGGCAGACGGTTGCTGTCGCGGCGAGCCAGGTAGCCGACCTCGCCATCGAGGTTCTCCACCGTCTCGATGACCAGGCCGAGTTCGCGCAGATCATCCTTGTCCCGCTCGAACATCCGGTTGAAGGAGTCGTCCGACCCGGCCTCCAGATAGGCCTCGACGGACTCGCGAAGCTCGCGCTTGCTGAGCGGCCGCCGCGTCCCCAGCAGACACAGCGCCAGGTTCATCAGCCGCTCGGCCTTGGCAATGGCCATCGATGCCCTTCCCTATGATACTTCCGACCGATGACCGTACCGCTACTGAGTGTCGTGGCAAAAGCGGAGGCCCATGCCCGACCAGGCCTGGGCCCCAGATGATCGGATCCGGTCAGACCGCGACCAGGTCGCAGACGAAGATCAGCGTCTCACCCGGCTCGATACGGCCGCCACCGGCGCCGCGGTCGCCGTAGGCGAGGTGGGCCGGGATCGTCAGCTGACGACGGCCGCCGACCTTCATACCCTGGACGCCCTGGTCCCAGCCAGAGATGACCTGGCCGACACCGAGCTGGAACTCCAGCGGCGTACCGCGATTCCAGGACGCGTCGAACTCCTCGCCCGTGGAGAAGGCCACGCCCACGTAATGGACCTTGACGAAGTCACCGGCCTTCGCGACCGGCCCCTCGCCCTCCCAGATGTCCTTGATCTCGAGGTCCGCGGGGGGCGGACCCTCCGGGAAGTCGATCTCCGGCTTCTCGATGCTCACGTTTCTGGCTCCTGCTGTATGTGCGAAAGGCAATTGAGGCAACACGGACAGTGTTACATCCCCGAAGGCGTTACATCTTCGCGAGGATGTCGACGGAGAAGACCAGCACCGAGTCCTTCTTGATGGTGCTGCCCTGCGGCGGCTTGTCGCCGTACCCCAGCTTCGGCGGGATGACGACGAGCACACGGCTGCCCACCTTCTTGCCGGTCAGCCCCTGCGCCCAGCCCTTGACGACCTGCTTCAGCGAGAACGAGGTGAGCTGCCCCCTGCCGTACGTGGAGTCGAACTCCTTGCCGTCGGCCCAGAGCACGCCCTTGTACTGCACGAGGACGGCATCGCTCTCTTTGACCTCGTCGCCGTCACCCTCCAGGATGTAGTTCGCGACGAGCTTCGTCGGAGCGTCCTTCTTCGGCACATCGATGGAGGGCGCCTTGCCGTCGGTGTTGGTGCCCACCTTCGGCAGGTCGATGTCGTCCTGGGCGACGATCTCGCCCTTGGCGGAACTCTTCGTGTTGAACGTGTCCTGGACGTCCACGACGAAGACCAGGGTGTCGGTGCCCTTGATGCCCGCGTCCGGATTGCCCTTCGGGCCGTAACCCCAGGTCGGGGGCACGGCCATCAGGACACGGCTGCCGGTCTTCTTCCCTGTGAGGGCGTAGCGCCAGCCGTCGATGATCGAGCCCTGGGCGAGCTGGATGACGAGCGGCGTCTTGCGGTCGTAGGAATTGTCGAAGACCTTCGCCGAGGTCCAGATCTGGCCCAGATAGTTGGCCTTCACGTAGTCGCCCTCGGCCACCGTTTGGCCGTTGCCCGCGATGACCGTCCTGACCGCCAGGTCCTTGGAGGGATCACCGCTGCCCTCGGCGACGGTCGGCTTCTCGTCGAACTTCACCCCGGCGGTGATGGCCGGCAACGGCCCGTCGACGAGCTTCGGCGGCGGTACGGTGCTGGCCGACAAAGAGGCCGAGGGGGACGTACTGCTGCCGGCCTTGTCCTTGCCGGCCGTGTCGTCACCGCAGCCGGCGAGCGTGAGCAGTCCGGTGGGAGCGGCAATCAGGAGTGAGCGTCGGCGCACTGGGGGGGCCTCGTATCGGTCGATCTTGTGGGTGGGCAGTGCGCGCAACTCTACGGCGTGAGACGGGCGCCGTACGGGAGATGTACGGCGCCCTTCGTTGCGTTCCGGAATCTTTCCCGGAACCTACGGCTCACATTCCGGCGATGAGCTTCTCCACCCGGTCGTCGACGGAACGGAACGGGTCCTTGCACAACACCGTGCGCTGTGCCTGGTCGTTGAGCTTGAGGTGAACCCAGTCGACGGTGAAATCACGGCGCTGTTCCTGCGCGCGCCGGATGAAGTCACCGCGCAGCCGGGCGCGAGTCGTCTGCGGGGGCACCGACTTGCCCTCGAAGATCTTCAAGTCGTTGCAGATCCGGGCGGCTTGCCCCTTCTTCTCCAGCAGGTAGTAGAGACCTCGGCGACGATGGATGTCGTGGTAGGCGAGGTCTATCTGCGCGACGCGCGGATGCGACATCGTCATGTTGTGCTTGGCGCGGTACCGCTCGAGGAGCTTGTACTTCATGACCCAGTCGATCTCGGTACCGATCCGGTCGAGGTCCTCGGACTCGATCGAGTCGAGCGTGCGGCCCCACAGTTCGAGGACCTGCTCCACGATGCCGGTGCGGATGCCTCGTCGCTCGCAGAAGTCCACGGCTTTCTCGTAGTACTCGCGCTGCACCTCCAGGGCGGACGCCTCACGGCCGCTCGCCAGGCGCACCTTGCGGCGGCCCGTGATGTCGTGGCTGACCTCGCGGATGGCCCGGATCGGGTTCTCCAGGGTCAGGTCGCGCATCACCGTGCCCGCCTCGATCATGCGCAGCACCAGGTCGGTGGCGCCGACCTTGAGCAGCATGGTCGTCTCGGACATGTTCGAGTCGCCGACGATGACATGCAGCCTGCGGTAGCGCTCCGCGTCCGCGTGCGGCTCGTCCCGGGTGTTGATGATCGGCCGGGAACGGGTCGTCGCCGAGGAGACACCCTCCCAGATGTGTTCGGCCCGCTGACTGACGCAGTACACCGCGCCTCGCGGAGTCTGCAGCACCTTTCCGGCACCGCAGAGAAGCTGCCTGGTGACGAGGAAGGGGATGAGGATGTCCGCGAGCCGGGAGAACTCCCCGTGGCGGGCC
>CBFGQM010000352.1:0-5092 GCA_965650905.1 uncultured Streptomyces sp. | reverse complement strand
CCGCCCTTCCCCGGCTACCTCTTCGTCGCCTATCCCGAGATCGTCGTCGCCTTCAGTCGTCCGGTGCCCTCGCCCAGGCGGCCGGTGATCGTGTGGGCGCCCCACTGGCCGCCGACCCGGAGGCCCTCGAAGGCGTTGGAGACGGTGCCGCTCGCGGTGTTGGCCTCGACCTCCGCGTCCGCGGGGTGGGGGAGCCGGATGGCGATCTCGCCGGAGACGCTGGTGAGGCTGACGTCAGCAGGGCTGCTGGTGGGGCCGATGTCGAGGATGATCGAGCCGCTCATCGAGTCGGCCTTCACGGTCGGGCAGGAGCCCTCGATGACGGTCAGATCACCGGACACGGAGTTCAGTCGCAGGTCGCCGGTGACCGCCTGGGCCTGCACGTTCCCGGAAACGGTCGTCGCGCGGACGGAGCCCGTCAGTCCGACCAGTGTCGTGTCACCTGTGACACCCTTCACGTCCGCGCGACCGTCCACGCCGGACACCACCGTGGAAGCGCCGACCACGCCCACCTCCACGCGCGTACGCGCCGGAACCGCCAGGGAGACCACCGCGCTGCGTCGCCATACCTTGCGGTCGAGCCACTTGAGGAAGCCCTTGCACGGCAGCTCCTCGTACCCCACCGTGAGTGTGCCGTCCTGCTGGGTCACCCTGAGGGGAGGTCCCTCTATCTCGGTCACTTCCAGGCGGGCGGAGCCCTCGTCGATCCCCACGACGTTCACCGTTCCGTTGACGATTCGCACCTGCAGCGTCGTCACCGGGTCGTCGAAGCTGAGCTTGCTGGGCTCTGCGACAGACCACTTGGACATGGTGTGACCTCCTCGGCCGGAAGGGGCGTTGCGGGGCGTTGTCGAGGTGCTGCGACGCGTTGCGGAACGGTGCGGCAGGCACCACCGCACCGATCGCGCCATATCGCATCTTCCGCCATTCACGATATATCGCGGTCACGGAAAGTCAAGACAATCGTTCGGGTGATCCGCAGGGCATGAAGGCAACGTCAAGAGCTCTTCCGTGGGGTAGGTCGACGGAAGAGTCACGTGGGGTCCCAGGGGCGTAGGCCATCGCAGCGGACGTACGCGGAGCCGGCCGGACAGGCCGGCAGGCAACCCCCGGCACCAGGACTCTCAGCCCCGGCGGATCCCCGAGTCCTACTCGTCGTCCTCGTCGTCCAACCGCGCCAGCCACGTCGCCAGTCGCTCCACCGGCACCTCGAAGTCCGGGTTGAGATCGACGAACGTACGGAACTGCTCGGCGAGCCACTCAAAGGTGACCTCCTCCTCGCCGCGCCGCTTCTGCAGTTCCTCGATGCCACGGTCGGTGAAGTACATAGCTTCAGAATATGCGCCACCTGGCCGCCTGGTGGTCGCGCACTGCAACCATGCGGCCCGTTGACCCCGTCGCAGTTGCCCTCGACCTCGCCGCGGCCTGGCACAGGACCTGGCCGCGACCGGGGAGCACGAGGAGACGGAGGACGTCCGCGGACAGAAAGACCGAACAGCAGACCACGGAGAGCTTCCTCGCCGAGCACCGGCAGGTGCGGTACATGCCGGCGGGCCGCCGCCCCTACGGGGACTTCGAGCCGCAGATGATGTGCCCCGGTGCCCCAGTGCCCCGGTGAGACCACTCGCACACGCCGAAGGGCCCGGCCCGAGTCCAAGGACTCGGGCCGGGCCCTTCGGGTCTTCGGCGTGTGCCGCAGCCGATCAGGACCTACAGCCAGGACCTACGGCCGCCGGTCAGGCGTCGAACACCTCGCGCATCAGCTGCGCCTGCTCCTGCTCGTGGCGCTTCTTCGAGCCGACCGCCGGGGACGAGCCGTGCGGGCGCGAGATGCGGCGCAGGCGCTCACCGTGCGGGATGTCCGCGCCGACCGCCAGGTCCAGGTGGTCGATCAGGTTCAGGGCGATGAACGGCCAGGCGCCCTGGTTCGCCGGCTCCTCCTGGGCCCACAGGTACTTCTCCGCGTTCGGGTACTTGGAGATTTCCGCCTGGAGCTCCGCACCCGGCAGCGGGTACAGGCGCTCAATACGGATGATCGCCGTGTCCGTCACGCCGAGCTTCTGGCGCTCGGCCTCCAGCTCGTAGTAGATCTTGCCCGCGCAGAAGACGACCTTTCGGACCGCCGCCGCGTCCACCGACTCGTCGCCGATGACCGGGCGGAAGCCGCCCGAGGTGAATTCCTCCGTCTTGGACGCCGCGGCCTTGAGGCGCAGCATCCACTTCGGAGTGAAGACCACCAGCGGCTTGTGGTGCGGGTTGTGCACCTGCCAGCGCAGCAGGTGGAAGTAGTTCGACGGCAGCGTCGGCATGGCGACCGTCATGTTGTTCTGGGCGCATAGCTGGAGGAACCGCTCCGGGCGGGCGGACGAGTGGTCCGGGCCCTGGCCCTCGTAGCCGTGAGGGAGGAGCAGCGTCACACCGCTCGTCTGGCCCCACTTCTGCTCCGCCGACGAGATGAACTCGTCCACGACCGTCTGCGCGCCGTTGACGAAGTCGCCGAACTGCGCCTCCCACATCACGAGGGACTCGGGACGCGCCAGCGAGTAGCCGTACTCGAAGCCCATCGCCGCGTACTCGGAGAGCAGCGAGTCATAGGCGTTGAACCGGGCCTGGTCCTCGGAGAGGTACAGCAGCGGCGTGTAGTCGGCGCCCGTCTCGCGGTCGATCAGCACCGCGTGACGCTGTCCGAAGGTGCCGCGGCGGGAGTCCTGGCCCGACAGCCGGACCGGGGTGCCCTCGAGCAGCAGGGAGCCGATCGCGAGCGTCTCGCCCATGCCCCAGTCGATGGTGCCGTCCTCGACCATGGCCGCGCGGCGCTGCAGCTGGGGCATCAGACGCGGATGCACCGTGATGTGGTCGGGCACGTTGACCTGCGACTCGGCGATCC
Organism: uncultured Streptomyces sp.; assembly: GCA_965650905.1. Taxonomy (GTDB): domain Bacteria; phylum Actinomycetota; class Actinomycetes; order Streptomycetales; family Streptomycetaceae; genus Streptomyces. The sequence continues at coordinate 2,205 of CBFGQM010000352.1, read as the reverse complement.
GCTTGACGACCTCCTGGGAGACCGCGGTGGTCACGGCGACCGGGAACTCGGGCTGCGGCTCCGGGACGTGCGTCTCGCCCGCCTGCGCGGTGGCCTCGCGGACCTCGGTGAAGACCTTCTCCAGCTGACCCTGGTAGTCCTGCAGCGCCTGCTCGGCCTCTTCCAGGGTGATGTCGCCCCGGCCGATCAGCGACTCGGTGTAGAGCTTGCGCACCGAGCGCTTCTTGTCGATCAGGTCGTACATCAGCGGCTGCGTGAACGCCGGGTTGTCCGACTCGTTGTGACCGCGACGGCGGTAGCAGATGAGGTCGATGACGACGTCCTTGTTGAACGCCTGGCGGAACTCGAAGGCGAGGCGAGCGACGCGGACGACGGCCTCGGGGTCGTCGCCGTTCACGTGGAAGATCGGCGCCTCGATCATGCGGGCCACATCCGTCGCGTACATCGAGGAACGCGAGGACTCCGGCGCCGCCGTGAAGCCGACCTGGTTGTTGATGACGACGTGGACCGTGCCGCCCGTGCGGTAGCCGCGCAGCTGCGACATGTTCAGGGTCTCGGCCACCACTCCCTGGCCCGCGAACGCTGCGTCGCCGTGCAGGGCGATCGGCAGGACCGTGAAGTCCGTGCCGCCCTTGCCGATGATGTCCTGCTTGGCGCGGGACACACCTTCGAGGACCGGGTCGACGGCCTCCAGGTGCGACGGGTTCGCGACCAGCGACACCTTGATCTGCTCGCCGTCCAGACCCGTGAAGACGCCGTCGGCGCCCAGGTGGTACTTGACGTCGCCGGAGCCGTGCATCGACTTCGGGTCGAGGTTGCCCTCGAACTCGCGGAAGATCTGCGCGTACGACTTGCCGACGATGTTCGCGAGCACGTTCAGCCGGCCGCGGTGGGCCATGCCGATGACGACCTCGTCCAGACGCGATTCGGCCGCCGAGTCGATCACCGCGTCGAGCAGCGGGATGACGGATTCGCCGCCCTCCAGCGAGAAGCGCTTCTGGCCGACGTACTTCGTCTGCAGGAAGGTCTCGAAGGCCTCCGCCGCGTTCAGACGGCGCAGGATGCGCAGCTGCTCCTCGCGCTCCGGCTTGGTGTGCGAGCGTTCGATGCGGTCCTGGATCCACTTGCGCTGCTTCGGGTCCTGGATGTGCATGAACTCGATGCCGGTGGTCCGGCAGTACGAGTCGCGCAGCACGCCGAGGATGTCGCGCAGCTTCATCAGGGACCTGCCCGCGAAACCGCCGACCGCGAACTCGCGCTCCAGATCCCAGAGGGTGAGCCCGTGCTCGGTGATGTCGAGGTCGGGGTGCTTGCGCTGGCGGTATTCCAGCGGGTCGGTGTCGGCCATGACGTGGCCGCGGACCCGGTAGGAGTGGATCAGCTCGAAGACACGCGCGGCCTTCGTGACGTCGTCGTCGTGCGAGGCGTCGATGTCCTTGAACCAGCGGACCGGCTCGTAGGGGATGCGCAGCGCCTCGAAGATCTCGTCGAAGAAGCCGTTCTCGCCGAGGAGGTAGTTCGCGACGACGCGGAGGAACTCGCCGGAGGCCGCGCCCTGGATCACTCGGTGGTCGTAGGTTGAGGTCAGGGTCATGACCTTGGAGATGCCCAGCTTGTTCAGGGTGTCCTGGGACGTGCCCTGGAACTCCGCCGGGTAGTCCATCGAGCCGACGCCCATGATGACCGACTGGCCGGGCATCAGGCGCGGCACGGAGTGGACGGTGCCCAGGCCGCCGGGGTTGGTCAGGGACACCGTGACACCGGAGAAGTCGTCCATCGTCAGCTTGCCGTCGCGGGCGCGGCGGACGATGTCCTCGTAGGCCTGCCAGAACTCGAAGAAGTTGAGCGTCTCGGCCTTCTTGATGCCGGCGACGACGAGCTGGCGGTCGCCGCTCGGCTTCACCAGGTCGATGGCCAGGCCGAAGTTGACGTGCGGCGGCTTGACCAGGGTCGGCTTGCCGCCCTTCTCCGCGTAGTGCCAGTTCATCGACGGCATGGCCTTGATGGCCTGCACCATCGCGTAGCCGATGAGGTGGGTGAAGGAGATCTTCCCGCCCCGGGCACGCTTCAGGTGGTTGTTGATGACGATGCGGTTGTCGAAGAGCAGCTTCACCGGGACCGCGCGCACGGACGTGGCGGTGGGCAGCTCCAGGGAGGCGTTCATGTTCTTCGCCACGGCCGCGGACGGGCCGCGCAGCGGCACGT
>CBFGQM010000351.1:0-5096 GCA_965650905.1 uncultured Streptomyces sp. | reverse complement strand
ACCAGCTTGAAGTGGTGGATCAGGGCCTCCATGGAGGTGCCCATGATCTTCTTGATGTGGTCGAGCGAGTTGCCGAGGCCGTCCGGGCCCAGGGCCAGCTGCGCGGGCCAGGCGATCTTCTTGTCGGCGACCATGACCGGTCCCGGTGCCAGCCGGTCCAGGCACTGCTCGACGATCCGCAGCGACTGGTGCATCTCCTCCAGGCGGATCAGGAAGCGCCCGTACGCGTCGCATGTGTCGGCGGTCGGGACGTCGAAGTCGTACGTCTCGTAGCCGCAGTACGGCTGAGCCTTGCGCAGGTCGTGCGGAAGGCCGGTCGAGCGGAGGATCGGGCCGGTGGCGCCGAGGGCCATGCAGCCGGCCAGGTCGAGGTAGCCGATGTCCTGCATGCGGGCCTTGAAGACGGGGTTCCCGGTGGCGAGCTTGTCGTACTCGGGAAGGTTCTTCCTCATCTTCTTCACGAACTCGCGCATCTGGTCCACCGCGCCCGGAGGCAGGTCCTGGGCGAGACCGCCGGGCCTGATGTACGCGTGGTTCATGCGCAGGCCGGTGACCAGCTCGTAGATGTCGAGAATGAGTTCACGATCACGGAAGCCATAGATCATGATCGTGGTGGCGCCGAGTTCCATGCCGCCGGTGGCGATGCACACGAGGTGCGAGGAGAGGCGGTTCAGCTCCATCAGGAGCACGCGGATGATGGTGGCGCGGTCGGGGATCTGCTCCTGGACGCCGAGGAGTTTCTCGACGGCGAGGCAGTACGCCGTCTCGTTGAAGAACGACGTCAGGTAGTCCATGCGCGTCACGAAGGTCGTGCCCTGTGTCCACGTACGGAACTCGACGTTCTTCTCGATGCCGGTGTGCAGGTAGCCGATGCCGCATCGGGCCTCGGTGACCGTCTCGCCTTCGATCTCCAGGATCAGCCGGAGCACGCCGTGGGTGGACGGGTGCTGCGGGCCCATGTTGACGACGATGCGCTCGTCGTCGGCCCGGGTGGCGGTCTGGACCACCTCGTCCCAGTCTCCACCGGTGACCGTGTAGACGGTGCCTTCCGTGGTCTCACGTGCGGATGCGGCACTAGTCATCACAGCCTCCCGAAGGGAGTCGTTGAGGGGTGGTGGTCGGGCGACGGGTGGGCGCTCATGAGTAGGACCTCCGCTGGTCCGGAGCCGGGATCTGGGCGCCCTTGTACTCGATGGGGATGCCGCCGAGGGGATAGTCCTTGCGCTGCGGAAAGCCCTGCCAGTCGTCCGGCATCATGATCCGTGTCAGGGCCGGGTGACCGTCGAAGACGATGCCGAAGAAGTCGTACGTCTCGCGCTCGTGCCAGTCGTTCGTCGGATAGACGGAGACCAGGGACGGGATGTGCGGCTCACTGTCCGGGGCGCTGACTTCGAGGCGGATCAGCCGGTTGTGGGTGATCGAGCGCAGGTGGTGGACGGCGTGCAACTCACGACCCTTGTCGCCCGGGTAGTGGACGCCGCTCACCCCGGTGCACAGCTCGAAGCGGAGGGCCGGGTCATCGCGCAGGGTCTGGGCGACGCGGACCAGGTGCTCGCGCTCGATGTGGAAGGTGATCTGGTCGCGGTCGACGACCGTCTTCTCGATCACGTTCTCGGGGACGAGGCCCTGTTCCTCCAGGGCGCCCTCCAGCTCGTCGGCGACCTCGTCGAACCAGCCGCCGTACGGACGGGTGGCGGGTCCCGGCAGCCGGATCGAGCGGACCAGCCCGCCGTAGCCGGAGGTGTCGCCGCCGTTGTCGGCGCCGAACATGCCGCGCTGGACGCGGATCTCCTCGCCCTGGTCGCCTCGCTGACCCGGCAGGTTGGAGGCGCTCAGGTCCTTCTCGGGGTTGGTCCCGTCGGTGCCGTTGCCGTTCATTCCGTTGGCGTTCGTACCGTTGGCATTCGTATCGCTCACCGCAGCAGGCCCTTCATCTCGATGGTGGGGAGCGCCTTGAGCGCCGCCTCCTCCGCCTCGCGGGCCGCCTCCTCGGCGTTCACGCCGAGCTTCGAGGTCTGGATCTTCTGGTGGAGCTTGAGAATCGCGTCCATCAGCATCTCTGGCCGCGGCGGACAGCCGGGCAGATAGATATCGACAGGAACGACGTGATCGACGCCCTGCACGATCGCGTAGTTGTTGAACATCCCGCCCGACGAGGCGCAGACCCCCATGGAGATCACCCACTTGGGGTTCGGCATCTGGTCGTAGACCTGCCTCAGGACCGGCGCCATCTTCTGACTCACCCGTCCGGCGACGATCATCAGGTCGGCCTGGCGCGGTGAGCCGCGGAAGACCTCCATTCCGAAGCGCGCCAGGTCGTAGCGGCCCGCGCCCGTCGTCATCATCTCGATGGCGCAGCAGGCGAGGCCGAAGGTGGCGGGAAAGACGGACGACTTGCGTACCCACCCCGCGGCCTGCTCGACGGTGGTCAGCAGGAAACCGCTCGGCAGCTTTTCTTCGAGTCCCATGCTCAGTGGCTCCTCTGTCGCCTATACGGGGTTCAGTCCCATTCCAGGCCGCCGCGCCGCCATACGTACGCGTACGCGACGAAGACGGTGAGCACGAAGAGCAGCATCTCCACGAGCCCGAAAACACCCAGGGCGTCGAAGGTGACGGCCCACGGGTAGAGGAAGACGATCTCGATGTCGAAGACGATGAAGAGCATCGCCGTCAGGTAGTACTTGATGGGGAACCGCCCGCCGCCGGCCGGCGTGGGGGTCGGCTCGATACCGCACTCGTAGGCCTCAAGCTTGGCCCGGTTGTACCGCTTTGGACCGATAAGCGTGGCCATGACCACGGAGAAGATCGCAAAGCCTGCCCCGAGGGCTCCCAGCACGAGGATGGGCACATACGCGTTCACCGCTCCTCGCTCCTCTCAGTCGGCACTGACTGCTTGGGCGTCCCCCCCGGCTGGAGGCTGGGGAGGCTGGGTCGGACCACCTGCCCCACGAAGCTCACCAACTCCGCCGGCTCCACGAAGCCCACAAGCCCCGTGAGGTATCACGAAGATCGCTCACATGTGAAGCAGGTCACAAGCCCAACTGCCACGCATCCTATGCCTGCGAGTCTGTGATCTGCGACACGGGTACGGCAACGGCTTTGTGATCTCCACCACCCGGCAAAGGATCATGAAGTCAGATGGGCGGCGATCTTCCCACAGAAGCGTCCAAGTGATCACCAGAGGTAACATTTTCGCTCGTTTGCCGCCGGTCCAGGCCGTGGCGCTTTACCAAGCGTCGGCAATCCCGGGCAAATTGGCGCTGGACGCCAGGGCTTGATAGAGGAACTCGTTCACAGCGTGGGGAGAGTTGACCCCAGGTGTGGACAGATCCGACCGGGTGCATCCATGCACGAGCGACATGCGTGCATCCATGCACGAGCGACATGCGGGCGGGCACTCGCAAGCGAGGCGCAGCAGAGCGGGGCGCAGGGGAGGAAGGCAGGGGAGGAAGGCAGGGGACGCGACATGGACGCGACATGGACGCGACACACGCGACACGGATCCGACACAGATCCGACCCACCTCCGACTCCCGCGCGTGAAGCGGCCGCCACGGTGACTGCTCCGTGACCTGCACCACATTCACAGGCGGCCGAAAAAACAGGGCTTGGCCATCCGCTTCAGCCAGTGGTAAGTGGCGGGCCAGTCGGCCGTATGACAGAAAGGCCTTGATCACAGGCCGGCTCACCTGCGTCCCCAAGGCCCGTTATGGCGTCAATAAGGAATGACACGCCCGGGTTTTCAGCGGCCCATTGAACAACTGTGGCACACCACACGTTTCTTGAAGATATGGAGGAGCTCCTGATACCGGTAGGACTCATGTCCCACACCGCTCACATACGCAGCCACCGGAAGCCCCGGCGCAGCAGCAGCTCCACGCTCGCAATGCGCGCCGGAGTTGCCGGTGGCGTCCTCAGCACCCTGGCAGTGGCCGGTGCGTCCGGATCGGCGAACGCGGCCGAGCCCGTGACCCAGAGCATCGAACTGCCCACGCTCACGGCCGACCTGTCCGCTCAGGTCGCCGAGTCCGCAGCCGCCACCCAGCAGGCCGCGGCTGACTACGAGCTGCTGGCCGAGCGTGACGCGGCCGCCGCCAAGGCGGCAAAGCAGGCCAAAGCCGACCTCGCCGACGCGAAGAAGAAGGCGGAGGCCAGGAAAAAGGCCGAGGCCGAGCGCAAGGCCGCCGCCGAGCGCGCTACCCAGCGCGCCGCCTCGCGGTCCGCCGAGCGGACCACCCTCACGGCCTTCGCGAGCAGCGACGTCGCCGCCCCGGCGAGCGGCAGCGTCGCCACCGTCATCAGCTTCCTCAAGGCGCAGGTGGGCGACGCGTACGTCATGGGCGCCACCGGCCCCAGCGCCTGGGACTGCTCCGGCCTGGTCCAGGCCGCGTTCAAGCAGGTCGGCGTGGCCCTGCCGCGCGTCTCTCAGGACCAGTCCGTGGCCGGCACCCCGGTCCCCCTGTCCGACATCCAGGTCGGCGACATCCTGTACTGGGGTGGCGCGGGCTCGGCGTACCACACGGGCGTCTACATCGGGAACGGCCAGTACCTGGACGCCGCGAACCCCTCCAAGGGTGTCGTCATCCAGGACCTGTCGGGCTACCCGGCGAGCGGCGCGGTGCGCGTGCTCTGACCTCCGGTCGCTCTTCTCGCCCTCCGGTCACGCTTTACGACGGGCGCCTCCCCAGCAGCGGAGAGCGGCCCTCGGGCGCCCGCCCAGCCTGGCGCTCGGCCGCGCCTCGTACCAGTGCGCCTCACCGCGCTCACCCCAGGTCGAACGTGTTCGGCAGGCCCCAGCTCGTACCGGACCTCGTCGACCCGCTTCAGCGGCTCCAGCTCCGGTGGGCGGAACAATTCCACCCCACGGCATATGTCCTCGATCTCCCGTGTCCATGACAGCAGACCACACGGGGCACACACGCAGACGGCCTGGCGGGGGCGAGCGGCCGTCGCGGTCCTCGGCGGCGGCGTCTTTGGCCGGAGCGCCGCGCGGGAACTCATTTGGACGACTCGGGCGCCGAACGGTGTGAGAGCTGGGAACCCCGCCTCCGGGGCGGCCACAGCATCCTCACACCCACCGGCCGGGACCGGCCGGTG
>CBFGQM010000350.1:0-5100 GCA_965650905.1 uncultured Streptomyces sp. | reverse complement strand
AACGACACCGCGGTCGACCAGCTCGTCATCGAGGCGGCGCAGCCGGACCTCGACGCGCTTGTCGTTGTCCGCCTCCGACGCCTCGGGCGAGCCACCCCGGATGATGGCCTCGGCGTACGCACGGGTCTGCAACAGACCGGTGATGATCTGGGGTTCGTAGACCCGGAGCGACTCGGCGTCCGTCTCCAGGCCGATGTAGACGCTGTACGGGATGTCGCCGAAGGAGTGCCACCAGCCCTGTTGGCGGGAGTCCTTCGCCATCTGCATCAGGGACTCGACGACGCGGTGGTCCTCGACCTCGTAGACGGCGCACAGGTCGCGCACGTCGCGCTGGCTGATGCTGCGACGGCCGTTCTCCAGGCGGCTGATCTTCGACTGCGAGACCAGCAGGCGCTCGGCGACCTCTTCGGCTGTCATGCCCTTGAGCTCTCGGAGCCGACGCAGCTCCTGGCCCAACCGGCGTCGCCTGACGGTGGGATTGACATGGGACGCCACGGGACGTGCACCTCCGGCTGCGTGCTGCCTGCACTTTGCGTATCTGCTGTTGAGCAGATTGCCACCAAGGTGCTCGCTACCGCTGGAAAACAGCGGATATGCGCTGCGTACGCGCCACCTCACGCCACCTGGTGTGGATCGGTGGCGGCGACGGGGGACGGATACGTGGTGATACGCGGCCGCGCGGGGCGGTGGGCCGTGCCGTCGTGCGGACGTACGGCCTGCTGCCCCGCGCGGCCCTGCGGCTCCGAACCGGTTGTGAGGCCTTGCGGTGCGGCGCTGACGGTATGCGTGGTGCGTGGTGGTGCTGAGCGCGTTGGTGCTGACGGCGGCCGTGCTGACCGCAGCTGTGCTGACCGAAGTCGTGACGGCTGCGGTCGTGTCATGCCCGTTTCCGCGGTGTTGGTCTGTGCCGCGCCCTGACTGTGCCGCGCCCTGACTGTGCCGCGCTTGTCTGCGCGGTGAATCAGCGGCTCAGTAGGCTACGACGCGCACCATGGAACCGCGGTGCGGTGGCATCGGTACATGCCGAGCGGGTTCCGGTGCCGGCCTGGCTCGGGGGGCGACCTGTCGGCCGACCGGTGCCGGGCTGCGGCGCGGCTGGGCTGCCGCACCGTTCTGAACGTCCATCACGGCGTGTGCCACGAGGCCGCCCATGGGGTCGTGCCTGATCAGGTCCCGGAGGCGGGAGCGCGAGGAGCGCCCTTCGTTCCCCGGGTAGAGGTGCTTGCCCAGGCCCACGGCGTGCGCCAGTGCGGCGAGCGCGGCCGTCCGTGGGTCCGGTGGCACACCGGTCCTTATGGCGGAATCCAGCCGGGCCCTGATCTCCCGGCTGATGGCCGTGTCCGTCGCCTGATAGCGAGTCGTCGGCAGCACCCCGCACATCTGGCCCGCGACGGCATGGACCATGCCGCAGCGCTCCAAATACGAGAGATACGTCTGGCGCAGCCCCAGTCGGGGCCCGCCAATCCAGTGAACCGCACGCACGGGAGCGCCACGCCTTCGCAGCAACTCCAACGCGCAGTCCAAAGTCGGATCTCCGGTCGGCCGTGGTACCACCACGGCGATACGATCCCCGTCTGGGGCTATCCGTCCGGCCAGCGCCAGCTCCACTAGCTGTGCTCCGGCCAGACCGAGGTCGAGCGACTGCGGCTGCGCGGTGGTACCCGTGGTCGGGTTCAACGCCAGCAGTAGAAGCTCCTCCGGAAGTGTTCTTCGGCTCCTGCCCATCCATGCCTCCCCGCGTGGATGAATGACAGGGTGACCCCTCTCACAATGGTCTGTCGAGGGTGCGTGACCGGTTCGTAGTGGAACCAGTAGCTATGTCGTTGTCGTCTACCGCAAGGGTTAAGCCCGCACACGGGACACTGGTACATGGTTCGGACAGTGCGTCCGGGCGACTGTTGGCGGCTCTTCAAGGGTCCATGGTTCGGTTGGGCGCACGGTGAGTGGCGCATGGAGGAGGCATCGGTGGCGGGCGAGTCCCCCGACAGATCGAAGCAGCACGAGTCGTCGGTAGAACCGACGTCGGGGAGCACGGCTCCGGTTCCGGCTTCCGTTCCGTGGCCGGCGGCGCCGACGGGATCGGGGACTGCGGATGCCGGTTCCCGCTCGGGCGAAGGTGCCGACTCTCGGCCCGTGCCGGACGCTGATCCGCGGCTCGCGGTCGCCCGGGAGGCCGTGACGGCGGCATCACGGGTGGATACGGCTACGGCGGTGTTCTCCACAGCGGGGGTCGCGGAGCGGGCCGCCGAGTCGGGTTCGGGCGTGTCGGGTTCGGGCGCTTCGGATACGGGCTCTTCGGGCTCTCCGGAGGTTGAGGGTGCCTCGCAGTCCGGGGCGACAGAGGGCAAGGCGGGTGCCGCGCGGCTGAGGAACGCTGTGGCGGCTTGGGTTGCGGGGACGGACGACGAGGAGGCCGGGGGCGCTGACGGCGCCTCGGGAGCCGAGGACGCCGATTCCGGATCGGTGGCTGACGGTGCGTCGGCTGCCGGGAGTTCGGATGGCGACCTCGATGGTGACCGTGACGGTGAGTCACGGGCCGAGGCGGAGACCGCTGCTTCGCCCGAGGCCGACGCGGGTACGGCTGACGAGGCGGGTGCCGACTCCCCGCGGGACGACGCCACTGCGGCCGAGTCTCCGGCTAAGGACGACGTTCGCGCCGACGGTGGGGCGGAAGACACCACAGACGGCGCGTCCGGCACCGCTGCCTCGAACGGCAAGGAAGACCCGCCTGCGCGCGGTACCGATACCGAGTCCGCGGGCGCCGTTGGCGTGGCTGCGGACACCGGGGCCAAGGCCGAGGCCGAAGCCGCCGATGCGACCCTGTCGGCCGAAGCCGATACGACTCCGTCCGCCGACGGCGAAGCCGCCTCGCCGGCCTACGGGGAAGCCGCGGGGGACGACGCCGAGCCCCGTGTGGATCAGCCCACCACTACCTTCAGGGCTCGCCCGCCCGCCGTGGACCAGCCCACGACCATGCTCAAGCTGGGCGGCGCCGAGCCGGACGCGAAGCCCGACGAGAAGCCGGGAGACAGGCAGGGAGACGGGCAGGGGGATGGGCAGGTAAGCGAGGCAGGGGACAAGTCCGTCACTCCCCAGACCCACTCCACTCCCGATCCCGGTGGCAGCTCCGCCACAAAGCCCGACCCCGAGCGTGACGCCGAGCGCACCAGCACATTCGTGGCCCTCAAGCCGCTTGACGCACCGGCTTCGCCGAAGCCGAAGCCGATCACACCGCCCGCGGAGAAACCATCCGTTACGCCGGCCTCCGAGACCGCCGCCATTCCCCAGATCGGCCCCGAGCGGACGACCCAGCAACCGTTGCCGCCCATGGCGCCGTTGGACCTGTTGGCGGAGTTGACGAACACGCCGCCGCCTCCGCAGACACCGGTGCGGACGATCGTGCGTCGGGTCAAGATCTGGACTCCTCTGGTGCTGCTGCTGGTCGTGGTGTTCGCAGTCGTACAGGCTGTGCGGCCGCTGCCGACGCCCACCCTCGCCCTGACGGCCGAGGAGACGTACGCCTTCGAGGGGGACAAGGTGTCCCTGCCGTGGCCCGACGAGGGCCAGGGCTGGATGGACGTCAACGGCATCGGCACGGTCGACAGTTTCGGAGAGCAGCAGCCCGTCGCCATCGGTTCGGTCGCCAAGGCCATGACCGCGTACGTGATTCTCAAGGATTACCCGCTGAAATCCGGTGAAGAGGGCAAGAGCATCCCCGTCGACGCGAAGGCCGAGACGGAGGGCGGTTACGACAAGGATGGCGAGTCCACGCTCAACACCGTCAAGGCGGGCGACACCCTCACCGAGAGGCAGGCGCTGGCGGCCATCATGATTCCGTCCGCGAACAACGTCGCGCGGCTGCTGGCCCGCTGGGACGCCGGTTCCGAGGAGGCGTTCGTCAAGAAGATGAACGACGCCGCGAAGGACCTCGGGATGAAGAACACGAAGTACACCGACCCCTCCGGGCTGAAGGAGACCACCGTTTCCACCGCCGAGGACCAGGTCAAGCTCGGCAACCAGCTGGTCAGGATGCAGGCGTTGGTGGACATCACCAAGCTGCCCGTCTGGAAGGACCCATCGGGCCGGGTCTGGCAGAACTACAACCGCCTCGTCCCGTACAACAACGCCATCGGCATCAAGACCGGTTCCACCACCAGGGCCGGTGGCAACCTGCTCTTCGCCGCCACCCGAGACGTCGGCGGCGAGATCGTCATCGTCGTCGGTGCGGTCCTCGGCCAGCACAAGCCGCCGATCATCGACACCGTCAACGCGGTCAGCAAGACCGCGCTGATCGCCGCCCAGGACGCGCTGACCTCGCGGAAGATCCTCAAGAAGGGTGACGTCGTCGGGTACGTGGACGACGGGCTCGCCGGTCACGCCCCCGTGGTCGCCGCGAAGGACGTCTCCGCGGTGGGCTGGGCCGGGCAGATGGTGAAGCTGACACTGAGCGAGGAAGGCACGACCATCCCGCACGAGGCGAAGGCGGGCACGAAGGTCGGCTCGCTGAGCGTCGGCGACGGCACGGGCGACGCCGTCGAAATCCCGGTCGCGCTCCAGTCGGACCTCACCGAACCGGGCTACGGTGCCAAGCTGACCCGGGTGAGCTGACGCACACACGCAGGGGTGAAACAGCCACATCGGTGAGCTGATGGCACGTACACCGCTGTGCCACAGCACGAAGTACGCGCCCTGCCGTAGCAAACCGACCGCACCCCGTCCCCGGAGAGCCGCCCGGGCGCTCCCCGGCGGGGTGCGTGCTAGCGTCGCCGGAATCGGGGCAGGTCGTCGGCCGCGAGCCGGCCGAAGCGGAACTTCGAACAGGACACGGAGTGCCTTCACGTGGCGACAGCGGAGCCGACGCACGCCGACGACGCCGAGCCGAGCCGAGGAGCCGGCCTGCGAATACGGCTGGACGCGCGACAGGTCGACGGGCAACAAACCGACGGGCAACGCGCCGACGAACGGCAAGCCGACGAGCGACAAGCCGACAAGCGACAAGCCGACTTGCAACGAACCGACGAACGGCAAGTCGACGAGCGACAGGTCGACGGCCGCGACTCTCGTGAGGGTGGCCGCGAAACCACCACCGCCGGGACGCCC
>CBFGQM010000349.1:0-5110 GCA_965650905.1 uncultured Streptomyces sp. | reverse complement strand
CCTCCGGACAGCGCTGTCCGCACGGCCATCGAGAACCACCGCGCCGCCTTCCTCGACGACCTCGCCGAGTGGCTGCGCATCCCGTCCGTGTCGGCCCAGCCCGGCCACACGGCGGACGTACGGCGCAGTGCCGGCCGGCTCGCGGCCAAGCTGCTCCAGGAGACCGGCTTCCCGACCGCCTCGGTCTGGGCGACATCAGGCGCCCCCGCCGTCTTCGCCCAGTGGCCCTCCGACGACCCGCGTCAGGACCAGCCGCGAACCTCCAGGCAGTCCTCGCGGCACCCGTGCTCTTCCTCGGTATCTCCCTCCCGTCCGACGGCCGGCACGCCCCCAACGAGAAGCTCGGACTCGACCCCCCTCTCAAGGGCGTCGAAACCGCGGCCTACCTGTGGGGCGAGTTCGCGGACAACTGGCGCGACGCACACGGAAAGAGCCCTCCCACACGAGCCCGCCGAACGCTGCCGAGTCCTGCCCTACGTCCCGCTGAAATACCCGTTCCACCGGGGGAGTTGGAAGCACCCGTGACCACCTGGACCGATCACACCGTCGAACGTCCCCTCTCGCTCACCGCCCCGAGCGGCATCGACAGGGCCGCCCACCACCGGCTCGACGAAGCCTGGCTCGCCGCGGCGTGGAGCCACCCCACGACCCGCGTCTTCGTGGTCTCCGGCGGCCAGGTCCTCATCGACGAGACGGAGGACAGCACGACCGAACTCGTGATGACCCCCTCCTTCGAAGCCCCCCTCACCGAAGCACACCGCTACTTCCTCGGCACCGACCACGAAGGCGTCAGCTACTTCGCGCTCCAGAAGGACGTGCTCCCGGGCCGCATGGACCAGTCCGCACGCGCCGCGGGACTGCGTGAGGCCGGCCTGCTCCTGTCGCCCCGCGACGCGGGCCTCATGGCGCACGCCGTTGCACTGGAGAACTGGCAGCGCCTGCACCGCTTCTGCTCCCGCTGCGGCGAACGCACCGTGATCGCAGCGGCCGGCCACATCCGCCGCTGCCCCGCCTGCGGCGCCGAGCACTACCCGCGCACCGACCCGGCGGTGATCATGGCAGTGACGGACGACGACGACCGCATCCTGCTCGGCCGCCAAGTGCACTGGCCCGAGGGCCGCTTCTCCACCCTCGCCGGATTTGTCGAGCCGGGCGAGTCCATCGAACAGTCGGTGCGCCGCGAGGTCTTCGAAGAGGCGGGCGTCACCGTGAGTGAGGTCGAGTACGTCGCCAGCCAGCCATGGCCCTTCCCCTCCAGCCTCATGCTGGGCTTCATGGCCCGCGCCGACTCGGCGGAGATCGACGTCGACGGCGAAGAGATCCACGAGGCCCGCTGGTTCTCCCGCGAAGACCTGCGGGCCGCCTTCGAGTCAGGGGAAGTACTGCCCCCGTACGGGATCTCGATTGCGGCCCGCCTGATCGAGCTCTGGTACGGCAAGCCCTTGCCGAAGCCGGGCACCGCCCTCTAGCGAGCTCAGACCGGGATCTTCAGCTCGACCTGCGCTGCGAAGGGTCGGCAACTGCTGCCACCGACTCATTCCTGGTGCGTTCTGGCGTGCAGGGGTGAGCATCGGCGTCCGGATTGAGGTGCGCGCTCGGACGTTCCGAGGGGGAGAACGGGTTTCTGCCAACGGGTCGTTGGCCAGCGGCCGCGTGTGTTGCTGGTCCTTGAACAGCCCTTCCGTCACCGGCTCGAGCGGCAGCGGCTCGTCGCTCTGGTGGCCGCTGACGCAGCGGGCGAACGGCCCACTTCAGTACGGGACCGGCCGGAGGCCGCACCGTCCTATGCCGAAGTGGCCGTGCCTGTTCCGGGTGTGCGGCTTCGCTGATCGACCGGCGCCGCTATGGGTGATCAGATGAGGCCCTCGCCAGAGGTCGTCGGGCGGGGGCCAGGTGCGTGATGCGCGTCAGACGCCGAGCGCCTGCTTCACCTGTGCGAGGCTCGGGTTCGTCATGACGACCTCAGAACCTCCCCGGGTGGGAACCACCCGTACCGTCGGGACCGTCTGGTTGCCGCCGTTCGCCTTCTCCACGAACGCCGCGGACGCCGGGTCCTGCTCGATGTTGATCTCGTTGTACGCGATGCTCTCACGGTCCATCTGACTCTTCAGCCGACGGCAGTAGCCGCACCACGTGGTGCTGTACATCGTCACAGTGCCCGGCATGTCTCTCGTGCTCCTTCGCTCCTGGGGGTACGCGTTCGCAGTGGGTGGAACCTACGCGGCGGCGTGCCCATTCCCGCACTCGGGTCCCGTAACGGACGGCGAGGGAGCGGGTGGCGAGGGGCCGGGCGGCGCGGAGTGCGTCGCCTTGCGGAGCCGGCCGCCTGCCGCGATGTGCCGGGTACTGCCGCATTGGGGCGTGTTTCGAAGCTTCGGGCGGACGACGCTACTTTCGCAACACGCCCTAGTACGACCGCAAGCTTCCCCCTGTGGACAACCACCGCATCCGTCCCCGCCGACCTGGCAGCATGGCGGGGTGACAGCAGCAACGCACTCCACCCTCTTCCCGCAGGTTCCCGACACGGCCGACGCGGTGCTCGAAGGGCTCGACCCCGAGCAGCGCGAGGTCGCCACTGCCCTGCACGGTCCGGTGTGCGTGCTGGCGGGGGCCGGCACGGGCAAAACCCGGGCGATCACCCACCGCATCGCCTACGGCGTGCGCGCGGGGATACTTCAGCCCTCCAGTGTGCTGGCCGTCACCTTCACCAACCGCGCCGCCGGCGAGATGCGCGGCCGCCTCCGCCAGCTCGGCGCCTCTGGAGTCCAGGCCCGCACCTTCCACTCCGCCGCCCTGCGCCAACTCCAGTACTTCTGGCCCAAGGCGGTCGGCGGGAGCCTGCCCCGGCTGGTCGACCGCAAGATACAGCTCGTCGCCGACGCCGCGGCCACCTGCCGCATCCGCCTCGACCGGGGCGAACTGCGCGATGTCACAGCCGAGATCGAATGGTCCAAGGTCACCCAGACCATCCCCGCGGACTACGTGGCCGCCGCCGCCAAGGCCGGCCGCGAAGCCCCCCGCCACCCGGCCGAGATCGCCCAGCTCTACGCCGCGTACGAGGATCTCAAACGCGACCGCACCTTCATCGACTTCGAAGACGTCCTGCTGCTGACCGTGGGCATCCTCCAGGACCGACACGACATCGCCGAAGAAGTCCGCGCCCAGTACCAGCACTTCGTGGTCGACGAGTACCAGGACGTCAGCCCCCTCCAGCAGCGCCTCCTGGAGCTGTGGCTCGGCGAGCGCGAGAGCCTCTGCGTCGTCGGCGACGCCAGCCAGACGATCTACTCGTTCACCGGTGCCACCCCGGACCATCTCCTCGACTTCCGCACCCGCCACCCGGGCGCCACAGTCGTCAAGCTGGTCCGCGACTACCGCTCCTCACCCCAGGTCGTCCACCTTGCCAACGGTCTGCTCGCCCAGGCCCGCGGCCGCGCCGCCGAACACCGCCTGGAGCTGATCTCCCAGCGCGCCCCGGGACCCGAGCCCCTCTACACCGAGTACACCGACGAGCCTGCCGAGGCAGAAGGCGCAGCCCGCCGTATCCGTGACCTCATCGCTTCCGGCGTCCCCGCGGGTGAAATCGCGATCCTCTTCCGCGCGAACTCCCAGTCGGAGATCTACGAACAGGCCCTCGCCGATGCCGGGGTGCCCTATCAGCTGCGCGGCGCCGAGCGGTTCTTCGACCGCGCGGAAGTACGAAAGGCGTGCATCGCGCTCCGAGGCGCGGCCCGCTTCGGAGGCAACGACTCGCTCCTCGACGACGCCGTCGACCTTCCCTCGCAGGTACGAGCCGTGCTGTCGGGCGAGGGCTGGACCGGCGAACCTCCCGCCGGATCCGGCGCCGTTCGCGCGCGCTGGGAGTCCCTTGCCGCCCTGGTCCACCTCGCACAGGACTGCGCCGCTGCCAAGCCCGACGCCACCCTCGGCGACCTCGTTGCGGAACTCGACGAGCGCGCCGGTGCCCAGCATCCCCCGACCGTCCAGGGCGTCACCCTCGCCTCCCTCCACTCCGCAAAGGGCCTGGAGTGGGAGGTCGTCTACCTCGTCGGTGTCGCCGAAGGCATGATGCCGATCACCTACGCACAGACCGAGGAGCAGATCGAGGAGGAGCGCCGGCTCCTCTATGTCGGCGTCACCCGTGCCAGAGAACACCTTGTCGTCTCCTGGGCACTGTCCCGCTCACCCGGCGGCCGCCCCAACCGCCGCCCCAGCCGCTTCCTCGACGGTCTGCGCCCCCGCTCCGGCACCACAGCGGCACCCGGCGGCACGGCCGGCTCCGGAGGCGTCGAGCGTGGCGTCACGGGCGGCGTCGAGGGCGTAGTGCGGCGGGCGCACCGGAAGCCTGCCCGCTGCCGGGTGTGCGGCCGCACCCTCACCGACGCCGGCGAGATGAAACTGATGCGCTGTGAGGACTGCCCCTCCGACATGGACGAGGGTCTCTACGAGCGGCTGCGCGGCTGGCGAGCGGCCCAGGCTGAGCGCAGCGGACAGCCGGACTTCTGCGTCTTCACGGACAAGACGCTGATGGCCATCGCCGAGGCCGGGCCGTCCAGCCCGGCCGAACTCGCCCGCGTCCCAGGGGTCCTCAGCCGCAAGCTCAATCGCTTCGGGACCGAAGTCCTGGCCATTTGTGCAGGTCAAGAGCCTGACGGAGTCGAAGATGGCCACTGATACGAACTCGTTGGAAAAATAGTTTGCGCATGCCCCAACAATCCCCATAGGTTCTTGAGTACGGAAGCGGCGGCCTTCTCGAAGGCCCGGTTTCGTGCTGTACTCAACAACCGACGGACCGGTTCACCCCGGTCCCAGAGACGCCGAGAGGAGGCGATTCCAGTGATCAGCATCAACGCCAGCTCTATCAGCACCGTCAAAATGACCGATTGCTCGGTCGTCTCCACGTGCCTGCTCGGCTTCTCGAACCTGGGCACTGGTCTGTCGGGCATTCCTGCCGTCCGGCCGGCCTCCACTGTGTCTCTCGCGGGTCTTCCCGTCCGTGAGCGCAATGAGCGACCGACCCAGGCACGGGAAGCAGCAAAGGCACAGGCGCAGGCCTATGCCTTCGCGGCCGCCGGTGCCGGATCCCGCAAGCAGACGCACCACACGATGT
>CBFGQM010000348.1:0-5121 GCA_965650905.1 uncultured Streptomyces sp. | reverse complement strand
GGAGACTCCCTCTCATGAACGCCAAGTCGGCCCCCCGAGCGGTGAGAGAAGGAACCACGAGGACGCGGCTGGACCGAGGGCGTGGTGCGCTCGGGCCCGCGTTGGAGCTCGTTCACACGGGACGCGCGCCGACGAGGGCCGTGCTCACCGCCGAGTTGGCAGTCACGCGGGCGACGGCGGGCGCGGTGGCCGCGGAGCTCGAAGCACTCGGGCTGATCCGCGTCGACGCGCGCCCGGGCGCCGCCGCCGGTTCGCAGGGCCGCCCCTCGCACCGGCTCCAAGTCGCCGAGGACGGCCCCGTCGCCCTCGCCGCCCAAGTGCACGCCGACGGCTTCCGCGCGGCCCTGGTAGGCCTCGGCGGCCGTATCGTCGCGACGGCGCCCGGCTGCGAGACCGTCGACCCCGACCCCGCGAAGGTGCTCAGCTCGGTCGTCGACGCGGGCGCCCAGCTGCTCCGGGAGACCGGACGCCGCTGCGTGGGCGCGGGCCTCGCCGCGCCGTCCGCCGTCGCCGAACCCGAGGGCACGGCCCTCAACCCGCTCCATCTGGCCTGGCCGGCGGGCGCTCCCGTACGGAAGATCTTCGCGGAGCGGATCCGCGCGGCCGGGATCACCGGCCCGGCGTTCGCCGCCAACGATGTCAACCTCGCCGCGCTCGCCGAACACCGGCACGGCGCGGGCCGCGGCGCCCGCCACCTGCTGTGCGTGGCCACGGGACACCGCGGCGTCGGCGGCGCGCTGGTGCTCGACGGCCGTCTGCACACCGGCAGTTCGGGCCTGGCACTTGAAGTCGGCCACCTCACGGTCCAACCGGAGGGCCGCCCCTGCCACTGCGGCAGCCGCGGTTGCCTGGACGTCGAGGCGGATCCGCTGGCCTTCCTCACCGAGGCGGGCCGCGACCCCGGCCCCGAGTTGTCGCTCCTCCAGCAGGCCAACGACCTGATCCGCAACCGCTACGCCGACCCGGCCGTCTCCACGGCCGCCGAGGCACTGATCGACCGGCTCGGGCTCGGGCTCGCGGGACTGGTCAACATCCTCAACCCGGACCGCGTCATCCTCGGCGGGCTCCACCGCACCCTCCTTGACGCCGACCCGGAGCGCCTGCGGGCCGTCGTCGCCGGCCGCAGCCTGTGGGGGCAGAGCGGCAGCGTTCCCATCCTCGCCTGCACGCTCGACCACAACAGCCTTGTGGGAGCGGCCGAGATGGCGTGGCAGCCGGTTCTCGACGATCCGCTGGCGGCGCTGTCCTGACGCCTGGGGCCTGGGCCTGAACGCGCTGGCTACCTCCGGTGCGGCACCTGCGACGTGAGGTCTGGTTTCACCGCCCGGTCAGCCGGGCAACGGCCGACCGGGCGGGAGCGAGTCCGGGCCCGAGCCCGCCGGCGGCGCCCTCCACCTCCGCGAAGTCGCGAGACGCAGCAGGCGTGGTCCTTGCCGCCGCGTCGCACGGAGGGCAGGCGGGCAGTGCCATCGCGGAGGAGGACGCCGGAAGCGTGAACCACACGACCTTGCCCGATTCGCCGTCCGGACGCGCCCCCCAGCTCTCGCTCACCGCGGCCACCATCGCCAGGCCACGGCCGCTGGTCGCGGACGGGGCGGCGTCCCGCACCTCGGGAAGGCGGGGGTCGTGGTCGTGCACCGAGACCGTGAGCCGATCGAGCAGCAACTCCATCTCCACGGTGCACATCTTGTCGGGTCCGGCGTGCCGGTGGACATTGGTCAACAGCTCGGTCACACCGAGCGCGGCGCGGTCTATCAAGGGGTCGAGATGCCAGCAACGCAATTGCGCCGAGACGATTCTGCGGACCTGGCCGATCCGCGACGGCAGGGCTTGGAGCTCCACCGTGCAGTGCCTGCTTGGCTGACTGATCACGGCCGCGACTCCCCGAAATGAGGTCCGGAAGAAGACGGAGTACGGATCGAGCGGGCTGCCTGCGTACAACGGCGGCCTGCTGTTGGTGGCCGGCGCGCTGGTTCGCAGTGTAATCGCCGGTAAACCCAGAGTGACGTGAGATCAGCGTGACCCAGGGGGTGAGGTCCTGCAACTCGTGGCACGGTCAGTGACCGCAGGCGGTCCCAGCTCCCCGGGGGCGGGGTCGTGATCGCCCAGGGTGAGCGGGTAGCGCGTGCCCTGGAGGTCCGCCAGCGCGCGGTCGTCACGGGCGTACCCCCCGGCCCGTACCTCTGTGCCCCAGGGGTTCCTTTGAGGCACTCAAAGGTGCGTTTATGCAGGTGAGAACCGTGCGAATGGTGTCTATGATCGAGGCGTCCGACCGCGCGAACCGGCGACGGCGCGAACCTGAGGAGCCCGGCCGTGAGCACCCCGCAGCAGGCCCGCACACACGAGCCGATGGCCACACTCGACGTCGACCGCAGCGACGCGGAGTACCGGCACTGGCTCAAAGAAGCCGTACGCAGGGTCCAGGCCGACGCCCAGCGCTCCGCCGACACGCATCTGCTGCGCTTCCCGCTGCCCGAGAGGTGGGGCATCGACCTCTACCTGAAGGACGAGTCCACCCATCCCACCGGCAGTCTCAAGCACCGCCTCGCCCGCTCGCTGTTCCTGTACGGACTGTGCAACGGCTGGATCCGGCAGGGCCGCCCCGTCATCGAGGCGTCCAGCGGTTCCACGGCTGTCTCCGAGGCGTACTTCGCGAAGCTGATCGGTGTGCCCTTCATCGCGGTCATGCCGCGCACGACGAGCGCCGAGAAGTGCCGGCTGATCGAATTCCACGGCGGGCAGTGCCACTTCGTGGACGACCCGCGGAAGATGTACGAGGAGTCGGCCGCCCTCGCGATCCGGACCGGCGGGCACTACATGGACCAGTTCACCTACGCGGAACGGGCCACGGACTGGCGCGGCAACAACAACATCGCCGAATCGATCTATCACCAGCTGAAGTTGGAGCGCTACCCCGAGCCCGCGTGGATCGTCGCCACGGCCGGCACCGGTGGCACCTCGGCGACCATCGCGCGCTATGTGCGTTACACGCAGCACAACACCCGTATCTGCGTGGCCGATCCGGAGAACTCCTGCTTCTTCGAAGGCTGGACGACGGGCGACGCGGACGTCACCAGCGACTGCGGTTCGCGTATCGAGGGCATCGGCCGGCCGCGCATGGAACCGAGCTTCGTGCCCGGCGCCATCGACCGGATGATGAAGGTGCCGGACGCGGCAAGCGTGGCCGCCGTACGGGCCCTGGAACAGGTCATCGGGCGCAGGGCGGGTGGCTCGACCGGTACGGGGCTGTGGAGCGCGCTGAAGATCGTCGCCGAGATGGTGGCCGTGGGCCGAACGGGAAGCGTCGTCACGCTGCTGTGCGACCCCGGGGACCGCTATCTGGACAAGTACTACTCGGACGAGTGGCTGGCCGAACACGGGCTGGACATCGCGCCGTACGCGACGGCGATCGGGTCACTGCTGGCGACGGGGGTCTGGCCCGACTGAGCACGCCCCGTCAGGGACCGGACAGCACATCCAACCCGAGGTGAGGCGGTGCGGCGCAGGCACGTCACGATGGTTGGCGGGCCTTCAGGTGCCTGTACCGTTCCCGGGCTCGCCCGCCACCACCAGACTCCGCAGATGCTCCGAGATTTCCGCTCGCGCCCCGGCGGGCAGCCCGGCGTCCGTGACCAGCGTGTCGACCTGCTCCAGCACGGCGAAGGAACTGAGGCCCACCTTGCCCCACTTGGTGTGGTCCGCGACCACGACGACGCGCCGCGCGGACTGGACGAGCCGCCGGTTGGTCTCGGCCTCCGCCAGGTTCGGCGTCGAAAGACCCGCCTCGACCGAGACTCCGTGCACCCCCAGGAACAGCAGGTCGAAGTGCAGTGCTCCGATCGCCTGATCGGCGACCGGCCCCACGAGTGAGTCCGACGGAGTGCGCACGCCGCCCGTCAACACGACCGTGGCCGCACCCTGCCGCTGTCCCGAGTTGCGCTGCGCCGCGTGGAAGATGTCGGCCACGCGCACCGAGTTGGTCACCACGGTCAGGTCTGGCACGTCGAGGAGCTGATGGGCGAGCGCGTACGTCGTCGTACCGCCCGACAGGGCGATCGCCGTGCCCGGCGCGACCAGCTCCGCGGCGGCCCGCGCGATGTCCTCCTTGGCGGTCAGCTCCAGACCCGACTTGACCTCGAAGCCCGGCTCGTGGGTGCTCGCCTCGACCACCGGGACCGCGCCGCCGTGCACCTTCTCCACCACGCCCTGCCGGGACAACGCGTCCAGGTCGCGACGGACCGTCATGTCGGAGACGCCCAGCCTCCTGGTCAGCTCGTTGACGCGGACGCCGCCCCGCCGTCGGACCTCGTCGAGGATCAGAGCGCGGCGCTGCTCCGCGAGGAGGTTCTGATTCTCACTCACGTCCGCTCCGGTCCTTTCGCATCGTTCTGCCCGACACGCCCTCTGACACGCTCTCTGACCCCCTCCGACGAGGACATTCTCCCCGCCTCCGACCCGAAGACCTCTCATCCTCGCACGGGGGGGCATGGGGCGCGCCACTGGCCTGTGTCGACGCGGACACGTCACGGGGGCAACCTCAGGACGACACTGTCACACGGATCGGGGAGATTCGGTGACGAGAGGGTGCGGCCGGGCCCCGGAGCCGGGATCCTGTACCTGTCCATGACACATGATCTACCTGCGCATGACACATGCCACATCGCATCATGGGGGAAGCGAAGAGAGTGGAGCGTCCACAGGAATGTGCCTCGACGGGGGAGGCGAACCGCCCCGAGCAACGGCCGGAAACGGCCGACACCGCACTGGAACTCCTGGTCCACGGCGTCGGAGGCACCACGCCCGAGGAGATGCTGAACGATCCGCGCATCGTGCGGATCACCGGCGACGAGACGGCCGCCGTCTACCGCCGCGTCGACGACGCCGACGCGGAAGCGCGGCCCGACGACTACCGCGGCAAACCGGTCCCTGAGGCGTACGTGTGGTGCAACCTCACCTCCGGAAACGGCGCCCGCGCTCTGTGGCTGCTGCTCCTTCCGTTCATGGTGGTCAATCTCGCCCATTGGATGCGGCCCACGGTGAGCGACAACCGGAGACGGAGGGTACGCCTCTACGGCCTGCTCGTCCGCCTTGCGAGCCTCACGCTCACGGTGCTGCTGGTCG
>CBFGQM010000347.1:0-5135 GCA_965650905.1 uncultured Streptomyces sp. | reverse complement strand
GACGCGCGGGGTCGTTCCTACCGTGAACTGCCCTTGCGCCTCTTCGAGTTCGGGACGGTGTACCGGTACGAGAAGTCCGGTGTCGTGCACGGTCTGACCCGGGCGCGCGGCTTCACCCAGGACGACGCGCACATCTACTGCACACGCGAGCAGATGGCCGAGGAACTCGACAAGACGCTCACCTTCGTGCTGAACCTGCTGCGTGACTACGGCCTGACCGACTTCTACCTGGAGCTGTCCACCAAGGACCCGGAGAAGTTCGTCGGCTCTGACGAGGCGTGGGAGGAGGCCACGGAGACGCTGCGGCAGGTGGCCGAGAAGCAGGGCCTCCCGCTCGTCCCCGACCCGGGCGGCGCCGCCTTCTACGGGCCGAAGATCTCCGTCCAGGCCAAGGACGCGATCGGCCGTACCTGGCAGATGTCGACCGTGCAGCTCGACTTCAACCTGCCGGAGCGCTTCGACCTGGAGTACACGGGTCCCGACGGCTCCAAGCAGCGTCCGGTGATGATCCACAGGGCTCTCTTCGGCTCGATCGAGCGCTTCTTCGCCGTCCTGCTGGAGCATTACGCGGGCGCGTTCCCGGCGTGGCTGGCGCCGGTGCAGGCGGTGGGCATCCCGATCGGTGACGCACACGTCGAGTACCTGCGCAGGTTCGCCGCCGAGGCGAAGAAGCAGGGGCTGCGGGTCGAGGTGGACTCGTCCTCGGACCGCATGCAGAAGAAGATCCGTAACGCGCAGAAGCAGAAGGTGCCCTTCATGGTCATCGCGGGCGACGAGGACATGGCGGGCGGCGCTGTCTCCTTCCGCTACCGCGACGGCTCCCAGGAGAACGGCATTCCTGTCGAGGAGGCCATCGAGAAGATCGCGAAGGTGGTCGAGGAGCGGGTGCAGGTCTGACGCCGGACCCACAGCGGGTGCAGGTCTGACCCCGGCCCCAAAGCCCCCGGAGAGCTCACCTGGATTCCAGTGGCCGTCCGGGGGCCTTTGCCGTGTCCCGTCCGTGAAGCCATATGCTGCACCACATGACGAGTGAGCCGGAGCAGCAGATCGGGGTGGGAATTCAGGACGCGTTCCAGCGTCTGTGGACGCCCCACCGGATGGCGTACATCCAGGGGGAGAACAAGCCCACCGGCCCGGGGGCCGGCGACGGCTGCCCGTTCTGCTCGCTCCCGGCGAAGTCCGACGAGGACGGGCTCATCATCAGGCGGGGTGAGCAGGTCTACGCGGTGCTCAATCTGTACCCGTACAACGGCGGTCACCTGATGGTCGTGCCCTACCGCCACGTCGCCGACTACACGGACCTCACGACTGGGGAGACCGCCGAACTCGCCGAGCTGACGAAGCAGGCGATGACCGCCCTGCGCACCGCGTCCGGCGCGCAGGGCTTCAACATCGGCATGAACCAGGGCAGCGTCGCGGGAGCGGGCATCGCCGCCCACCTCCACCAGCACATCGTCCCCCGCTGGGGCGGCGACACCAACTTCATGCCCGTGGTCGGCCACACCAGAGTTCTCCCACAACTCCTCGCGGACACCCGCAAGATGCTCGCGGAGACGTGGCCGACGACGGCCTAGCGGACGGGTCTGCAACGGCGGGTCTGAAACGGCGGGCCCGGCAGCCGGGCGGGCGGCGGGGCGAGAGGAAACCGCCGGCCCAGGGTCCGGACGG
Organism: uncultured Streptomyces sp.; assembly: GCA_965650905.1. Taxonomy (GTDB): domain Bacteria; phylum Actinomycetota; class Actinomycetes; order Streptomycetales; family Streptomycetaceae; genus Streptomyces. The sequence continues at coordinate 3,467 of CBFGQM010000347.1, read as the reverse complement.
AGCCCCGCTGAACTGCCGGAGGCCTACACGTCGTAGAGGTCCGCCTTTCGAGGCGCCGCGTCCTGGACCGCTGTGCTGAGGAACGCCGAGCGGTTACCGAACTTTTCGGTGTTCACGCCGTTCTCGTTGAGGACGCGGATCGCCGCCGCGTGCACGACGCGGAGCACGGGCGTTGCCGCGCGCAGGGCGTCGTCGGCCATGAAGCGATGGCGCCACGGCTGGTCGGCCCAGGCGTGGCGCAGGCCGAAGGGCTCGGGGAGGACCAGCTTGCCGCCGAGCCAGTCGAGGATCGGCGGGTACCAGGTGAAGGGGGCGCGCACGGCGAGCCGTACCACCTCGTCGGCGTTGACCAGCGGCAGCTTTTGCGTCCGGGTCTCCCAGAACTTGATTGTCTTGGCGACCTCCTTCGTCTTGGCCTCGGGCTTCGTCGTGAACAGGGAGTGCACGGGCCCCAGGGCATGCCCGGTGACCTCGATCCGCAGTGTCTCGTGCAGCACGGTCACGGTGATCAGCATGGTGATGATCAACTGGCCGTCCCAGAGAGTCCACTGGACTCCGAGGTAGTGCCGCTCGCCGCTGCCGAACTGCTGCTTGTTGCAGATGTCCTGTATGGCGTGGGTCTTGACCTGGTAGGCGTCCACGTCCGTACCACCCGGGCGGGACACCTCCTTGGCGTTCTCACCGATCGGTGTGACCACCCAGTGCCTCATGGAAAATTTCGGAAAACCACCGGTGTTGAGCGGTCCACGCTCCAGCATGCGCAGCTGGTCGTGGATCGACCGCACCACGTCCCAGCTGCGGAACGGGTGGATCTCCTTGTCGGCTTCGGCCGGCATCAGGTCCTCGGCGAGCTGCCAGCTGCCCCAGCGCGTGCCCATACCGAGTATGCCTTTCGGGCCCGCGTAGAAGACCGAGTTCGACTGCTGCTCGGCGGTGAGCCGGGCCAGCCCCTGGCGCAGCCGCTCGGCCGCGGTCTCGCCGGGGCTGCCGGGCACCGCCTCGGGGATCTTGGCGCCGAGGCCACCGCCCGCCAGCAGACTGTTCCAGCGCTCACGCAGATCTTTGGCCGTACGCTCGCAGATCTGCTTCGCCCAGAACCAGCCGACGACGGGCGCGACGATGGCCGCCCGCGCGTACCAAGCCCAGAAGCCGCCGAACGGCGTCCGGATCAGGAAGATCACGGCGAGCACGGCCACGCCGGTCACGAGAGCCGTGGCGAGCGCGGAGCCGCGCTTGTCCGTGGCCTTGGCGATCACCCGGCGCACCTGGAAGACCAGCAGCCAGACGAGCAGGCCGGGCAGGAAGATCAGACCGGTCAGAACCATCACCGCCGTGAGCCAGCTGTCGCGCTCCTTGCGGATGCGGTTCGCCGCCAGGCAGTGCTCGACGACGACCTGCGGCTCCGTGCCGAACGACTGGATGAGCGGCTTGCGTCCACCGCCGAGCATCCGCAGCTGCACGGCCCGCGCGAAGGCCTCGCCCAGATTCGGCGCGAAGATCGATGCCCACTTGCGGCCGGGCGTCACGGTCGACTGGTGCCATTCGTTGTTGGCCTTGAGGATCTCCGCGACCTCGTTGTCCCGGTACGCCGCCGACGCCAGGGCGAACGTCGCCGCCGTCTGTCCGGCGGCACCCGAGAGCGGGACCTGTGCCCCGGGCCTGAAATCGAATCCCTCGTCCGCCACTGACCGCCCCCATCGCCGCCGTGCTCCGCTGCTGCGGCTCTTCCCGACTTCCGTACTCCGCACACCTGTTGATCAGGTCATCGCCTTGATCAGTTTCTCAGAGTATCCGCAATGACCGACATTCGTCGGCGGACGGCCGAAGGCGTCTTCCCAGCACTCGGTTCGCCGCCGGGGCGTTCAAGCCGATGTCGAGAGCCCGGACCTCGACGCACCAGTCGAGAGCCCAAGTACGTCCAGGACGAGGACTTCCGGCCGGCGAGAGCACGCGCCGGACGCCGCTCTTGACGGCGAACGTTGCCTGCCGAGGCACTGGTTAGGAGGCCCCCGCCGCCTGTCGGACCTTCTCGGCGATCTGCGTCGGCATCGGCTCGTGCCGCGCGTAACGCCGGTTGAACCGTGCGATGCCGTGCGAGAGCGAGCGCAGATCGATCGCGTACCGCCCGATCTCGATCTCGGGGACCTCGGCCCGTACGAGCGTCCGCCCGCCGCTCGCCTGCTCGGTGCCGACGACGCGGCCGCGCCGCCCGGACAGGTCGCTCATCACGGCGCCCACGTACTCGTCGCCGACCAGGACCGTCACCTCGGCGACCGGTTCCAGGAGATGGATCCGGGCGTCGGCCGCGGCCTCGCGCAGGGCGAGAGCGCCGGCCGTCTGGAACGCGGCGTCGGACGAGTCCACCGAGTGCGCCTTGCCGTCCACCAGCGTGACCCGTACGTCGATGAGCGGATAGCCCGCGGCCACACCCTTGGCGGCCTGGGCGCGCACGCCCTTCTCCACGGACGGGATGAACTGCCGGGGCACCGCGCCCCCGACGACCCTGTCGACGAACTCGATGCCGGAGCCGCCGGGCAGTGGCTCGACCTCGATCTCGCAGATCGCGTACTGCCCGTGCCCGCCGGACTGCTTCACATGTCGGCCGCGCCCGGCCGACTTGGCCGCGAACGTCTCCCGTAGCGAGACCTTGTGGGGTACGACGTCGACGTGAACGCCGTACCGGCTGCGCAGCCGCTCCAGGGCGACATCCGCGTGGGCCTCGCCCAGGCACCACAGGACGACCTGGTGGGTGTCCGGGTTCTGCTCGAGCCGCATCGTCGGGTCCTCGGCGACCAGTCGGCTCAGGCCCTGTGAGAGCTTGTCCTCGTCCGCCTTGCCGTGCGCCTTGATGGCGAGCGGCAGCAGCGGGTCGGGCATCTCCCACGGCGCCATGAGCAGCGGGTCGTCCTCGGCCGAGAGCGTGTCGCCGGTCTCGGCGCGGTTGAGCTTGGCCACACAGGCCAGGTCGCCCGCGATGGCGTGCGTGAGGGTGCGCTGCTGCTTGCCGAACGGTGCGGACAGGGCGGCGATGCGCTCGGCGGCTTCGTGGAGGGCGCGGCCCTCGTGTCCGCGGTCGGTCAGCCCGTGCCCGGTGACGTGCACCGTCTGGTCGGGGCGCAGGGTGCCCGAGAAGACCCGTACCAGGCAGACACGGCCCACGTAGGGGTCGCTCGCCGTCTTGACGACCTCGGCGACCAGCGGCCCGTTCGGGTCGCAGGCCTTGACCTCGCGCGGTGTGCCGTCCGGGGTGGTGACCGTGGGCGCCTCACGCTCCAGCGGGGTGGGGAAGCCGCCGGTGATCAGCTCGAGCAGCTCGACGGTGCCAAGGCCCTGCCGGGCGCCCTCGGCCGCGGGCGCGGCGGCCAGCACGGGGAAGAAGACCCCGCGCGCGACGGCCCGTTCCAGGTCCTGCACGAGCGTCTTGAGGTCGATCTCCTCGCCGCCGAGATAGCGGTCCATGAGGGTCT
>CBFGQM010000346.1:0-5138 GCA_965650905.1 uncultured Streptomyces sp. | reverse complement strand
CACTTCGACCGTCGGCCGACCCATACGCGCCATGGACCCAGCATACTTCTATAGCCTTCCTAAGACTCAGGACACTAGGCAGGGCCCGGCAGCGTAGGTGAGTGGTCGGGCGCGGCATGTACGCTGCGCCCGACCGAGGCCCGTCCCCACCTCGCTGAGGTCGCTCACTGGTGGGGCAGCGCGAGGAGTCCGGGCTCGGTCTCGGTGATCAGTCCGCGCCGGACGAGGCGTTTGAGTGTTGCGGGCAGCGGGGCGATTCCGTAATCGACGGCGCTTTCGATCCTGTCCTCGCCCTCGCGCCGCACCTGCTCCGTGACTATCAGGATCCACGATCCAATGCCTCAAGGCACCACTACCACGACGTCCCCATACCCCCAGTGCGCGCGAGCCCATGGCAAGCCAAAAAATCTCATTGGCGTCTCGTCCGACATCAGTGAAGTGGAGAACAGGCGTCTTACACGAGAATCCGGAAGTACCCGTGGCAATGACGCCCCTGCCACTCCGCAGGATCGGCTATCCGTTCACGGCCAATTGTCAGCGTTGCGCCTCCTCCCGTACCGGAAGGGGAGCGAGGGTAAGCAGACCGCAGCCATAGGCCTTCTTGGGACCGATGCCGGCCAGGAGAGTGCGGCGCAGGATATCCGGGTCGGTGACGCGCAAGCGGCCCTCGAACGTCGCCGTTGAGAGGGTGATCTCGGGTCCATTGCGCTTCTTGGTGAAGCGCAATGTCTCGCGATGGGACAGTGCCACATCTGGGTTTGTGCCAACACTCCCGGCGTTGTCCGGGAGAGCAAGTCCCGGTGCAGGCTCAAGTCCGGTGCCGGCTGTCGGGATCGTGAAACCGAGTTGCGCTCGTTGCACGCGGTCAAGGAGCCAACCGAGCTGCGCGGATGCAGTGCGGTGACCGATCCGGAAGCCGCGCATGCGGGCACCGTCCCGCTCAGCAGTTGTGCGTCGTGATTCCTGCGCGGCGGTGGGTTTGTCGGGGCGTTTGGTGTTCTGGACTGGGTTGGCGGTCAGCCGAAAGGCGAATTCTTCTCCTGCTGTGAGGCGTTCGAGCAGTGGAGCGTAGTCGCGGATGAGGAAGTGATCGCCGTCGGCGGCAGGCCAGCCGGCCTGCGCGACCAGGTGGGTCCAATCGGGCCGGGTCCGCTCGGTCAGGACGAGGAGATGCGGCCGCAGCGGGTCGTCCGCGTCGATGCGCCACAGGACGCGTTCCTCGACGGTGTCCGGGAAGCCGGCCATGACGGCACCGTGCAGGCTGGCGGGACTGCGCAGCAGGCGCAACGCCGCAGGCCGGCGCGGATTGATACGGATCTTCGACAAGTACGGCAAGGTCACCAGCCCAGGAGCGCGAACGGGTCGTGTGCGGCGCCGCGCTGTACGCGACGGCCTCGGCCAGCACAAGGCGGAAGACCAGTGGGAATGGTCAGGCTCAGTCGGCGAACTCGGCGTTCAGTCAGCGCCCTACGCAGGGGGTGGAAGGAAACCGGCACGTCGGCAACGGTGTGCATACCGTCGTCGGCTTCGATGGTCGCGCTCAGGTCCTTGTGCTCCGGGTTGTTCGCTTGCCGTGCGTACGCCTTGCGTGCGGGATTCCCGGCCTCCCACGGCTGCACGGTGAGGAGGCGCTGAAGCGGGTCTTCGTCGCCGTCGACGTCGTACAGCCCCATGGCCAATGGCCTGGCCGGTGGGCACGAACGACGTCCCAGGGTCAGGGGAAAGGCCGGTGCCCGCAGAGCCGCATCCAGCTCTTCCAGCAGCGGGCGGGAGCCATGGCAGGCGGCGACAAACACGGCGTCCTGCAGGTAGTACCGCTGGGTGACGTGTGTGAACTTGGCGGGCGACGTACGCTTCTGCTCACCGTTCTTGTCGACCCGTGCCGAGAGCAGTGCATGGCCGCGGTAGTCGGCGGCGGTGTGGTAGTCGCGCAACAGGGTGCCGGGTTGGTCGGTGCGCACGCCCAGGCGCAAGGCGATCAAATCGTCGATGGGAGCACCCCGTTCGCGTCCCAGCGCGGCAGCCAGGAGTCCGGTGATTCCAGACTTGGTGGGCTCCGAGGCGGTGTCCCGGGTGTTGTACTGGGAGCTGATCCCCCAGGACTGAAGAGGACCGGCGAGACGCAACAGGAGAACGGACCGGCTTGTCACAGTGCTCCCTCCCGCAGCCAGGTGAGCGTGGTCCGCTGCAGGCGGGAGGTCAGGTCCGAGAAGTTGATGCTGGCGCCGAAGGCCTCGGCCAGATGCTTTTCCGTCTCCTCTGCGTAGGGCGCGTAGCAGGCCAGAGTGGTACCGGACGGGTGGCCCCAGAGCTTGGCGACGTGCAGCGACTCCTCGGCAAGGCGGCGGGCCGACTTCTCCGCCACCCCCGCCTTGTTGAAAATGGGCTGTTCAAAGGCGGATACGAGATTGACCGGCTGATCGGTGCGGAGCATGGCGATGACGGCGTGGGGAAGGGTGCGATGGGCGAATGAGTTCTGATGCCCAGAGGGCATGGACTTGGTGAATGTTTCGGCGAAGCGTGCAGCGGCCGCCGCGGTGTGCTCCATGACGGCTTCGGTGCCACCGAGGTTGACGTGCAATTGGTGGACGGCCACCGTGGCATAGCGGTAGAGGGTGGCCGAGTTGAATTCCACAGTTCCGATCATGCCGGCGCCGGTTTCGGACCCGGCGTTCTTGTCGTCCACGGCCGTGTAGTAGTCGAATTCGTTCCTCACCTCGTGCGTGGACAGGGCATGTGCGACCTGAACCGAGGCGTCGACGTTGAGCTCGGCACGGTCGGCGACCATCCGGCCGAAGAGGGCAACTTCCGCCGGATGGGTCTGCATGAGTTCTGTGCCGATGTCCAGGCTCTTCAATTCGTCAGCGAGGACCTTCTCATCGAGCTGCAGGAGCTCTTCGCCGCGCCCCGCCACCAGGTTTGCAATGCTCTCCAGCTGGCGGTTGCCGAAGAACAGCAGATAGGCGGTTTCCTGGTCCTTCTTCTGGGAGGCAGTGATGCCCAGCGGAGTCAGCAAGGCCGTAGCCAGGCGGGCCGCGTCGGGCGCGGTAAGACTCTCACGCTCCTGGAGCCGGTCGGCCAGTAGCGAGGCAACCTTCTTCGTGCGGATGGCACGCTCGGCCTCGGGAATGCCCTCTGCCCAGGCGGTACGGGTAGCGCGCTTCCATGCCTGTGAGGACACCCGAGCCCGCCGGGCCCCGCCGAACAGGGCATGCTTGGGCGTGCCGGCGTCGTCGCGGTTGAGGTTGGAGGGCGGCACGGACTGGAGGACATGCAGGTCGAGGTAGAGGCAGTGAGCCATGGCAGTCTCCGGCGTAAGCAGTGGCATGGGGCGATAGAGCGCCGCGCTGGCAGCTGGCGATGAGCTGATCGTGCAGCGTGGCTATGCGGTCTCGGCCGAGGACCAGCGGAAGTAGCCACTACCCCAGCGAGCGCGGATGTCGGCCTGGGCCTGTGGGTCGTGCCAGCGTTCGATGTCGCTGCGCAACCACGTGTAGTCGAGGGGCTGACCGATGGTACGCAGTACGGTGACCAGCCCGCGTAGGTGACCGACGAGTTCCTCCACATCGGCCGCGGTGGCTACCTGGTCCATCCGGCGGTCCACGGCCTCGGCGCTGTGCTTGCCGGAATCACGTAGATGCCGGACGGCACGGCCCAGGCCGATTCTCTGCTGGTGCATGCGCTCGTGTTGGGACTGCTGATGGGTGGCGAACAGGGTGAGGGCTGCGTGCTCCGCTGACAGACGTGATGAGGTGACGCCGTCAGATGTGACGGACCGGTAGAAGCGCCACATCTGCGGAACGCTGCCGGCTCTCCGTCCCAGTCCCTTGCGCAGGGCCGCCAGGTCCGCATGGGCGTACCGGTTCTCGGCTGAGAACGTCTCCCAATACCATCGGCCGCGTCGGGGAGTACGGTCTGCGTTCATGCCTCGCCCTCCTGGAGGTCGGACTTGTCGCCCCGGCTCTCTGCGGCGCGAGGCAGGATGGCGTTCAGGGCACGTGTGAAGCTGGACCTGGCGGTAGCGGCACGGTAGCTGCCCTCATCAGTGATGCGGCCGGTGAAGGTGGTCGGTGAGGCGCTGGCCAGGGGCTCGTGTGCTGCACTCCAGGCCAGCTGAAACAGGACCTGCTCCCACGCCTGCATACCCTGTTCGATCCGGTCCTCGTCCGCCGCGTCGAGCTGCAGTCCGCGCAACAGTCGGCGCATCGACGGATCGACAAGGCCGAGAAAGGCGGCCCCACGCTGCTGGCCTCTGTCCCCCGGCAGCGGATTGGCGCCTTCTGCACGTCTCAGGTCCGCGGAGAGCCGGTCGAGGGCCTGTGCCACCTCAGCTGTCTGGCGCGCTGCTTCCAGAATGGCGGCACGGGTGCGGGAGTCAGCCACCAGGGCGCTCGCAGGCAGGGGCAAGGTGTCAGCAAGGGCGTCCTCGACCACGGCGGCCTGGTTTCCGTAGACAAGGCTGCAGGTGCGCACCCGTAACTGCAGGTCACCGGGCAGATGGCTGGCGTCCTGCAGGTCGCTGATCTGCCGCAGCACTCCACTCGTGCGCGGCCCCTCGCCCTCCTGTTGCCGCCCCAGCGCAAGCAGAGCCGCGAAGCCCTGCCAGGCGTGCTCGCTGCGCCGATGTCGCCTGGGCCGCTGCCGGGGCTGTCCCTTCTTCGGCTTGGCCGTGTAGGTCCAGGCCGTGTGCCACTCGAAATCCGGCCGCACGGCCGCGAGCCGGTCACCGGCACACACAACGACTCGGCCCACCCGCTTGGTGCCGTCCTGGGCCCTGTGCGGCAGCAGCCGGATACGACGGGCCTGCCAAGTGAGCGCATCGAGCAGGCCGTGAGCGGAACGGGTTTCCCAGGCCGGACCGGCAGGACTCGGCAAGCGCCATTGGGGACGGTCCTGCTCAGGCAGCCCGTCGGCCATGATCGGGGTATTCAACATCAGCGTCTCGAACAGCGTGGCTCCCTCCGGAACAATGAGGCCGTACTGGCCCAGCGGCCCGGTCGGGTTGCCCGTCGTCTTCCCCTTCTTGACCTGCTCATCACCCTTCGCCCCGGTCTTGATCCCGGCAGTGTCCCAGCACTGAGTGTGCAGCAGCCACAGCGCCGCATACAGGGCCCAACGCACCGGCCGCGAAAAAAGAT
>CBFGQM010000345.1:0-5142 GCA_965650905.1 uncultured Streptomyces sp. | reverse complement strand
GCAATCACCATGGGAAAACTCCTTGATGTGCACATACCGAAAATTGCCATTGCCTGGCGAGCCGTCCCAGGAAACATTCGTCGATGTCTGGGTATTGGACTGGCAAGCACCTCCGGAGTAGGTCAACAGGGTCGGGGTGTTATCGGTGGCCGGTACGGTCACCTTAGGAAAGTACTGGTACTGGCCCGTGCCGGAGAAGATGAGACACTGGCCATTCACGCGGACACTCTTGGCCTGGCCGCCCACTCCGTTGTCGATGGCGACACAGGCACGACCGGAACCTGTACCGACCGAGCAGGTTGCTTCCTGAGCATCTACGTCCGCCGCGTTCGCGGCTGCGGCGACGCCGAGGAGCCCGGCGACGCCTGCCATCGCGGCGCCGATGATGATCCTCTTGGATCGTGTGGATCGGTGGGCAGACATCTTTGAGTGTTCCTTCCATGGGATCATTGGTGCGCTACCCGGGTGTGTTGCCCGGCGCCCGTTCCGCGAACTTTCCCAGACGCCGTCCAGGATCACCAGAGTCAAATGTCCCGCCGCTCGGGAGTGTCATGAACCTGGTGTGATATTCCCCGAAGGGATCATTACGTGATCACGATCATGCGGCTGCTTTCGGCGTATGCCCGTACCTACGCGAAAACCCCGTTCTCAGCGAAAGCACTGATGGCGGATTCTTTGGTTACCGGTCTTCCGTTCAGCGACCGTTGCCGTTCCGGCGTTCACGTTCACTGGGGCGCCGCCCGCCGTGCGTCCTGCCGGGCGTGTGCTCACGGAAGCCGGATGCGGGCCAACACCGGCAGGTGGTCACTGGGGTACGCGCCGTTGCCGTCCTTGAAGGTGCTCATCCCCGCGGCGGAGACCGTCGCCGCCGGCTTGGTGAGGATGTGGTCGATACGAAAGCCGGGCGTCGGGTCCTTGTCGCCGCGGAAGGATTTCAACTCCTCGCCCTTGTTCTTCGCCGCTTGCCAGGCGTCGACGTAGCCGGCGTCGGTGAAGACGAAGTCAAAGCCGGCGCGCTTCCCCAGGGGGATGCTGAGCCGGGCGATGCGGTCGAACACCTCGTTTCGCCGTTGCAGCAGCGCAGGCGGAATGGCCCCGTCGGCGACCGCGGTGGTGTTGGCGGGGGTGGCGCTGGAGGCGTGGGTGGTGGGGGTGGTGGGGGCGTCGACTGCAAGCCCGGCTTCAGGAACAGGTTGTCACTGGGTCAGCAGGCTGATGTCGTTCTGCGGGGCCTGGGCGTTGGCTTGTGCCAGGGCCAGGCTCAACGGCACAAAGAAGGAGATGTTCGGCTTCCCGACTTTCTCCCCGCAGACTTTTCGCCCGTTCGGATTCTTCGGGTCCGGAAATGATTCACCCCCCTTGACGAGGCCGACCCCCTCAACCGTGGTCCCGTTCGGGCCGCGGCCGGTGAAGAGCGGACCTCCGCTGTCACCATTTTCTGTGCACAGGCTGGCTTGGATCAAGCTGTCCGAGATGATGCCTCTGGCTGATCTCTTCACGCCCACCGCTGTCACTTCCCCACACGTGGTTCGTGTTACTGCCCCATGCTTGCACACCTTCATGCCAACAACCGGCTCACGCAACCCGGCTACCGGAAGGGTGGGCTTGTTAGCGAAGGCTCTCACCTGCCCCAGCGCCGCATTGGAGTCAATTTCCTTTTTGAAGGCGACGACTCCCCAATCAGTGTCAGCAGGGCGGTTCGCGTACTTGTGTCCCACACCGCCGTTGATAATCGTGCCGTTGTCCACCCTGATGCGGAACTTGTTGCTGGCGGCGGGCTTGGTCTCGTCGAAGCAGTGGGCGTTGGTGAGGAACCCGGTGGGTGCGTTCGGGCTGTTGTTGATGCGTACCGCAAATCCCATGGTGCACGCATACGCGTGCTCTCGGTTGATAGGTCGTTCGGTCGGTGCGCCGCCGGAGACGCTTGCGGTCTCGCGGAGTTGGCCGCCTACGTGGTTTTCCACCTCCAAGGCGGCGCCCAGATCCGGCAGCTTCACTTTTTTGTCGCTGAACACATCCACCACCAGGGTGTTCGTGTTCGGGTTCACGCCGACCGAGAAGTCAAAGTCGGCGCGCTTCCCCAGGGTGGTGCTGAGCCGGGCGATGCGGTCGAACACCTCGTTTCGCCGTTGCAGCAGCGCCGGCGGAATGGCCCCGCCGGCGACCGCGGTGGTGTTGGCGGTGGAGGCGGGGGTACTGGTGGCGGCTATGGCAGGGGTGGGGGTGGTGGTGTCGACTGCGTTGCCGGAGGCGGCGACGGCCAGCACGGTCAGCGCGCCGACGACGGCGCCGATGACCGCCGTACGGCGCCCGCGGCGGGTGCGTCCATGCACAGAGGGTGTTCCTTTTTCGAGGGCGGGTCTTGTGACGGTTGGGGGTTGGGTGGGGTGCCCCGTGGGATGGGAACGCTGGTCAGCGACTCGGCGCCTCGGCGACTCGGCGACTCGGCGACTCGGCGACTCGGCGACTCGGCGACTCGGCGACTGAAGGGTTCACCCCGCTTACGGTGTCGAACACCGCGAGCCCATCGCCAGGTGGCCTCCGCATGGCCGCCGGCTCCCGTCCACCACCACGCTGTTCACTCACCGATCTTTGGCGTGGTCGCCGCGAAAGGGTGTGAGTACCCCGCCTTTCATGCGGGAGTCGGCGCACCTCACGGTCCGAAGGCTTTGGTCAAGCACGTCTCGGACCGCTCTGTCCGTTCGCGGCGCCATAACCGCCTGGCCTGCGTCACCGCACCATCGGGTAAGCCTCGCGTGGGTGGCGATGACCCCTTCTCGCAACAACTCGTGTACGAGTCGCACATGTGCAGACCTGGAGCGCCGGGGTCCCAGCGCTGGGCGACAAGTCTGTCCAGCAATCCCGTATGACCGCTAGAGGCAAATGTCCCTACTTGTGAGTAAGGGCAGGCTGCCTGAGCGTCGAGGTTCGCCGGTCCCGCCGTGGGAGAAGAGGGTTCCTTGACCACGATGAGGTGACCCAACATCAGGACGCGGCGTTTCCTCAACTTACGGTTCCTCACACTCGCGGCCAGACCCCACACCGCCGACCAGCACAGACGTCTACCGGCTCACGCTCTACCGCTGCCGTGCTTGATCGGTACGACAACGGCTTCACACATCAAGCCCAGTACGGCAGTACAGGGCGGCGTTCCCCCAGGCCGGCAAGCCCGGGGCTCCAAGAGGAGGTTGTCACCGGGTCCGCAGGCTGATGTCGTTTCGCGGGGTCTGGGCGTTGGCTTGCGTCAGGGCCAGGCTCAACGGCACGAACCAGGAGATATTCGGCTCCCCGACTTCCTCGCCGCAGGCTCCTTGCGGATCCTCTTCATCATAAAGGAAAGTCGAATCGTTGAGGCCGACCCCCTCAACCGTGGTCGCGTTCGGGGTCGGGTCCGTGAAGAGCGGACCTCCACTGTCACCATGTCTTACGCACACACTGGTTTGGATCAAGTCGTCCACGATCTCCCCATTCAGGGCTATCCGCACGCCCACCGCTGTCACCTCCCCACACGTGGTCTGTGTGGTAGTCCCGTGCTTGCACACCGTCATGCCAACAGCCGGATCACGGACCCCGGTTACCGGAAAGCTCTTGTCACCGAACGCTTTCACCTGGCCCAGCGCCTTATTGCGACTGGTCTCCTTTTTGAGGGCGACGACTCCCCAATCAGCATCAGCAGGGCGGTTCGCGTACTTGTGTCCCACGCCGTCGATGATTACTCGATTGTCCGCCATCAAGTTGAACCTGCTCCTGGCGGCGGGCTTGGTCTCGTCGAAGCAGTGGCCGGCCGTGAGCAATCCGGTGGGTGCGTTCCGGCTTTTTTTGATGCGTACCGCAAAGCCCATGGTGCACCCATACACGCCTCGGTCGAGTTCACGTTCGATAGGTGCGCCGCCGGAGATGCCTGCACTCTCACTGATGTGGCCGCCTACGTGGTTTTCCACCTTCAAGGCGGCACCCAAGTCCGGCAGCTTCACGCCTTTTTCGCCGAACACATCCACCACCAGGGTGTTCGTGTCCGGGTTCACGCCGACCGAGAAGTCGAAGTCGGCGCGCTTCCCCAGGGTGGTGCCGAGCCGGGAGATGCGGTCGAACACCTCGTTTCGCCGTTGCAGCAGCGCCGGCGGAATGGCCGCGTCGGCGACCGCGGTGGTGGGGGTTTTGGGGACGGTGGCAGAGGGGGTCGTGTCGACTGCGTTGCCGGCAGCGGCGACAGCCAGCAGGGTCAGCGCGCCGACCACGGCGCCGACGACCGCCGTCCGGCGCCCGCGACAGGTACGTCCATGCATAGAGGGTGTGCCTTTGGTGGGGGGTGGCTCTTGGGGTCGGCGCGCCTCGCCATCCGAAGGCTTTGGTGAAGCCCGTCTCGGCGCCGCTGTGTCCGGTTGCGGCCATGACGGCTTGGTCTGCGTCACCGCACCATCGGGTGAGCCTCGCGTGGGTGGCGATGACTCCTTCTCGAAACGACTCGTGTACGAGTCGCACGTGGCAGACCTTCAGCGCCGGCGTCCCCAGCGCTGAGTAGCGAGTCTCTTGAGAAATCCCGAACGACCGCTAGAGGCAAATGTCCCTACCTATCGGTAACGGCAGGTTGCTCGAGTGCCGGGCTTCGCCGGTCCGGCCGTGGGGAGAAGTACGTACCTCGGGCGGAATGCGGGCCCGCTCAGGGGGGTGTTTCGGAAGTCCCGCACAGCACCCACGGCGCCGGACATGCCCCAGCGGGCTCCGGTGTCGAGCCGGTCTTTCACGTGGTGGCGGCAGGCCAGGGTCCCGGCGTCCGCCTCGGATGCGCGGTTGATCATGTGAGCCGTAGAGGGCGAGGACGCGCCGGTCGACTACGACTCGGTACGCGCCCTGAGCATGTCCTTCTCTCACGGATAGAAGGGTGCCTTGGGGGAATCCGCGTAAGCATGCGCGATGGACGGAGACTTCATCGGGCCGCAGAGTGGACCCATGGAGAATCTGGAGACTCTCATCCGCGCCGAGTTCGCCCCGAAGACCGTCTATCTGAACACCGCGAGTACCGGGGTCCTCCCGGGCCGGGCGGTCGACGCCATGCGCAGCGCCGTGGGCTCCGTGGCCGGTGGACAGCCCGCCGACCGGTCGGCGGGGGTGGTGGCGGCCCGGGCCGCCGGCGCGCGGCGG
>CBFGQM010000344.1:0-5217 GCA_965650905.1 uncultured Streptomyces sp. | reverse complement strand
GGCGCGGCCCGGGTGGCCCGCTGGGCCGACGCCGCCCTGAGCCCGGTCCGGGACCGCGAGCGCGCGGCCTCCGAGGGCAAGGGCACCCTTTCCGACGCGACGGCCCAACAGGCCGCCGCCGACCTGGCCCTGACTCCGGCTCAGGTCAGCGCGGACTGGGACACCGCGCGTCTCGCCGGCCTCATCGAGGTGCACGGCGACAGCGCGCGCCCCGGCTGGCGGCTGCGAGCCTGGAACCGTGACGACAGCGCCGTGCTGCGCGGCTGGGTCGCCCTCTTCGACGCCTGGTCGATCGCATACTCCCGCCCCGACGGCCGCGAGCCCGCCGCCGTCGCCGAGGTCGTCTCCGCCATGCCCCAGATCCTCTCCTTCCTCCAGCTCTCGGCGGGCCCCGTCCCCGTCACGCAACTCCTCGACCTGCTCGAACAGCGCGTCACGGAACTGCGCACCGAGCGCTGCGAAATCCCGTACGCCCCGCAGCCCGAACCCGTCGAGGACCAGGCAGAGGACACCCCGCTGGCCCCCCTGCTCGACTGGGCCCTGCACGCGCTGGCCGCCGTGGGCGCCCTCACCTGCGCCGACGGCCAGGCCACGCTCACCCCGCTCGGCAGCTGGGCCGTCTGGGTCAAGCTGGAGCAGATCTGCGTCGCGGCGCAGAGCCCCGCCGGGAACATCGAGCAGTCCGCCGAGGACATGCTCCGCGGCTGCGCCCAGCTGCGTCCGAACGCCGCCCGTGCCGAGTACCGCGCCTGGCTCGCCGCCCGGCCCGTCGGCAGCGCGGTCACCGAGCTGCTCGACGCCGCTCGCGGAGAGGACGCCCTCCTGCGCGGACTCGCCTTCGAAGCGCTGCGCGTCGTCGGCGCGCCCGCCGAGCCGGACGTACGCGCTGTCGTCGAGGAGACCCACCTGCGCCCGTACGCCCTGCTGTGGCTCGCCGAGCACGACGGTCACGACCCCGAGGACGCCCACGGGATCCTCACCCGCGAAGAGGCCACCTGGCTGTGGGTGGACACCGCCGCGGCCGTCGCCGACCACGGCGAAGCCCAGCTCCTCGTACGGCACCTGGAGTCCGCGGTGCAGCCCACCGTGCCCGCGCTCCTCGACGAGGTGCGCGTGGTCGGACACCCCCGCACCGTGCAGGTACTGGTCGCGCTCGCCGCCGCGCACCCCGACCCGGCCCTGGCCAAGGCCGTACGCCGCGCCGCCTTCCAGGTGCACACCGGAGGTAGTTAGCCGGGTCGTCGCCGAGCGGCGGGGCGTCAGGCCGTTATCTCAGGGGTGTACGTGCCGAAGCTCCAGATGTTGCCTTCGAGGTCCCGGGCCATGTAGTCCCGCGATCCGTGGTCCTGGTCCGTCGGGGGCATGAGGATGTCCGCCCCGTGGTCGACGGCCTGCTGGTGGTGTGCGTCCACGTCGTCCACCACGACGTACACCCCCGTGGGGCCCGCCCCCTTCATCGCCTCGTCGAAGCGGCCGCCACGACCCCTGGAGCCGAGCATCACCGCGCCGTTGCCCTGCACCAGCTCCGCGTGCAGGATTCGGCCGTCCTCGCCCTCGTACACCGACGCCTCGTTGAAGCCGAAGGCATCCGTGAGCTGTCTGATCGCGGCCTTTGCGTCCGCGTACAGCAGAGTCGGGTAGATGCTCGGACGTCCGCTGTCCATGCCTGCCATGCCCACCACTGCCTGTCGTTTCGTCGGAAGAACGTGACCTGCTCCACAGTCTTGCACCGGGCACTGACAACGCCTCCCGAGCCGAACGCGACAGCACTTCGCCGTCACCCTCGGTACCGCGACCCCACTGGGCAACGAACTGCCGGGCCGCAAAAGGTGACGTAGAACATCCGCGCGCAGAAAAAGAGCTTGCACGGCGCCGTTAGACTTGGTCCATGGCCATTCTCCTCGCGCATTAGACGGCGTGAACGCCCGCCCGTCGCCCGCCACCACCTTTCAGGGGCGCGCTACGCGCGGCACAGCCTGATCAGCCCGCCCCGTCATCGACCCTGCCTTGGAGTCTGTCCGTGATCTCCGCCTCCGGTATCGAGTTGCGCGCCGGTGCCCGCGTCCTCATCGAGTCCGCCACCTTCCGTATCGCCAAGGGCGACCGCGTCGGCCTGGTGGGCCGCAACGGCGCCGGCAAGACGACTCTCACCAAGGTCCTCGCAGGCGAGGGCATCCCCGCCGCGGGCACTGTCACCCGTTCCGGCGAGGTCGGCTACCTCCCCCAGGACCCGCGCACCGGCGACCTCGACATGATCGCCCGCGACCGCGTCCTGTCCGCGCGAGGCCTGGACACCCTGATCCGCAAGATGCGCGACAACGAGCAGCGCATCGCCAACGGCCAGGGGGCCACCCGCGACAAGGCACTCAAGCAGTACGAGCGGCAGGAGACCGAGTTCCTGACGAAGGGCGGGTACGCCGCCGAGGCCGAGGCAGCCACCATCGCCGCCGCGCTCAATCTGCCCGACCGGGTGCTCAGCCAGCCCCTGCATACGCTCTCCGGCGGTCAGCGCCGCCGTATCGAGCTGGCCCGCATCCTCTTCTCGGACGCGGACACGCTGCTCCTCGACGAGCCGACGAACCACCTCGACGCCGACTCGATCGCCTGGCTGCGCGACTACCTGAAGACCTACCGCGGCGGCTTCATTGTGATCTCCCACGATGTCGACCTCGTCGACACGGTCGTCAACAAGGTGTTCTACCTGGACGCCAACCGCTCCCAGATCGACGTCTACAACATGGGCTGGAAGCTCTACCAGCAGCAGCGCGAGGCCGACGAGAAGCGCCGCAAGCGCGAGCGGCAGAACGCCGAGAAGAAGGCCGCGGCGCTGCACTCGCAGGCCGACAAGATGCGCGCCAAGGCCACCAAGACCGTCGCCGCGCAGAACATGGCCCGCCGCGCCGACAAGCTGCTGGCCGGACTGGAGGCCGAGCGCAAGTCAGACAAGGTGGCCAAGCTCCGCTTCCCCGAGCCCGCGCCCTGCGGCAAGACGCCGCTCACCGCCGAGGGCCTGTCGAAGTCGTACGGCTCCCTGGAGATCTTCACCGACGTCGACCTGGCCATCGACAAGGGCTCACGCGTCGTCATCCTCGGCCTCAACGGCGCGGGGAAGACGACCCTGTTGAGGCTCCTCGGCGGAGTGGAAAAACCCGACACCGGCCAGGTCATGGAGGGTCACGGCCTCATGCTCGGCTACTACGCGCAGGAGCACGAGACCCTGGACGCCGATCGCACGGTCCTGGAGAACATGCGCTCGGCCGCGCCCGACATGGACCTGGTCGAGGTCCGCAAGGTGCTCGGCTCGTTCCTGTTCTCCGGCGACGACGTCGACAAGCCTGCCCGGGTCCTCTCCGGCGGCGAGAAGACCCGGCTCGCGCTGGCCACCCTCGTGGTGTCGTCCGCGAACGTCCTCCTCCTCGACGAACCGACGAACAACCTCGACCCGGCCAGCCGCGAGGAGATCCTCGGCGCGCTGCGCACCTACAAGGGCGCCGTCGTCCTCGTCACCCACGACGAAGGCGCGGTCGACGCCCTCCAGCCGGAGCGGATCATCCTGCTGCCCGACGGCGTCGAGGACCTGTGGGGCGCGGACTACGCGGACCTGGTGGCTCTGGCCTGAGCTCCGAGCACGGCCTTCGTCGGTCCCCGGGAGAGCCCGAGAGGCGTCAGCGATGCCTGATCGAAAGACTGATCGACGGCGTATAGATCGTTCGGCTCATCCGTGATCCCTCATGTGTGTGAGATGTCCTCTTACTGCGGTGTGTCCTACATCGATTTCGCGGCCGAGCCTTCACTTCCCCGGGACTCGGCCGCCTCGCGTCGCTGACCTGGACCTTCGTGGGGGCACCTGTCCGGCTGTAAGGACTCGGGAGCACTGAAGCATGGGTTCCGCTCGTGGGGACGGGCTCCCGCGGTCCAAAGCTTGTCGCACGGACCTTGCCGAATGGGTGGCCAGGAAGCTCTGGAGGGGTGATCATGAGAAGTCCAGAGCGCACTTCCCATGAGGAGGCACGGGTGGCCGAGACTCTGAAGAAGGGCAGCCGGGTGACCGGCGCCGCGCGCGACAAGCTCGCGGCAGACCTGAAGAAGAAGTACGACTCCGGTGCGAGCATCCGGGCGCTGGCCGAGGAGACCGGCCGCTCGTATGGCTTCGTCCACCGGATGCTCAGCGAGTCGGGCGTCGCGCTTCGAGGGCGTGGCGGAGCGACGCGGGGCAAGAAGGCCGCGTCGGCCTGACACCAGGGCGGCTCATCGTTTCTCGATGGTGACCACCCGGTCGGGCAGGTGATCGGCCGGGTGGTTACTGTGCAGTCACTTAAGGGTGTCGGTGCCCTGTACCGCACCTGCTCTGACCGCACCCATCGGAGGCGCCCCATGGCTTCGCTCGACCCGGTACTCGACAAGGACGGCGTACGGCTCACCGTCGACGAGGCGATCGCCACGGTGACGTTGACCAACCCGGCCAAGCGCAACACGCAAAGCCCCGCTCTGTGGCGGACCTTGACCGAGGCCGGACGGCTGTTGCCGGGCACCGTCCGTGTCGTCGTGCTGCGCGCAGAGGGCAAGTCCTTCTCCGCGGGGCTCGACCGGCAGGCGTTCACGCCCGAGGGCTTCGACGGCGAGCCGTCGCTCACCGACCTCGCGCGCGGCTCCGAGACCGAGCTCGACGCGACCATCGCCGAATACCAGGAGGGTTTCACCTGGTGGCGGCGGAGCGACCTCGTGTCCATCGCCGCCGTGCAGGGCCATGCCATCGGGGCGGGCTTCCAACTCGCCCTCGCCTGTGACCTGCGCGTCGTCGCGGACGATGTGCAGTTCGCCATGCGCGAGACCAGCCTGGGCCTGGTGCCCGATCTAACGGGCACGCATCCGCTGGTGGGACTCGTCGGCTACGCCCGCGCGCTCGAAATGTGCGCGACGGGCCGCTTCGTCCAGGCCGAGGAGGCCGTGCGTACCGGCCTCGCGAACCTTGTCGTGCCCGTCGACCAGCTCGACGACGCCGTACGCGACCTGGCCTCGGCACTGCTGGCCGCGCCCCGGGATGCCGTGATCGAGACAAAGGCGTTGTTGCGCGGGGCGCAGGACCGGACGTATGAGGAGCAGCGGGTCGCTGAGCGCGCCGCCCAGGCGCGGCGGCTGCGGGACCTGACGGGCGTCGGCGACTAGGGCGCGTTTCGAAAATCCCGCCTGCCCCGCGGCGTCTGGCACGCACGCTCG
>CBFGQM010000343.1:0-5218 GCA_965650905.1 uncultured Streptomyces sp. | reverse complement strand
GCCCAGCGGGGACTGCGGCGAGTACGTCTCGATGTCGGAGCTCGCGTATTCGCGGGACGCGAGCAGGAACGTCAGCGTGTCGTCCTCGTCGCCGTCGAACGCGATCGTGACGACCATGCCGGGCGCCACCGCGCCGTCCGCGGCGGGAGCCTCGCCGACCTTGGCGTTCTCGAGGAGCTGGGTGAGCTGGCGCACACGGAGCTCCTGCTTGCCCTGCTCCTCCTTGGCCGCGTGGTACCCGCCGTTCTCGCGCAGGTCGCCCTCCTCGCGCGCGGCCGCGATCTTGGCGGCGATCTCCGTGCGCGCAGGACCAGACAGGTACTCCAGCTCGGCCTTCAGCTGGTTGTACGCCTCCTGGGTCAGCCAGGTGACGTTCTCGCTGGTCTGGGTCACAGGTGCTCCTCGTTGGTACTGGGAAGACAAAGCATCGCCCTACCCAGAAGAATGTTCCTTCACGGGTGGGCGAAACCACGAGCCTAACAATTCAGCGGCGAAAGAGGGAGGACATAAGCCATCAGATTTACGTCGACGCAGGTCAGCGTCGTGTTTCCAGGCCTTGTTCCCGCCGGGTGGGATCCATCGTAGGGCGCGGACCCAGTCCCGACGCGCCTGGACTCAGTCGGCGTGGCAGCCGAGCAGCTCCGCGGTCGTGCCCCGTCTGATCGTACGCAGCGTGACGACCTTGTCGATGCGTGAGGCGTCCTGGTCGAAACGGAAGGATGCGCGGCCCACCTCGGCACCGTCCTCGGCCCGCGAGCGCACGGTGCAGTAGCCCTTGACGTCCGCGTCTTTGCGCACCTCCAGGTGCACCTTCGCCGCCGTGTCAGAGGTCTCGAAGGTGATCACTTCGGCGCTGATCTTGTTGCCGCCCACGTAGTGGTACGCGAACCAGCCGATAAGGACGAGCAGGGCGGCGCCCAGGACGCTGCCGATGACCTTGAGCTTGCGGTCGGCGCGCTCGTCCGCCAAGCGGCCGTACCGGCCCTCGGGCAGCCGCGTGCTCGCCGTACTCATGATCGTCCTCTCCGCGAGGGTGCACAGGGCTGGGCCCCGGAATTTTTCGCCCCCCGATTCGGTCACTATAGAAGCCGCCGATCGCACCGTTTCGCACGGGGCACCGACCGACTGAGGATTGCGTCTTGACTGACCAGCTGAGACTGATGGCCGTGCACGCCCACCCTGACGACGAGTCGTCGAAGGGCGCGGCCACCATGGCGAAGTACGTGTCCGAGGGGGTGGAGGTGCTGGTCGTGACCTGCACGGGCGGGGAGCGCGGCTCCATCCTCAATCCGAAGCTGCAGGGTGACCAGTACGTCGAGGAGCACATCCACGAGGTACGCAAGAAGGAGATGGACGAGGCTCGACAGATCCTCGGCGTCAAGCAGGAGTGGCTCGGCTTCGTGGACTCCGGTCTCCCGGAGGGCGACCCGTTGCCTCCCCTCCCCGAGGGCTGCTTCGCCCTGGAGGACGTCGACAAGGCGGCGGGCGAGCTGGTCCGCAAGATCAGGTCCTTCCGTCCGCAGGTGATCACCACCTACGACGAGAACGGCGGCTATCCGCATCCCGACCACATCATGACCCACAAGATCTCGATGGTGGCGTTCGAGGGCGCGGCGGACGGCGAGACGTACCCGGAGTCGGAGTTCGGCCCGGCCTACCAGCCGCAGAAGCTCTACTACAACCAGGGCTTCAACCGCCCGCGCACCGAGGCACTGCACAACGCCCTGCTGGAGCGCGGCCTGGAGTCGCCCTACGGGGAGTGGCTCAAGCGCTGGGACGAGTTCCAGCGCGACGAGCGGACCCTGACCACGCACGTTCCGTGCGCCGACTTCTACGAGATCCGCGACATGGCGCTGATCGCGCATGCCACGCAGATCGACCCCGACGGGGGCTGGTTCCGTGTGCCGATGGAGATCCAGAAGGAGGTCTGGCCCACGGAGGAGTACGAGCTCGCGAAGTCTCTCGTGGATACGTCCCTTCCCGAGGACGACCTCTTCGCGGGCGTCCGACAGCCCTGAGGGACAATGCCTGATATGAGCGCAAGCACAGGCCTGGTAATGGCACACGTCGTTCCTGTCGCGGCAGAGGTCGACGAGGACAAGGTGACCCCTGGTGTCCTCGGCTTCATCGTGTTCGCGGTGATGGCTCTGGCGGTGTGGGGCCTCATGAAGTCGATGAACCGGCACATGCGGAAGGTCGACTTCAAGGAGGACACGGACCCGACGGCCGGCGCCTCCGGCAAAGGGGCCGCCGGTTCCCGGGATTCCGCAAATTCCGGGGGTTCCGGGAATTCCGAAGGTTCCGGGGGTTCGGGGGGGAAGGCTTCGCCTGCGAAGGGCTGAGACTGAATCCAACGGGCAACAGCAAGGCCCGCTACCACGTGCCGGGCCCCGCGACGACCGGCCGACGTGCTGGAGCGGGTCAGGCGGCCCCAGGGCCTGTCTGGCGACAGGCCCTGGTCGGCCCCTACGAGGACGGAGCCGACACCGTCACCCCCATGACCTCCCGCGCATGCCGGTTCGGCACCATCCCCAACCGCCACGCCTGCCAGCCCGTGTCCAGATCGGCGCCCCGTTCCAGCAGCAGCTGGTACGCCTCGATGTAGTCGTCCAGCTTTTCGTCGCGGGCCGGGTGTCCGGTGCGGGAGAGCTGGGTCAGTTCCTCCTGGGCGACGGCGGTGCCGACCTCGATGCCGCCCGGGGAGGCGTACGGCAGCAGCGTGCACCTCAGGAAGCAGGCCCAGTCCTCGCCCCGGCGGTCGCCGTAGGAGGCGAACAGGGACGCCGCCGCGTCGCACAGCGAAAGGGCGGACTGCGCACGGGCGTTGCCGGCGTCCACCACCGCCAGTTCCAGGCAGGTCCATGCCTCGCCGTGGGCGACGCCGATGCGCTGGAAGTCCGCGCGGGCGTCCACGAGGAGCTGGCGGGCGAAGCCCGAGTTGCGCAGCGAGCCCGTCTGGGCCGCCCGTTGGTCGCGGGTCACGCGGGCCGAGTGGTGACGGGCGCAGGCCAGGCCGTACACGTCGCGGATGCGGGAGAACATCGTGCGCGAGCGCTCCAGCTCCCTGACCGACTGGTCCAGGCTGCCCGACTCCTCCAGGGCCTGGCCCAGGTAGTACACCGTCCACGCCTCGCCCCGCGCGTCCTCGTTGTCACGGTGGCGGGAGGCCGCCTCGCGGAGGCCGTCGACGGCGGAGGACGGGTCGCCGTCGACCAAGCGGGCCCGGGCGAGCTGGGTCAGGGCCCAGGCCTCGCCCCGGGCGTCGCGCGTACGGCCGTACAGATCGAGGGCATCGCGGAGTTCCGCCTCGGCGCGCGGTACGTCCCCCAGCCGCAGGCCCAGCTGGCCGAGCTGGAAGTGGGCCCAGGCCTCGCCGTGCACGGACTCGCCGGCGCGGTGCAGCACGAGCGCCTTGGTCAGCAGGTCCAGGGCCTCGGCCAGCCGCGCCCGGTCGCGCTCCACCGCCGCCAGCGCGTGCATGGTCCAGGCACGGTCCGCCGCGAACTCGGGAGAGGTCTGGAGGTCCAGGGCCTCCTGGAGTCTCGCCGCCGCCTCCGTCAGGTTCCCCTGGTGGTGGAGCGTGATCCCGAGGGAGCACAGCGCCCGTGCCGCTCCCGCGTCGTGGTGGGCCTCGAAGTAGAGGTCCACCACCGAGGTCAGCGTCGTACGCGCCTTGTCGAGCTCGCCGAGCTGACGGGCCGCGATGCCCGTGCGCCACTGGACCGAGCGCACGAGCAGCCCCTGGTCCACTGCCTGCGTCAACTCGCTGATCTCGCCCAGGCGGTAGAGGTCGCCGCGCAGCAGGCAGTAGTCGCACAGGGCACCGAGCAGGTTCAGTACGGCCGCCTGGTTCACGCCCTCCGCGTGCCGCAGGGCCGCAGTGATGAAGCTCGACTCGTCGTCCAGCCAGCGCAGCGCCGCGTCCAGCGAGGTGAACCCGTGCGGGCCGGCCGTGTCCGCGCGCGTCGACGTCTTGCCGTCGACCAGGCGGATCACCGAGTCCGCCAACTCGCCGTAGTTCACGATGAGCCGTTCCTGCGCGGCCGTACGCTCGGCCGGGTCCTCCTCGTCCAGCAGGCGGGTCTGGGCGAAGGCGCGGACGACGTCGTGCAGCCGGTAGCGGCTGCCGCGTACGTGGTCGATCAGGCCGGCGCGCGCCAGTGACTCCAGGTGCCGGGTCGCCTCCGGCTCGTCCGTCGAGAGCAGGGCGGCCGCCGCGGCCGCACCCAGCGAGGCCCGGCCCGCCAGGGCCAGTCTTCTGAACAGCCGCCGGGCCGCGTCCGACTGGTCGGTGTAGCGCAGCCACAGCACCCGCTCGGCCGGCTCGACCGGGCCGTACGCCGCCAGGTCCGTGGCCAGCTGCCGGGGCGTACGTGGGCCGAGTGAGGAACCCGCGATGCGCAGCGCGAGGGGCAGGCCGCCGCACAACTCCCGTACCCGGTCGCAGGATTCGGCGTCGTAGGGACCCGACATGTCCTGCGCCGCCGCGTTCAGGAGCTCCTCGGCGCCCGGTGCGTCCAGCGGTTCCACGGGGAGCTGGTGCACCCAGGCGGGGAGGTCGGCGGGCAGGTCGAGCGGCTTGCGGGCGGTGACCACGACCAGGCTGTCGGAGCGCTCGGGCACAAGGGTCCGTACCTGCTCCGCGTCGCTCGCGTCGTCCAGCACGATCGTCACCGGCAGGCCGGTCAGATGCTGGTGGTAGAGCTCGCTCAGCCGCCGTACCTGCTGCTCCGGCGAGGAACGCTCCCGGAACAGCAGCTGCTCGCGCGACGCGCCGAGCCGGTTGAGCAGGTGCAGCAGCGCGTCGCGGGTGGACAGCGGCGGCTCCTCCGGGCTGTCGCCGCGCAGGTCCACCACGCACGCGCCCCGGAACTGGTCCTTCAGCTCGTGCGCGACACGGACGGCGACGGTGCTGCGGCCCGAGCCCGGGGCGCCGTGCAGCACGACCACCGTCGGCCTGGTCTCCGTGCTCGCGCGGGCGGCGTGCACCCACTGCGCCACCCGCGACAGCTCCTGTCTGCGCCCCGCGAACGGGCCCACGGGCTCCGGGAGTTGGTCGAAGGACCGCTCCAGAACGCTGCGCCTGCGCGCCGCCGCGCTCTTGTCCGTACGCCGCAGCTGCGGCGCCCCCTTCTTCGCCCCGGTGGACGCGCTGAGTACCCGCTGCTGGTCGAAGAACGGGCGGATCCCGCGCACCTCCAGAGCCGTCAGCCACTGC
>CBFGQM010000342.1:0-5240 GCA_965650905.1 uncultured Streptomyces sp. | reverse complement strand
GGCTGCCCGAGGACCCGCCGCGGCCGCGTGCCGCCGGCCGCGGCGGGTCACCGCACCAGGTCGGCGACCTGGACGTCGAGCGCCATGGCGATGAGATACAAGTGCGCGTACTTGATGCCGTCGCCGGACTCTACGCGCTGGATCGTCGACCGTCCCAGCTCCGCCTTCTCGGCGAGCTTCTCCTGGGTCAGGTTGGCGTACTCACGAGCCCGGCGGACACGGTCGCCCTGCTGCTGACAGGCGATACGGAGAGATTCGGCCAGATCGTCGTGCACCCGTCCAAGCTGCGACGCCGATGATCACGTGTCAGCATCAGAAGTGATGCATCGCATGATCTTGGAGAGGGAGGCAAGGCTATGAGTTCTCCCACCCCATGAGCGGGGCTGAGGCAGGCGGCTTCGCGCGAGGTGCGCCGTCCCGCCAAGACGACGGGACCTCAGCCCCAGTCGCCCCCGCGCCAACCGGCCGGGGGCGGCCCGTTTTCCAGCTGTCGGGTTCCTACGAACCGAGGCGACAGCGGGGGGGCCTGGGAGGGCGTCCCAGGAGGCGATCAATGCGGCAGGTAACTTCGATAAACACGCTCACAACCCAGCAGGTCAAACGCGCCGATGCACATCGCTCGGAGCCTGATAATTGCTCCCTACCGGCCGCACCGCGATTCCCCAATCAGTTGGATGACCTGCTGTTTCATGCCTACAGACTTCCGCGAACCCATTGCACATCGCTCATGCGGCAGATAACTTCCCGCTCTATGGCAGCACACTCAGGACCCTTCGCCCGGCTCCTCCGCTCCTGGGAACTCTCCCTGCGGTCCGCAAACAAGAGCCCCGAGACCATCCGCTCCTACCTCCGCTCCGGCAACCTCTTCGCCGACTATCTCACCGCACCGCCCCCCCTGGCCAAAGACGCCAGCTTTGACCCCGTGGACCCCGTCGATGACGTCCTCGACATCAGCCGCACACACGTCCGCTCGTTCACCGCCCACGAAGTCCAGCGCACCTCCGCCACCTCCGCCCGCTCCCGCTTCCTTGGCGTCCAGGCCTGGATGAAGTGGCTCGTCGAAGAAGAAGAGATCCCCACATCCCCCGCCGCAGGACTGTCCGCCCCACAGACCGAGGAGAAAGAAGTCCCCATCCTCACCCCAGACCAACTCAAGGGCCTCCTCAAAACGGTCAGCGGCCGAGGCTTCCCCGAGGTCCGCGACCGCGCCCTGATCATGCTGTGGCTCGACTCCGGGGTACGCCTGTCCGAAGCGGTGAACCGCACCCTCGACGACGTCGATCTGGAGCTCCAGGTCCTCCACGTCATGGGCAAAGGCTCCCGAGGCCGGGCCGTACCCTTCGGCGCGAAAACCGCCCAAGCCCTCGACCGGTACCTCCGCGCACGCACCCGACACCCTGGGGCGAAGGGCCTGGACGCCCTATGGGTCGGCATCAAAACGAAACAGCCACTCACCACCTCCGGAGCGGGAACACTCCTGGCGCGGCGATCGGAGGAAGCCGGGCTCGGGCGGATCCATCCCCACCAGTTCCGGCACACCTTTTCTCACATGTGGCTGGCCGCCGGAGGGAACGAGACGGACCTGATGCGAATCACGGGATGGAAGTCGCGATCCATGGTGGACCGGTACGCGCGGTCGGCCGGGGCGGAGAGGGCCCGCTCGGCGCATCGGGCTCTCTCCCCAGGCGATCGGCTCTGACTCTCAGGGCGTGGCGTGCAGGACGTGGAAGCCGTCGCGTACGAGCCGAGGCTCACGGATGCAGAGCCAGGCGAGGGCGGCGGCCTCTTCGATCTGCTCGGGATCGTAGGCTGCCCACATATGGCCCCCTCGGAGGAGATGCATTACGGGTACGCCCTCGGTGAGGTTGGCGCGTTCGAGATGCACTTTCACGTGACCCCCTTGTCCCGCGTGCGCTGTCCCCAGGGCATACCTGACTAGCACGCACGTTCTATATGCGCGAGGTCACGACACCATACGCCTCGTAATCATATTTGTGCAGTACGTATGTGGGACTAGCCATACCCCAAGCCAAGATCGTGACGCCACATTCGAAAGCGGGTCACTCCCCGTCAATTTCTGCCCAACGGTTGGCAATCTCCCGCTCGGCAGCACCTGGCTCAGCACCGATCCGGAGCATCAGGTGGGCCGGAGGG
The DNA here is from genome assembly GCA_965650905.1 of uncultured Streptomyces sp. Classification (GTDB taxonomy): domain Bacteria; phylum Actinomycetota; class Actinomycetes; order Streptomycetales; family Streptomycetaceae; genus Streptomyces. The sequence continues at coordinate 3,086 of CBFGQM010000342.1, read as the reverse complement.
CCACCCCTGAGTTCTTTCTCGGTATACCCGATGAGCTGGAAGTGCGCTGCCGCACCGACGATCTCGCGAGGGATGCCGAGGCCGGCGGCGATGGCGCCGACCAGTTCAGAGGTGACGCGGTACGACTCGCCTTGGACGATCTTCCCGATCAGGCCGGTGCTGGGCTGGTAACCGCTCCCCTCGTCGATGGCCTTCTTCTGGAACGCGGCGACGGTCATCTTCTCTGACCCGGTGTGCGTCCCGACGTGCTGCTGCACGAGCTCGGTCAAGGCGTCGCGCTGATGCGCCATGTTGTGCCCCTTTTCCCTCTGGCGTCCCAGAACGCTCGCCACTGTCCATAGCAAAAGTGCAGGTCAGCGGGTGCACCCAGTCCACCGACGCGCATCATTGTCCATGAATACGGATGCAGATGGTACGGCGCTCACTTCCTTGGCGAAACTTTCGGTCACACACGGGCGCTCAGACAGTGGACACGGCACGAGCGCTGTGCTTGGATATCCATATCCACGGACGTGGATGACTGAAGGAGAATGCGTGCCTGACCAACGCCTTGAACTCACCGACAGCGAACTTCTCCGAAAGCTCATGCAACGAGCACCCGGAGGCCCGCTCAGCGTGAGGGCACTGGCGAAGGTCGCCGGGATCTCCAAAACTCGGGTCGACGACCTCCTGCACGACCGGTACGCAACGGTCAGGGTCGAAGTCGCAACCCGGATCGCCCGGATTCTCGGCGTCCACCGCGACGCTCTCTTTCTACCCAAAGCATCCATATCCATGGATGCGGACAGCAAAGGAGGGCCACTTGAACACGAACGAGCGGTCGATGCAGATGCGCATCGCCTCGTACAAGAGCTGGGCCAACACGGCCGACCGGTCCGCCCGGACCGCAGCGGCCCGCAAGTCCTCGCACCACGACCGGTTCATCCGGCAGGCCCGCGAGATGCACCCCGACGCCACCGAAGATCAGGTCGAAGCGGCGGCTGAGGCCCTGAAGTCCGCCTACTACCGGGACCTTGCCCGCAGGTCGGCGGCGACGCGTCGGATCAAGAGCGAGATGAAGGCGGCGGCGAAGGCGAAGCGGATCGAGCAGGTCCTCGCCGAAGCCGAAGCCGACGCCGCCTGACCCGGCAAAAAAACGGGGCCGTCCGGACCACGCACGGTCCTGACAGCCCCTGAGTAATCCACCAGATCCCATCGAAGGAGTGGACAACCTTGAGCACATCATTTCAGACCGGCAGCGGGGTCCAGCCGCTGTACCAGGCGCCGCAGGCGTTCGTGGATCAGGACGGCGAAACCTGGGTCGTCAACGGTCGTACGCCGTCCGGGGAGCAGCTGCTCGCTTGCCCGCAGCCGTTGAACCCGGAGGACGCCGGGGTGGGTGAGTCGTACGCGTGGACGTGGCGGCTGGTCGAGACGGCGTTCGGTCCGTTGAAGCCGGTGTCGTTGTGAGCGCCCCGTTGGTGGTGAACACCAAGGATGGGACGTGCTGGACGCGCCGCCATGTGACGCGTGACGGGCTCGCCTTGTACGCGCTGGAGGGCGTGTGCCAGTGCCCGGAGTTTGTGATGGCGACGCTGCCGGAGTTGGCGGAGCACGGGATTGTGCGTGTGGCGGATGTGCTGCCGGTGCCGGTCGGGCCCGAGCCGCAGGAACTCAACCTGGACGCGTGCGTATCCCGTGCGTTGCGCCTCGCCCGTCAGTACGACGGGCCGGATGGGGTCGACCAGGACGACCTTGACCAGCTGACGGACTTCGACGTCCCTCAGCTCGTGGCTGAGGTTCGTGCCGGGCGGATCGAGTTGAAGAAGGCTCGCGCGCAGATCGCCAATCACGGGCCGGTGCTCGCCGCGCTGGAGCAGGCGCGGGCCCGGGTTGCCGAGTTGGAGGCGGAGCGGCATTCGACGAATGAGGCCCTGTCGGATGCGGCGGAGCAGCTGCGCGTGGACCGGGACCGGATCGCCGCGTTGGAGGCGGAGCTCGCGGAGTACGAGCAGCCCGCCGACGAGGAACCGATCGCGTCCGTGCTGACGGAGAAGGCTGAGGAGCCTGCGGACAAGCCGACGCGGACGTTCATGCCGGTGGCGTCGCTGCGTGAGGTTCTGGACGGGGAGCACTACCAGTCGGTCCACCACGACTACCGCCCTGGTCTGAGCCGGGACCTGCCCGAGACGGGCGGCGCACAGTGACCGCCGCCATCTCCGCCGAGATCATCGCGAAGCTGCGCGCGCTGCGGAAGATCCAGAAGGTCTCCGCCCAGGCGCTCGCCGACCGGATGACGGAGCTCGGCTACCCGATCCAGCGGACCGTGATCGCCAACCTGGAGAACGGTCGACGAGCGGAAGTCTCGATCGACCACGTGCTCGTTGCTGCGCAGGCGCTCGGGACCACGATCGCTGCTCTCCTCGAAGCGCCGGTTGTTTGCCCGAAGTGCTCGGGCGAGCCGCCTGCGGGGTTCACCTGCAACACGTGCGGGGCGGGTGAGAGCCGTGGCTGACACGATCGGAGCCCGCTTCGCCGGGTGGCTGAAGACCGCACGCACTGAGGCGGCCCTGTCGCAACAGAACGTCGCCGATGCCCTGCGGGCGCAGGGCGCGCCCGGGCCGATCTGGCATCAGACGGTTGTCGCGAAGATCGAGCGCGGCGAGCGCCCCATCCGCCTTGATGAGGCCGTGGCCCTTGCCGTCCTGTTCGGAACGACGGTCGACGCTGCTCTCGGACTCACCGGGGCCCCGGAGCAGAGTGCCGCCACGCAGGCTCTGGTGCGGCGCACGAGTGCCCTTCAGCAGATTCAGGCGCTGGTGGTCGCCGAGCTGGGCGGTGAGGGCTCGTGAGTCAGACCCATACCCCTGCCGAGTGGTGTGAGGCGTTGGCGTTCGGCTCGCTGTCGTGGCTGGCCTGCTCGCTGCTGGTGGTCGCTCTCGCCCCGGTCGACTTCGGCCACCCCTTGCGTGATGCCGCCGTCACGGCCGCCGCGCTCCTCATGCTCCTCACCACACCTTCGAAGGGCGCGACCCGATGATCACCAACGACCCTCCCGTGGACGGCCCGTTCCCGATCCGCGTCAACCCCACCCCGTCCGGGGCCGA
>CBFGQM010000341.1:0-5265 GCA_965650905.1 uncultured Streptomyces sp. | reverse complement strand
ACTTCGGCCCGCTCGACAGCCCCAACCTGGAAGCGATCGCCGCACTCCAGCCCGACCTGATCGTCTCCGCCACGGTCCGTCACGACGACCTCTACGACCAGCTCAGCAAGATCGCCCCCACGGTCTTCGTCGAGACCACCGGCCCGCTCTGGAAGGACAACATCACCCTCCTCGGCAAGGCTCTCGGTGAGGAGGACAAGGCCAAGGAGGAGATCACCGCGTACGAGACGCGCGCCAAGAAGATCGGCGACGCGATCAACGCCAAGGCGGACAAGCCCACCGTCTCCCTCCTCCGCTTCGTCGACGGCCCCACACGTATCTACCTGCCCAAGACCTTCAGCGGCATCATCCTGTCCGACATGGGGCTGGCCCGTCCGAAGAACCAGCAGGATCCCGAGAACTTCAACATCGAGATCAGCGAGGAGCAGATCGAGCAGGCCGACGCCGACGTCCTCTTCTACACGGCCTTCTCCGGCGGCGAGGAGCGCGAGAAGAAGTTCCTCTCCAACCCGCTCTGGAAGCGCCTGGACGCCGTCAAGGGCGGCAACACCCACAAGGTGAAGGACGAGTCCTGGATGACCTCCGTCTCCCTCCAGGGCGCCGAGATGGTGCTCGACGACATGGCCGACATCTTCAAGGTCGACCCGGCCAAGTAGCCGTCACCGCCCCGTCCGGCGTCTGCCCCTCCTTCGGGGGCAGACGCCGAAACGGCAAGGCCCCCGCACTGAGGTACGTCTGATTCACCGTGGCCTGCCCCTGGGCTGACGTACGCGTGCCGTACACCTGACCACCTATGTGGCAGCAACGGGCCAGGCGTGCGGGTCCGGCGTACGCGCCCGGCGTACGGGCCCGAGAGTCAGTCGTCGTCGCGGTCGAGCAGTTCCTTGACGCCGTGGGCCGTGAGCGCCAGCTCCTCCGGTGTGCCGGCGTCGATGACAAGCGAAAGCCGCTCATCGGGCCAGCCATGGGCGAGCGCTCCGAGCACCACGCTGCGGTGCCGCCTGATCTGCGGAAGTACCTGCTCCATGCGGTCCTGGGTGGTGAAGACCGGAACCAGCTCGGTGCCGTCCTCCTGTTCGAACACGGGCAGGCTCAGTGCCATGGGAGCGGGCCCTTCCGCGTCCGGTCCGGTGGGGAGCAGAACCTCGCTCCTGGCCAGCGTGCTCAACGCCGTCTCGTCCACGGCGCCCTCGACGACCGCGCGCAAGGCCTGCTGGGCGGCGGAAGCAGAGCCGCTGTGAGAATGGGAGTCAGTCACGGTTCGTCCAATCGCCGTATCGAAATCAGGGCTCCGAACGGAGTCGAGAGCTCGAGTACCCGAACCTGCGAGACCCATGTGACAGCTGCTCGGAACCGCTCCGCATAGGGCGGCGGGATCCGGGCACTCGTCGCGTGCACGGCACAACGGCGTACGGGAGGGTCGCCATGCAGGCACACCTCAACTGGCATATCGACCTGGACATCGAGCGGACCGAGACCGAGAGCAAGGCGACCGCCTCACTCCGGTTGCCCGACTCCAGTCGGCTGACGACCCACGGACATGCCCGGCGTAATCCCGACGACCCGGAGCAGGCCCGGGTGGGTGAGGAACTCGCCGCGGCCCGGGCACTCAACGACCTGGCCCGACGGCTGCTCCGCAAGGCCGCCCACGAGATCGAGGAGACCACGCACTCGCCGGCGCACCCGCACCCATGACGAGACGCTGCGGCGACCTCACGCCGCGGCCGGGCAGCAGACGCCGCCGCTCCGCGCACCGTGCACCTTGCTCTCCCGTCAGTGACGGGAGAGCAAGGTGCGGATTCCCTCGGCGGTCAGGGCCAGCGCGTCGGAGTGGCCGGGGTCGATGACCAACTGCAGCTCCTCGTCGGGCCAGTCGGCGGCAAGCCGGCCCAGCGGCGCCAGCCGGTAGGACAGGACGTTCGGCAGGGCGTCGCCCAGCCGCTCCTCCGAGGTGAACACCGGCACCGACTGAGAGCCGTCGACCTGGTCGAGCACGGGAAGGACCACCGCTCGCGGGTCCCCGTCGCTCCGCTCGTAGTCCTTCGGATCGACGACCGGTATCAGGACCGGTGTCTTGGCCAGCACGTCCAGGGCCGCCTGCAACGCCTCCCCACCCAAGGAGTCGTCGGTCAGGACGCTGAGGGCCTCCTGAGCCTGCGAAGGCGTCGGATGATCGGGGATGTCGGGCATGGTATGCCCCCATCGTGTCGGCGGGCCGGTACCGCGAACGGTCCCGTCTCGGCGTGATCGGCCTTCGTGTACCCGCTGTGTGGGCAGACATGCGCGGGTACTCTGCCGGAAGGAAGCGCGAGGCGGCTCCCACCGAAGCTCGGTGAGAGCCGCGCGCACCCTGCGGCACGCCGTGCAGGTCACTGCGCCGCCGCACAGGTCTCAGTGCATGTGACCGGGCCCTTCTTCCTCGGAGGGCGTGGTCCCCGCAGGCTTCTGAGGATCCTCCGCCGCCTCTGCCGCACCGTCCGCGTGCACCGTGAAGGCCGCCGTACGGACCTTGCCCTCGTGCTTGAAGTCCAGGAACAGGCGGTACGAGCCGGCGCTCGGCGCTGTCACCGTGAAGAAGACCTCCGGGCCGGGGTCGGTCTTGCCGTCGCCGGGCTCGCCGTTGGGGTGGACATGCAGGTAGGCCAGGTCTCCGGAGCGCAGGGCGACCAGATGGCCGTACGCGCCCAGATAGGGCTGGAGGTCCCGCACCGGCACGCCGTCCTTGCTCACGGTCAGCTTCAGTTCACTGCCCTTGCCGGGGGTCGGCTCACCGTCGAGTTTCACCTCGTAGCCGTCGGCCTTGGCCGTGGTGTTGTACGGAGGCAGCGCTGCGGGTTCGTACGCTCCGGACACGGCGAGGTCCGCGCCGAGCGTGAGTCCTTCGCCGCCCTTGGGTGTGAAGTCGGCGAAGACTCGGTAGCCGCCTGCCTTGGGCAGGTCCACGCGGGTGGACCAGATGCCGTCGGCGGCCCGGACGGGGTGCAGGTGACGGTAGACGGTCAGGTCGCGTGAGGCGAGGATCAGGTGCAGTTCCTTGGTGTGTTCGCGCTGGTACGCGGTGACTGTGCGGCCGGTTCCGTCCCGCACGATGGCGAAGCGCAGCTCGGTCTTCTTTCCGGCCTCGATACGCGGGGTCTTCAGGTCGAGCGTGTAGCCGCCCCTGGAGATCTCGAGACCTTGGGGCGGTGCCTGATCGTGCCCACCGCCCATCTCCTCGTGCCCGCCGGCTTTCTCCTCGTGCCCGCCGCTCGTCTCTTCGTGCCCACCGCTCATCTCTTCCTGCCCGCCGCTCATCTCTTCCTGCCCGCCGCTCGTCTCTTCCTGCCCGCCGGCGGCATGGGCGGCGCCCTTCGGCTCGGGCGAGACGGGGTCGACCGCGTTGCCCAGGCCGTAGGCGCCACCGAACGTCGCGGCGAGCGCGGCGACGAAGACGGTGATCCGCAGTCCGGTGTTCATGACTCACTCCTCTGCTTCGAGGCCGCTCCTGCCCGCGACCGACATTGATCACCGTACCCCCTAGGGGTATAGAGGCAAGTTGACGACTCTCTTCTTCCCCTAGGACGCGCTGCCGCACCCGACCCTTACTCGCACCCGCACCGCCTCGGCTCGGCTCGGCTCCGATCGACCAGGTCGCACCGCATGGCCCGGTCGGGGCCGAGGTGGCAACGAGCCGGAAGGCGCATCGATTCGGCTGCGTTTGCTGTGGCCCCAGAGCCGGAGGAGGCTCGAAGGGAGAGGCCGCCGCCGGTCGTAGCCCGCGCTCCTCGTCGGGCCGCGGCCCACCAAGCGGCTCAGGTCCACAAGGAGGTCCACCATGGGCACCGCAAAAGGCTCAGGCTTCGACACCGAAACTCTGCGCCGGGCCATTGAAGGCCAGAACGCGCAGACACTCCTGTCGCTGTACGCCGACGACGCGGAGCTCCGCATCGTCGACCGCAACACCCAACCCAGCCACCCGAAGGTCATGCAGGGACGCGAGCAGATCAGCGAGATGCTCAACGACGTCTACAGCCGCGACATGACCCACAAGCTCGAACAGTGCGTCACCCAGGGCGACCAGGTCGCCTTCACGGAGTCCTGCGAGTATCCCGACGGCGTCAAGGTGCTCGCCAGTTCGATGGTGGCCCTGCGCAACGGCAAGATCGTCGACCAGACCCTGCTGCAGGAATGGGACGGCGAGACGTAGGAAGACGGGACACCCGGCAGGTCCCTCAGCAGCGACGAGGTCCCGCCCGGTAGTGGTACCGACGGACAGTGCCAGGGCCTCGGTCAGGGTGTGCACGCCGAAGGGGCGGCCCGCAGGTCAGCCTCCGCTTCCTTGGCCCGCCCCGGCAAGGGCGGCGTACCGGTGAGCGATACGTCAGCTGTCGCTGAACCGTTCGCCCTTCTCGGCCTTCTCGACCAGCAGGGCGGGCGGCGTGAACCGTTCGCCGTAGGTGGCGGCGAGCGTGCGTGCCCGTGCCACGAAGCCGGGCAGCCCGCCCTCGTAGCCGTTGATGTACTGCAGGACACCGCCCGTCCACGCGGGGAAGCCGATTCCCATGATCGAGCCGATGTTGGCGTCGGAACGTGGACACAGCCCAGACGCGACTGCCATCCCGGGCTGACCGCCGCCGTTCCTTCCTCGGCACGCGACGTCGGCGACGCCCGCGAACCCCTGGCCTTCGCCACCGCCCTCGAACGCGCCGCCCGAACCAGCCGGACAATCCAGCCGAGGCACTACTACGGCCCTGGTCCTTCCCCCACCCCGACGAGACCGCCCCCACCTACTGTGGCGGTCGACCTGGCGCCGCCGCCATCAACACGGCGCCCTCATCTGCCACCGGAACTGGCACACGTACGGCGGCACCACACCAAAGCCCGGGGTTCAGAAACGGGTTGTCACTGGGTCAGCAGGCTGATGTCGTTCTGCGGGGCCTGGGCGTTGGCTTGCTCCAGGGCCAGGCTCAACGGCACAAAGTAGGAGATGTTCGGCCGCCCGACTTTCTCGCCGCAGACTGGTATCCCGTTCGGATTCTTCGGGTCCGGATAACCGTTACCTCCCTTGACGAGGCCGACCCCCTCAACCTTGGTCGCGTTCGGGGTGGGGTCGGTGAAGAGCGGACCCCCGCTGTCACCAATTCCTGTGCACACGTCGGCTTGGATCAAGCCGTCCTCGATGATTTTATTGAATGTTCTCCTCACACCCACCGCTGTCACTTTCCCACACGTGGTTTGTGTTCTATTCCCGTGCTTGCACACCTGCATGCCAACAACCGGCTCACG
>CBFGQM010000340.1:0-5272 GCA_965650905.1 uncultured Streptomyces sp. | reverse complement strand
GAGGAGCTCAAGATGATGTGCGCGGTCGGTGACATGGGCGGGGTCGTCATCGGGCCGCGGCTGAAGGAGATGGCCCATCTCGCCCACACGGAATACGAGTTGCGGGGCCGCTCCTCGCTCGACGTGCGCGACGTGCTGCGCGAGACCATGTTCGCGGCGACCGTCACCGGGTCACCCGTGCAGAACGCGTGCCGGGTGATCGAGCGGTACGAGCCTCTCGGACCGGACGGTGTCGCGCGCGGGTACTACGCGGGGGCGCTGGCGCTGCTCGGCCGGGACGCGGGCGGTGCGCAGACGCTGGACTCCCCCATCCTGATCCGTACCGCCGACATCGACACGAGCGGCCGCCTGAAGGTTCCGGTGGGCGCCACGCTCGTACGGGGATCGGACCCCGAGAGCGAGGTCGCCGAGACGCATGCCAAGGCAGCGGGCGTACTGGCCGCGCTGGGGGTAGGCCCCGTCCGCCCGCACGAGGACGGTGTACGGCCGCAGCTGGCGCAGGACCCACGGGTGCGGGCGGCGCTCGACGGCCGGAGGGCGGCGCTCGCGCCGTTCTGGCTGCGGCTGCGGGAGCGGGCGGTCGAGCGGGAGGGGCATGCCCTCGTCGTCGACGGCGAGGACACCTTCACGGCGATGCTCGGGCATGTGCTGCGCTCGTCGGGGCTGGAGGTGACCGTGCGGCGGTACGACGAGCCGGGGCTGTGGGAGGCCGCCCTCGCGCACGAGGGGCCGCTGGTCCTCGGCCCCGGTCCGGGCGATCCCCTGGACACGGCCGACCCCAAGATGGCCTTCCTGCGCGGCCTCACCGCCAAGGTGATCCGCGGTCACCGGTACGGCGTGCTCGGCGTCTGCCTCGGCCATGAGCTGATCGCGGCCGAGCTGGGCCTGGAGATCGTACGGAAGGATGTCCCCCACCAGGGCGCTCAGACGGATATCAACCTCTTCGGGCGGACGGAGACGGTCGGCTTCTACAACAGCTTCGTGGCGCACTGCGACGACGAGACCGCGGCAGAGCTGTCCGCCCACGACGTCGAGGTGTGCCGCAGCGACGCCGGGGAGGTACATGCCCTGCGCGGTCCCGGGTTCGCCGGCGTCCAGTTCCACCCGGAGTCGGTGCTGAGCCTGGGCGGCGCCGCGGTCGTACGTGACGTGATCGGCGGGCTGCGGAGCGCCGGCGGTCAGCCGCGCGGCGCCGGCACATGCTCCGAGCGGCGGCCCGTTGCGTAGGAGGCCTGGTGGCTCGCCCCCGCCGCCCCTGGCCCAGAGGTAGCTGCGGGAGGGAGCCCGACAGCGCGTCTCAGCCGAAGAAGACGCCGGCCTCCTCGTACAGCTTCGGGGAAACCGTCTTCAGCCGGGCGGTGGCCTCCGCGATCGGAACGCGGACGATGTCGGTGCCGCGCAGGGCGACCATCTTGCCGAAGTCGCCCTCGCGGACCGCGTCCACGGCGTGCAGGCCGAACCGGGTGGCGAGCCAGCGGTCGAAGGCGCTCGGCGTGCCGCCGCGCTGGATATGGCCGAGGACCGTCGTCCGGGCCTCCTTGCCGGTGCGCTTCTCGATCTCCTTGGCCAGCCACTCGCCGATCCCGGACAACCGGACATGTCCGAAGTCGTCCAGCGACTCGTCCTTGAGGATCACGTCACCGTCCTGGGGCTTCGCTCCCTCGGACACCACCACGATCGGCGCGTACGAGGCCTTGAAGCGGGACGTGACCCAGGCGCAGACCTGGTCGAGGTCGAAGGGCTTCTCCGGGATGAGGATGACGTTCGCGCCGCCCGCGATCCCGGAGTGGATCGCGATCCAGCCCGAGTGCCGGCCCATGACCTCGACGACGAGGACGCGCATGTGCGACTCGGCGGTGGTGTGGAGGCGGTCGATGGCCTCCGTGGCGATGTTGACGGCCGTGTCGAAGCCGAAGGTGTAGTCGGTGGCCGAGAGATCGTTGTCGATGGTCTTCGGTACGCCTACGCAGGGGACCCCGTGGTCGTCCGAGAGGGCGGCGGCGAACCCGAGGGTGTCCTCGCCGCCGATCACGATCAGCGCGTCGACCTCCTGCTTGGCGAGGTTCTCCTTGATCCGGCGGATGCCGTTGTCGACCTTGAGGGGGTTGGTGCGCGAGGAGCCGAGGATGGTGCCTCCGCGGGGCAGGATGCCGCGCACGGCCGGGATGTCGAGCTGAATGCCGTCGCCCTCCAGCGGACCGCGCCAGCCGTCCCGGAAGCCGGTGAAGTCGTAGCCGTACTCCTGCACGCCCTTGCGGACGATGCCCCGGATGACGGCGTTGAGCCCGGGGCAGTCGCCGCCTCCGGTCAGTACTCCGACCCGCATGGAAATGTCCCTTCGCCGCGGTTGCCTGATGAAGCTCACGCTAATAGTGATCCAGGTCACTTAGGCATGGACGCAAGGGTCAATTCTGGTGAATTGTGTGGGCGTTGATCTTCAGCTTCACTCGAATTCACTCGAAGGTGTGGGGCGAGCGGCTGGGTTCACTCGTCGTCGAGGCCGCGCTCTATCGCGTAGCGCACCAGCTCCACGCGGTTGTGCAGCTGGAGCTTGCCCAGGGTGTTCTGGACGTGGTTCTGAACGGTGCGGTGGGAGATGACGAGTCGCTCCGCTATCTGCTTGTAGCTCAGGCCCTTGGCGACCAGGCGCAGGACCTCGGTCTCGCGGTCGGTGAGCTGCGGGATCTTGGGCTCGTCGGCGCCCGGGGCGGGGGCGGGCACGGAGGCGAGTCTGCGGTACTCGCCGAGGACCAGGCCCGCGAGGCCGGGCGTGAAGACGGGGTCGCCGACGGCCGTACGGCGCACCGCGTCGATCAGCTCCTCCGTGGACGCCGACTTGAGCAGATAGCCCGTGGCTCCGGACTTGACCGCCTCCAGGACGTCGGCGTGCTCGCCGCTGGCGGAGAGGACCAGGACACGCAGGGCGGGATTGGCTCCGGCAAGCTCCTTGCAGACCAGGACGCCGGGCTTGGCGGGCAGGTTGAGGTCGAGTACGAGGACATCGGGGCCGGCGGCCCGGGCCCGGCGCACCGCCTGCTCGCCGTCGCCCGCCGTGGCGACCACGTCGAAGCCGGCCTCACTCAGGTCCCGGGCGACCGCGTCACGCCACATGGGGTGATCGTCCACCACCATGACCTTGATCGGACCCAGCTGCTCACTCATCACCGCTCCACCTTCGCCATGGCTTCCGTCGTCCCCGTCAACATCGTCACCCTGCTCCCACCACGGGCGCCGCTGTTCTGGTCCCCGCCGCTGCCACCTTCGGCACGGCTACCGCCGACCGACCTCATCACAGCTCCGCCTCCCTTACGACCGCCGGCCCTACGACCGCCGCCCCGCAGCGGTGGGCCGCCGCCGAAGCCCGCTCCCGCGCCCGGCGTCATCGCCTACCCGCCTCCTCCTCGGGAACCCTCGGCACCTTCAGTTCGACCTCCGTGCCCTGGCCCGGGATCGAGATCAGGTCGGCTGTGCCGCCGATGTCGCGGAGGCGGCCGCGGATGGACAGGGCCACCCCGAGGCGGCCCTCACTCTCGGCCTGGGCGAGGCGGCCCTCCGGGATGCCCGGGCCGTCGTCGCGGACGGTCACGATCACCGCGTCCTGCTCGTTTTCGACGAGGATCCAGGCGCGGGAGTCCTCGCCCGCGTGCCGGTGGACGTTGTCCAGGGCGGCGCCGACAGCAGCCGCCAGTTCCCTCGCCGCGGCCGGGGCGAGCGGCACAGGCACGCCCGGCTCGGATAACGTCACCTTCGCGGTGGCATACGGGGCGAGCAGGGTACGCAGGTCCCAGGGGCCGCCCGCGTCGGAATCGTCGGACTCATGGGTTTGGTCGGGTGCGTCGGGTGCGTTGGGTGCGTCCACCGCGCGCACCACGGCTCTTTGGGCCGCGCCCTCGGAAATCCGGGAGGCCGGCAGTCCGCCCGAGACCAGCGTGCGCAGCGCCACCTCCTGCTCACCCGCCATGCGCCCCAGCTCAGCGGCCTCGCCGCCGAGCGCGGAGCCGCGCCGCTGCACCATGGCGAGGACCTGGAGGACGCCGTCGTGGATGTCGCGGGCCAGCCGCTCGCGCTCGCGGGTCACGGCCTCGATCTCCAGGGCGCGGGCGAGGGCGCGCTCGGAGGCGCGGGCCACTTCGACGACGTACCCGATGGCGATGGAGGCGACCCAGACCAGTAATACGTTGTGGAGCGTGTCCTGGCTGAGCGCCCCGCGCTCGGCGACGTTCGCGACCCCGACCAGCGCCGACGCGAAGGCCGCCCAGCGCCAGCCGCCCTTGATCGCGAAGGCCAGGACGGAGCCCGCGGTCCATATCGACGGCAGCGTCGGGCCACCGGCCACGATCCGGTCGTGGCCATCCGCGACCAGCGTGAGCAGGATCCCGGTGAGCGCGACAGCCAGGTCGGCGGCAAGGAACCGCTTGGTGCAGCTCGCCGCGTTGGCGACCCTGGGCAGGGTCACCAGGGTCCACACGAAGAGCACGGCGAGGTAGACGGCGGCCACTTGGGGCCGGAGAAGCTTGTCGTACGCGGCGACGAAGAGCCCGATCGCGTAGCACATCGTCAGTACGCGGTACGCGGTGAGCGCGCGCCACAGCGGCTGCTCGACCGACATCCTCATGACTCTCTCGCGCTTGGCCATGCCCCCCATCCCCCCACGCCTGACGGACGCGTCTAGGAGCCGGACCGCTCCTTGTCGTCCGTCCCGGCCTTCTCACCGGCCGTCTTCTCGGCTGCCTTCTCGGCTGCCTTCCGAACCTGACCGGCCTGCTTCTGCTCCTGCTTCTCCGCCTTCGCCGCCTCCGCGATCTGCCGTTTGGCGGCGGTCGCATACATGTCGACATACTCCTGACCGGAGAGCTTCATGATTTCGTACATGACCTCGTCGGTCAGGGCCCGCAACACGAACCGGTCGTGTTCCATGCCCTGGTAGCGGCTGAAGTCCAGCGGCTTTCCGATGCGGATGCCGGGCCGCATCAGCTTGGGGACGACCTTGCCGGGCGGCTGGATCTTCTCGGTGTCGATCATGGCGACCGGGATGACGGGCGCGCCGGTGGCGAGCGCCACGCGCGCGAGGCCGCCGGGCTTGCCACGGTAGAGGCGCCCGTCGGGCGAGCGCGTGCCCTCGGGGTAGATGCCGAACAGTTCGCCGCGCTCGATGACGTCGATACCGCTCCTGATCGCCGCCTCGCCCGCGCCACGCCCTCCGGAACGGTCCACCGGCAGTTGGCCGACACCTTTGAAGAAGGCGGCGGTCATCCGGCCCTTGACGCCGGGA